>JAIOJS010000081.1 GCA_019911795.1 Thermoanaerobaculia bacterium | reverse complement strand
TCGTCGAGCTGAAGGCCGCCTCGGCCTTCACGCTGGCCGAACGCCAGGAGGACTGGCAGGAGGCGCCCGATCTCCTGGGCTGCTAGCCCCACGGTGTCCTCGAGCTCTTCGGGGTCCGCGCTGAGCGTTCCGCCTGAGGCGTGCAAGGCGAAGAGGATTTCCAGGTACAGCAGGCGCAACAGAGGCTCGTCAGTTCGAATCGACCGAGCGCGGAGAGTGGACGACTGGTAGTCGAGCGGGGCCCACCGCATGAGCAGGACTTTTCGAGTTGGCGGCATGGCGGTGAGATCTCAGGCCGCCCGAGAGACGTCGGAGAGCTCGACGGTGACGACGGGGCGGTCTTGACTCTCCGCTGTCAGGGTGCTACTCGCGGTCGCGACGGCTCGCTGTGGTGAGGCCGGCGGCTCTGGACGGGGCGCCGGCCTTTCGTTCGTCTGGCCTTGCATGGCGCCCCACTCAGCAGAGAGGAGATCCAGCAGCGTGCTCGGAGCCGGTACCGGCTTTCTCGAGCAGGTCGCTCTTCGCACTGAAACGCGCAGGCGGAAGAGCACCAAGCGCCTCGACTGGGATGCGTAGCGATCGGCCGAGGCGGACCGCCCGTAGCGCCCCGGAGTCGATCAGCGCGTAGACGGTTCGGGTCGTCGTCCGCAACTTCCGTGCGGCTTCGGCTGCGGTCAGAAACTCAACGGCGTCCATTGCCCCTCCGTTTCTCGTGAACCGTTGTGGCGTTAGAATGATCGCCGTGCACGGGCGCGAAGCCGGCTGCGGAATTCAAAACGGACGAACGAAATGCAGGGAAGACTGGTCTGCTCCGACTGCACTCGTGCTTCCAGTTCACGCCGGGAGGCTTGAGGCTCTACGCCTGAAGGACGAGCGCGCCTACTGGGTCGAGATCGGACCCATTCTCGCCCGCGCCCGCGGCTGCTCTCGGAGTCTTGCGGAGCGCCAAATCATTGCGGCGATCGACCACGTCCTCTCCATCCCTTCGGAGAAAGCGATGGAGCTTGTGCGGAGCGCAACGCGGGTTGGTTTTCGAGAGATCCTCAAGCTGACCGAATCACCCGATGGCATCAAGGTGTCGAGCATCGCTGACTCGCAGGATCCTCTTTCTGTCGAGCGCGCAAGCCTGCGGTGTAGCTCGACGCGCGTGACGCGTGCGCTCGAGAGCGAGCTCTCGAGCGGCACTGTCGAATGGATCGTAGTCGACGATCTTTTCGTGCTCTTCGGCAGTACCAGGGCGACGAGCTGGCACGTCGAGCGGTGGCTCGCGAAGGGTCTGAAAGGCATCGTCTCTCACGGGCGCTCATCGGGTCGACCGCTTGCCTTGGACCGCATCGAGCTCCAGGGGCTCGTCAGGCTTTGCCGACTGTCTTCGCCCGACCGCCGCGGTGGGGTGCGGGCCGGCGCCGGGCGCCCGCGAAGGGCTGCGTAGCGGCTCGTCGTGCCCTGAGTCCGATCACGCGGAGTCTCGGTCTCTGGTGAGGGGTGTTGTTGGTGGCCCTTCGGTGTTAGG
>JAIOJS010000080.1 GCA_019911795.1 Thermoanaerobaculia bacterium | reverse complement strand
TCGTGGAGCTCCTGGCGACAACCCTCATTGCCGCGCCGGCTTTCGCGGGCGTGTACGACTACTCTACCGATCCAGGTGAGGATGTTCCTGGTCGAATCAACCATGTCCACGGCTACAGCGGAGCCGCAACGACTCTCACCGTCAACGTGTGTGTGGATGCGAGCGCAGCGGACTTCGTGCCATACGTTCTGCAGGCCATAGCGCTCTGGAACAACAAGACAATCGCCGTTCCAAACTGCGTCGGCTTCTGCAACGTAATCGACGAACCTCCGGTGGGTTCACCGCCCGGGAATCCGGGCGTCCCGGAGGCCACGGGGCCCGTCGATGCCACTTACGCACTTCTGCACGAACTCGGCCACTGCGCTTTCGGGCTCGACCATACGAACAACGAACACCCCGACAGGGAACATCCGGTTCAAGTCCCTCCTCCCGTTCCCTCGGACTACACCAATAGCTACGACGAGACCAGCATTGGTCCTGGCGCAGACGGCATCCCGGGTACCGTGGACGACCTGCCCGTACCGCTCCCGGGCACGCGCGTGTCGCACTGGTTTCGGCCCCAAGTCAATGATCCCTACCTACCCGGACCCGCTCTGGTCGACAACACAACGTACACGAGGGTGGTTCAGCAGCTTCCGCCGGCGCCGCACCACTGGCCGGCTAGCGGGAATCGCAGAGTGGGCGTCGCCATGGGGTACGGCAACGCACAATCTGTGATGTATGGGGAGGGCTCGCGGCGGACCACGCTCACTGGCTTCATTCCTGACGACGGGAACACCGTGGCGTACGCAGAAGCAGGCCTTGATGAAGTGATCGGGGCCGACGACTACACCTGGACGCTCGCCTACTCCGCGAGCTGTACTGGAGCGCAGATCGAGATCCAGGCCGTATCCCAGGCGCCGAGTGTTTTCGCCAGCTGTGCGAACCTCTATGTTGGTCTACCGATCGCAGGAGAGCCGACAGTCCGCCACTACGCCGTCGACTCGAGCGTGATTCCATCGTCACTATGGGTGAATCCAGACGTCGAGTGGACATTCAACTTCATCCTCTGGGATGACTTTGAGATCGGGAACACGTCCTACTGGACGCAGACGGTGCCGGCACCCTAGGTCGACGAGGCTCCTCCTGTAGCTCAATAGCCACGGCTATCGAGCGATCTTTCGGTTCCTTCCTCGACCACCTCCTGCATGGGCCGCTTGACTCTTACTCAGGCGACCTTGAGACAGGTGTGCACGTCACCTCTGCCGTCAATGGCCTGCCGCATGGAGGCCGGCGTGGATTCTGCGCTCGAGGCTCGCGGCGCCACTCGGCAACGACGACGACCTGCTTGAACGCCGCGAAGTCCGGATCCGGAAAGCGCCAGACGCCGATCCGCGCGTAGCGCGAGGCGAGAAGCTCGGCAGACGCCGCGAGCGCGGCGTGCGGCACGACGAAGACGAGTGCGCCGCCCGGCGCCAGGGCGTCGGTGAAGCGGGCGAGGAAGCGCTGCTCGAGTCGCCGGTGCTCGCGGTCGGTGTCGTAGGGCGGGTTGAGGAAG
>JAIOJS010000010.1 GCA_019911795.1 Thermoanaerobaculia bacterium | reverse complement strand
GTCTTCGGCGAGCTCAGGACTGAGTTGCTGCCGGCGCCAACGGTTGCGAAGGGCGACTGCGACCGCCTTCTTGGCGTCGGCCTGTCCGATGACGTGACGATCGAGGGCGGCGACGATCTGCCGCGGAGTGAGATCTTCGATGAAGGAGGCCGCGATTCCGCCATCACTTGGGGGGGCCGTCACGTCAAAGCTCCTCGAGGGTGATCGTGTGGTTGGTGTAGATGCAGATGTCGGCTGCGATCTTCATCGCCTCGCGGGCGATCTCCGCCGCCGGAAGTGCGGTGTGCAGCAGCAGGGCGCGCGCCGCCGCGGAGGCGAAATTTCCGCCGGACCCGATTGCGAGCACACCCTCCTCGTCGGGCTGTAGGAGGTCTCCGTTACCAGAGACGAGGAAACTCTTCTCCAGATCGGTGACCACCATCATCGCTTGCAGTTGGCGCATGGCGCGGTCGGTGCGCCAATCTTTCGCCAGTTCGACCACCGAGCGTTCGAGATTGCCTTGGTACTCCTCGAGCTTGGCTTCGAAGCGGGTGAAGAGCGCGAGCCCGTCGGCACCCCCCCCGGCGAATCCGACCAGGATCTTGCCGCGGCCGGTACGCTTGACCTTGGAAGCCGAGGACTTGACCACGGTGTCACCGAGGGTCACCTGCCCGTCGCTGGCCATACACACCCGGCCGTCGCGTCGCACGAGGAGGATAGTAGTTGCTCGAAAGTCACTCATGGGGAACGGATTCTATCCGACGGAAGGGACCACGGGCGGTCGGTCCAACGCAGAGCGAATCGAGCAATCAATCCCGCTCGTCCGAAGTCGAGGGTGTCCGAGCCCGGGGGTGCGAGTCGCGGTAGACATTCAGCAAGCGGTCGACATCGACGTGGGTGTAGCGCTGAGTCGTCGACAGAGAGCTGTGGCCCAGCATCTCCTGGATCGTTCGCAGGTCGGCACCCGCTTCGAGGAGGTGGGTGGCGAAGCTGTGGCGTAGAGTGTGGGGGTGGACCCCGGCGGCGAGAGCTGCTCCTTCGACGTGGCGATCGACGATGCGACGGACGGAGCGCGCGCTGAGGCGTCCGCCGCGGTAGTTGAGGAAGACGGGCTCGCGAGTGGCATCAGTTGCTTCACCCCGCAGGCTATCCCAGGATTGGAACCAACGACGCAGGGACAGCTGGGCGGGCTCCCCGAAAGGGACCATGCGCTCTTTGTTGCCCTTCCCAACCACCCGAAGAACGCGGCTGTTGAGGTCGATATCGGTCCACTCCAGGCTCACCAGCTCTCCAACCCGTAGGCCGGTGGCATAGAGCAACTCGAGGATGGCATTGTCGCGGCGCTGTAGGGGTTCTTCGCCGGCCGCAGCCTGGAGGATGGCATCGACCTCGAGCGGACGGAGGTGCCGGGGAAGGCGCTGGTCCACCTTGGGAGTTCGAACCCGGACGGCGGGGTTGGCGCCGAGCTGGCCGCGGCTGACGGCGTAGCGGAAGCAACTGCGCACCGCCGACAGCGAACGCCCTTGGGACCGTTTACCCAGACCCTGCTTACTGAGGTGGCTGACGAAGGCTCGAACCGTCGCGGCGTCGACGTCGGCAGGAGCGATACCAGCTCGTTCTCGCCCGAGGTAGTCGACCGCTAGAAAGCAGATGAAGCGCTCGAGATCCTGCTGGTAGGCTCGCAGGGTGTTGGGCGAGAGCGCCCGCTCGTCCCGCAGGTGCTCGAGATACTCCCGTACCAGTCGGTCCACTACGACTCGTCGCCGACCGGAACGGGTTGTTGGAGGTCGGTACTCGGTAGGGTCCCGACCGGCGGTGTCTCGAGAACCAGAGCCTGAGCTCCGGCCCATGCGGTCAACTCCTCGCGGGAACGCTCAGCCAAACGAGCTCTTCGATCGGCCCGCTTCATTTTGCCTTCGACCGAGGTGAAGAGTCCAAAGTTGATGTTGGCGGGCTGAAACCTCGTGGGGTCAGACTTTGTCAGGTGGCGGGCCAGTGCGCCGAGGGCAGTCGTCGCGGGAAGGGCGTCGAGTTGATGTCCGGCTTGCTCAGCGGCGAGGTAGAGCCCGATGGCGAGACCGGTGGCCGCCGACTCCAAGTACCCTTCTACCCCCGTGATCTGGCCGGCAAGGCGAACCTCTGGCCTGGCTCGCAGGCGGTACCGCTCGTCGAGTTGAGTGGGAGAATTGATGAAGGTGTTGCGGTGAATCTGCCCCAAGCGCACGAACTCCGCGTTCTCGAGCCCTGGAATCATCGAGAAGACGCGCCTCTGTTCTGGCCACTTCAGGCGACTTTGAAAGCCCACCAGATTGAACTGTGAATGGGCTAGGTTCTCGCGACGCAACTGCACCACCGCCCAGGGGCGAGAGCCATCCGGCGGCTCGAGTCCCACCGGTTTCATCGGACCAAAGCGCAGCGTGTCGACTCCGCGGACCGCCATTTCCTCCAGCGGTAGACAGCCTTCGAAGAAGAGCGAGCGCTCGAAATCGTGGAGGGGAGCAATCTCGGCCTCGACGAGAGCCTGGTAGAACGCCAGGTAGGTTTCCTTGTCGAGCGCGGAGTTGAGATAGTCGTCGCCCTCTCCTTTACCATAGCGGGAGGCCCAGTACATCTTGGTGAGGTCGAGAGAGTCTGCTTCTACGATCGGCGCGATGGCGTCGTAGAAGTACAGATACTCCTCTCCGAGGACACCCTGCAGCGCGGCTGACAGAGCGGGAGAGGTCAGGGGGCCGGTCGCGAGTACGGTGGGACCGGTGGGAATCTCGGTGATCTCACCACGCTGGATCGTAATGCGGGGGTGGCTGGCGAGAGCCTCAGTGACTGAAGCGGCAAATCGGTCGCGGTCGACGGCCAGGGCGCCACCCGCGGGGACCGCGGACAGTCGGGCGGCAGCGATGATCAAGGATCCGAGACGTTCCATCTCCCGCTTGAGCAAACCGGCGGGATGGTCGGGATCGTCGCTGCGCAGGGAGTTGGAGCACACGAGTTCGGCGAAGTCTCCCGTGTGATGAGCTGGGGTCCCCTGTCCTGGACGCATCTCACAGAGAGTGACCTCGACTCCACGACGGGCCAATTGCCAGGCGCATTCGCTGCCGGCCAGGCCGGCGCCGACGATGGTCACGGATTGAGCGGTTGCAGCGGAAGAGGAAGTCATCGACTGGATCCTACCGCGAACCGCTGATTCCATACTGCCTCGATGGTCAGCTGCACAACGAGCGCCCCCCAACTACAATAGGCCTCAGTTTCCGCGTTCGTACTGCGGCATTCCCTTGGTTGGGATCAGGCCGTCCGGGAACTGGCACCGAGGAATTGGTGAGTTAGGTGATCAACGCAAGAGGATGAATGGCTTGGTCTGGCACGTAAAGAGTCTGAGATGGGGATTGGCGGCCGTGGCTCTAGCCTCGTGGGGCTGCCAGGCGGAGGTGGAACCGCTGATCATCGAAAGCGATATCGTGGTCACGGTTCCCGAAGCTGGGACGGAGGCCGCCCAGGAGCGCTTGCGAGAGCTGCTGGTCAAGGGAACTCAGCCGGGAACGATGGAGCCGTTCGAGCGCCGCGAGGTCGAGGAGCTGGTTCTAGGACTGATGGCTCCTACTCGAGGGTCGTTGTCGGGGCACCGCTGGGTCGTCAAGTACCTCGACATGCCCGGGGTCGATTTCGTCAGCGCCGAGTTGATGCGGGGTGAAGGCACGGCCGACCGTCGAGTCTGGATGCAGTTGCTACCGATGAAGGGCAAACCCTTGAGTGGTTTCGAAGCGGGCGACCTCGAGCCGGTGGCGGGCTATCAGGCGCGCGGGATGCTGGACCATCACCTCTTCGTTCGGGTGGGGGACTTCGACCTCCGGATCGTCGCAGACAAGCCGGAGACACGAGACGACGTCTACCTTCGTCAGATCCTGCTCGGCTGCCGACTCGACGAGATTGCGGCTCTGTAGCGCTTCGTAGGCGTTTTGGTAGACGCCCACCTTTCAGGCTCGCCTCAGTTCTGGGAGCCTTTCATCTGACTGGCATCAGCCGCCGGTTCGGTCCAGTACAAGACCTCGACTACCAGACCTCGATAGCAATCCTCTCTAGGTAGCGGGAGTCTTCTTCGCGGCAGGCTTCTTGGCTGTCTTCTTGGCAGCCGTCTTCTTAGCAGCCGCCTTCTTGGGAGCAGCCTTCTTAGTGCCCGTCTTCTTGGAAGCAGCTTTCTTGGGGGCGGCCTTCTTGGCACCCGCTCGCCCTCGTCGGGGCTTTTTGGGTAGCTTCGCGCGCTCGGCGAGGAGTTCTACCGCTCGCGCCATTTCGATCGTGGTCGGCTCGAGATCCTTGGGAAGCGAGGCGTTGGTGGTTCCGTCCGTCACATAGGGTCCATAGCGGCCGGACAGGACCCGTACTTCTTCGCCGCTTTCCGGGTGAGGGCCTAATTCCTTGATGACCCTCTTGCCCTTGACGGCCAGGCGCTTGAGCGCTTCCTCGAGGGTCACGGTGAAAATTTCTTCGAAGGCGTCGAGGCTCTGATACTTGCGGTCGCGGGAGACGTAGGGTCCAAAGCGACCCAGGCCGGCCGTGACCTCGGACCCGCTGTCGGGGTCGACTCCTACGACACGGGGTAGGGAGAGTAGGCGGAGCGCCATGGGCAGATCCACCGATTCCATCGAGGTTCCCTTGGGTAGGCTAACTCTCTTCGGCTTCTCCTTCTTGTCTCCGTCGCCGAGTTGTACGTAGGGTCCGTAGGGACCGCTCTTGAGGTAGATCGGCTCGCTACTTTCGGGGTCGGCACCGATCGGTGCGTCGGCGCGGGCGCGTTGGCTGAGGATCTCCGCTGCCTTGCCCGGCGTGAGTTCGTCGATCAGCAGGTCTACGGGAAGGGTGGCCCGTTCACCCTCGTCGCCCTCGCCCCGTTGGACGTAGACATAGTTGCGACCGATCCGAACGAGGATCTCCTGACCGGTCTCGGGATCCTTGCCCACCGGGATAGCTGGGAACTCGATCAGTGGGAGCTGCTCGTCGATGAGCTGGGCCAGGCCGAGTTTCGAGGAATCCTCACCGCGGTAGAAGTCTGCGAGAAACTGAACCCAATCCTGCTTACCTTCGGCAATATCGTCGAGCGACTCTTCCATACGCGCGGTAAAGCGCAGGTCGACGTACTGCTCGAAATGACGCCGCAGGACATTGATTACCGCGATCCCGAGATAGGTCGGGATCAGATACCCCCCCTTCTTGAGGACGTAGTCTCGGTCCTGGATCGTCGAGATGGTGGGGGTGTAGGTCGAGGGGCGTCCGATGCCTTCCTCCTCGAGCTTCTTCACCAGAGTGGCCTCGGTGTAGCGCGCGGGCGGCTTGGTCTGATGCCCCTGAGCCTCGGTGGAGAGGATGTCGACCTCGGGACGTGTGGGACTCGAGTCCCCCGCCGTGCGTCCGAGGAGTTGCCCTTCCTCGAGGGGCGGGAGATGAGAGTCTTCGCGGCTCGTACCCGCAACCTGCAAGTAGCCTGGGAAGCGAAGGATAGAACCGGTGGCCCGGTAGGTGTGGTCGACTCCATCGAAGGTAGCGATCAGATCGGCGCTCGTGTTGTCGAGCAGTGCGTCGGCCATCTGCGAAGCAACGGCCCGCTCCCAGATGAGGCGGTAGAGGGCCAACTCCTCCTTCTGGAGGCGACTGGCGACCTGATCCGGGGATCGCCCCATCTCGGTGGGTCGGATCGCCTCGTGAGCTTCCTGGGCTCCCTTGGACTTGGTCTTGTAGCGCCTGGGACCGGCGTAGTAGTCGTCTCCGAATTGCGCCGTGATCCAGGTCCCGGCGTCCTCGATGGCCTTGTCGGAGAGCGAGAACGAGTCGGTCCTCATGTAGGTGATGAGACCTTGCCGCTCGCCGCCACCGAGGTCGATGCCCTCGTAGAGGCGTTGCGCGAACGACATCGTCTGCTTAGGGGACATGCGCAGGCGCGAACTCGCCGCCTGCTGCAGGGTCGAGGTGATGAACGGCGGTTGAGGCCGCTGGCGCTTGCTCTTACGGTCGACCTTGCCAACTCGCCAAGGCGTGGCGGTGAGAGATTGCGCGGCGATCTTCTCGGCGCCCTCCTGGTCGAGGATGCGGAGCTTGGCCGCACCGGAGAAGACGCCGGTGGTCGAGTCGAAGTCGCGACTGGAAGCGAGTCGTTGAGCGCCCACCGCGGTCAGGGTCGCCGGAAAGGATGTCTCGTCGCCTCCGAGGGTGGCGGCGACGTCCCAGTACTCCGAACTCACGAAAGCCTGGCGTTCCTCTTCGCGATCGACGATGAGGCGTAGGGCAACGCTCTGCACG
>JAIOJS010000079.1 GCA_019911795.1 Thermoanaerobaculia bacterium | reverse complement strand
GACTAGAGAGTGTCCCTCCGGCCCCCCCGCGCTGACCACCACCTGATCGTCGACGATGAGGGGGGCGCCCGTCTTGCCCCAGTCGGGAACGTTGCCACCGTGCTCGGCGACCACGTCACGCTGCCAGCGCAGCGCGCCACTGGCCAGGTCGAGCGCGGTCAGGACACCGGTGCCTCCAAACGCAAAGACCTGACCGCTTTCGATCGTCGGCACCGTCCGAGGCCCAGCTCCTCCAATGGTCGTTTCGTAGAGGGCGGGGTAGTCGAACGTCCAGCGCGGTTCGCCGGTCGTCAGTTCGTAGGCCAGGATGACCTCCGAGGGGCCGCGCTGAGCCATGGTGACCGCGAGATCGCCGACGACCGCAAAGCCCGACCAGCCGGGCCCGATCGACTCACGCCAGAGTTCGCGGGGCGGATGGAGGTCCCAGTCTGGATCCAGCTGACCGGTGACAGCACCATCACGATGGGGGCCGAGAAACTGCGGAAAGTCGCTCTCCGAGGCGACGACGGGCTGATCTACAACACCCTTTAGTGCCGGTCCTACGTCCGGCGTCTGCGCCGCCCGCGACCACCGCCACTCGAGGATGGGGGCGAGGTCGCCGTCGACCCCACCCACCCGCACCGTGGCCACGATCAGACCGACGATGACGAGGAATCCCCCTACGATACGAAGCCTTCGCCTCCACGGAAAGCGCGAGAGCAATAACGACCAGGCCAGGAGGGACAGCGAAGTGAGCAGAGCGACCGCCATGGTCTGCATGACCTTCGATTGGCCCTCGGCCTCGCCGCTCCAGACCAGAACCAGGATGGCGGTTGCGACAGCCGCGATCAGCCACGTCGGCCACCAACGAGGACGCACCTCACTCAACGTCCCGCCTCGGCACCCTGCTCCAGACGAGGACTCTCGGGAGTTCCCAGATCCTTCCGTCCACGCCGCCAACAGACGGTTGCGACAAGTGCGAAGACTCCCCACGACAGCCAGTGTATCCATAGGATTCCTGGCTCGGAGGCCGGCCACCACGACACCACGGCCAGACCCACCAACGCCGCCCGAAGCGGTAGTCCGAGGGAACCGAAGAGGTAGCCGGACAGACCGGCAGCGAGGGGAAGGAGTCCAAGCGCGGCCCACAGAACGGTCACTGCCACCGCGCCGAAAGCAGCGCCACCACCAGCGGCGTCGAGCATCAGCAACTCGGGACGGTAGACGAAGAGGAAGGGGAGGGCGAAGCCGATAAGGGCAAAGCGAAACGCTGCGGTCGAGGTACTGAGAATCGGCGATCCCGCAATCGAACTGGCGGTGTAGGCGGCGAGGGCGACGGGAGGGGTGACCATCGACATCATTCCGAAGTAAAAGAGAAAGAGGTGGCCGGCCAGTGGAACCACCCCGAGATCTCCCAACACCGGACCCACAAAGGTGGCCAGAAGGAGATAGCAAACGGCGGACGGAAGTCCCATCCCCAGAACGAGCGAGCAGATCATGAGGAGGAAGAGCGCAGGAAAGAGGTGACCGGCTGCGAGAGGGACGATGAGGCCGGGAAGTCGGGAGCCTGCCCCGGTCAGGGTGACCACTCCGATGACGATACCGACGCAAGCGCCCGCGACGATGAGCGGCGCTCCGGTCTTGGCCCCCTGGGCGATCGCGGCCAGAAGCCGCCGGCCCCCCAGTCTCGTCCGGCGGTTGAACGCCGCGATCGCCACCACTGCGACCATCGCAACGGTGACGGCCCGGAACACAGAAAAGCCCGCCAGAAGAAGCACTACCAGCGTCGCCAAGCCGCCGGCGAAGACCACACCTTGAAAGGAGGTCGGTCGATCCGTCGTCTCCTCGTCACTGGATCCAAAGGCGCCGACGGCGCCAATCCTACGAGCGTGCCCGTCCACCATGAGAAGGAGCGCCGCGTAGTAGAGAAGAGCCGGCAGGATCGCGGCACGCAGAATCTCGAGATAGGTCACCGGGGGTTGGACGAGCTCCAGCATCATGTAGGCGCCCGCCCCCATGACGGGGGGTACGAGTGCGCCGCCGGAACTCGCCGCCGCCTCGACCCCAGCCGCAATCCGGGCGGAAAATCCCGAGCTCCGCATCATCGGGATGGTGAAGGCACCGGTCGTCGCGGTGTTAGCCACCGCGCTCCCCGACAACGATCCGAGCAACCCGCTGCTGACCACCGCGACCTTCGCCGCACCTCCTGGACTGCGCCGAAACATTCGACGCGAGGCGTCGACCACGTAGGCGGTGGCCCCCGTCGCTTCCAGCAGAGCCCCGAACACGACGAACAGGAAGACGTAGACGAACATCACTCGCAACGCGACTCCAAAGACGCCCTGACTGTGAAGAAAAGTCTGCGACACCAGCCGGGTCGCTCCGTATCCCCGGTGAGGCAGCAGCCAATCGGGAAGTTGAGGACCGAGGACTCCGTAAGCCAATGCAAGCAACGAGAGTAGAGGCAGCGACCAGCCCAGGCAGCGCCGCGCCGCTTCGAGGACCACGAGGAGTCCGAGGACCCCGACCACCAGATCGGTTCCGCCTTCGGCCCCGGCCCGATCCCCCAGGGATTGCCCGTTGGGCCAGAAGCCAGCGAAGATCGGCTCCGATTGAAACCAGACGTAGCCAAACGCCAGGAGAGCACCGACCGCCAATCCGAGGTCGATCGCCCGACGCCAGGATTCACCTTCCGGCCGATCGCGGAGGAATATCATCCACGCGCCGCCTAGTGCGAAGAGAGCGAGCTGCGAGGTGGGCCGCAATTGCGGGTAGTTCACCTCAAAAAGCACGAAGAGCGGCAACAGCAGGGCGAGCCCACTGCGCCAACCCGAAACGAAACGAGCTATTCGGCCGTCGGCCAGATGCCAATCTCCTGGTAGTAGCGAATGGCTCCCGGATGGAATGGCGTTCCGGTATCGCGGACGACATTGCCCGGCTGAATCGCCTTGCCGGCGGGGTGACGCGCAACCACCGACTCACGTCCCTCGTAGAGGGCCCGAGTTACCGCGTAGACCAGCTCGTCGGGAGCGGAGGCAGAGGTGATGAGATGCATCGAACCGACATCGAGTCCCTCAAAAGCCTCATCCTGGCCTCGGTAAGTACCGGGGGGGAGCGTGGCCGGCCGAAAGAAGGGGTAGTCCGCGATCAGCTGGATGCGGGCCTGAGGGTCGAAGGGGAGAAAGTGAACGCCTCCCGATGCCGTCGCCTGCACGATCGAGGCAGTCGGGACCGCGCCGCCAAGAAACGCCGCGGCGGCCGAACCGTCGCCCAAGAGATCGACCGCTCCTGCCTGAGTTGCGTTCAACTCCACGACGTCATCGTAGGCAACCCCGTGAGCGGCCAGGATCGGCTCGAGAAAGAAGCGAAAGCCGGCGCCGGCCGGCCCCAACACCACGCGCTCACCCTTGAGGTCGGCGAGGGAATCGACCCCCGAGCCATCGGCGGAGAGAAAGAGTCCTACGTTCGGGGCCAAGGTCATCACCGACCGCAGTTCGTGCGATCGCTCCCAACCCTCTCCGCGGGTCGCAAAGTAGGTGATCGCCGAATTGGCGAGAGCGAAATCCAGCTCTCCCGAGGTCAGACGACGGATGTTCTCCTGGGTTCCCTTGGTCGCTTCGGCCGTCACCTGCCAACCGGCTCCCGCCGGATCCTCCTGCAGCGTCGCCGCGAGGGCGCCGCCGACGACGTAGAAAGCTCCGCCGGGAGGCGCGGTGCCAAGGCTCAGGAAGTGGGGAAGGGAGGACTTGGGCTCGGCGGGATCGGCGGCGGGATCGGCGACGGGAGTCGAGCCACCTCCGCCACAGGAAACAGCGAAGCTGGCGACGACCGACAACGTCAGCAGTCCAGGAGTTACGAGCTTCCGAAGTCTGCGTATCGTCAGGGCGTTCATCATTCTAGTGTAGCTGCATTCTCAGGCAGCCCAATGGCGGAGAACCCCGGAGTCCCCTAAAACCTCCAACCCGCGGCTACCGTCGCCTCATAGTCCTCGGCGCGGTAAAGATCGCTGTTGCTGTACCTCGCCCTCAGGTCACCGCGCACATAGAAGCCCTCGCTCAGGTACCAGCGGTAGGCCAAACCCATATGCCAGGAAAAATCCCGCGACGCCTCGAGGTCGGTGACGCGAGCGTCATCGAAGACTTCGTAGTCGACATCGATCAGGCCCGGCCCGGCAAAAAGGATCCACGAATCGCCGAAGGGTCGCCAGGCCATCGATACATCGAACAGGAAGACCTGGAGCCGGACGGTGCGCTCGGGATCGGCCGGATCGATGAGGACCTCGGCACGATTGTCGAACTGGCCCGCAGAGATCTCCACACCCATCTTTTGCCAAACGTCGAAGCCGCCGCGCACTCCGTAGATCGTCTCGTCACCGATCGCTTCGCTCGCGGAAGAATAGAAGCCGGAGAAGAGTTCCAGACTCGCACGTTGACAGAATCCTGCCCCCCCGGTCAGGACTCCCATTGCCACACCGAGTGCTACGACAAGGGAGGCTCTCCGTGGCCGTGTGGCGCTCAAGGGTGTTCACCCTCTTGGGGCTCAGACATTTCGGTTATCCATCGATCGATCTTGGTACCGAGCATCGACAGCGTCACCGCGCCGTCCTCGAGGACTCGATCATGGAAGTCACGGATCTCGAAGTCATCGCCCAAAGCAGATTCCGCTGCCTCGCGCAATCGACGAATCTCCAGGTT
Source organism: Thermoanaerobaculia bacterium (assembly GCA_019911795.1). Lineage (GTDB taxonomy): Bacteria > Acidobacteriota > Thermoanaerobaculia > Multivoradales > JAIOJS01 > JAIOJS01. The sequence continues at coordinate 9,461 of JAIOJS010000079.1, read as the reverse complement.
GCCGAGCATGTAGGCGGTGGCCTGGCCGGGCACAGCGAGGTAGCGATCCACCTCGGCCTCGATCGAGGACGGCGACTCCGCGGTGTGCTCCTTGAGGTAGTCGACGGCCTGCTGACGAGTCCAGCCCAGCATGTGCATCCCGGAGTCGACCACCAGGCGCCCTGCTCGCAGAGCCTCGTTGGACAACAGTCCCAGTCGGTCGATATCGTCACCATAGGCCCCCATCTCCGCCGCCAGGCGCTCGGAGTAGAGTCCCCAGCCCTCCGCGAAGCCCGAGGATCCGAAGTAGCGCTGGACTGGATGGCCCGAAGCCTGCTCCTTGGCGATGGAGATCTGCAGGTGGTGCCCCGGATAGGCCTCATGAAAAGCGGTTGCTTCGACCCCAGCCTTGCTCTGCTCTTCCGGGCGATAAGTGTTGATGTAGTAGGTCGCGGGCCGACTGCCGTCGTCCGATGCACTCATGTACTCGGCCCCCGGGGCCGACGCCTCGCGGAAGGCGGGGTAGGGAACGATCACGACCTCCGCCTTCGGGAGCAGGCCGAACCACTCTGGAAGGAGACCTCGAACCCGATCGATGGCGGCCTGAGCGTAGTTGACGACCTCCTCGCGGCTGGAGAAGGTGTAGCGGGGGTCCTGCAGGGCGGTAGCGAGGAGTATCGTAGTGTCCGAAGTACCGAATGAACGCTCTCCGATCTCTCGCATCTCGGCCGTGATGCGGTCCATCTGCTCGAGCCCAGTCTGGTGGATCTCCTCCGCGCTCCTCTGGAGCGAGGTGTGAAGGCGGACCGCCGCTCGGTAGCATTCGGCGCCGTCCGTGTTCTCGCGGACCGCGATCGCATCCCGGGCCCGAAGCAGGTACTCCTCGGCGAGAAACCGTCGGTACTCGGCAATGGCGGGGTCAACCACCTCTTCGATGGCCAACGCCATGCGCTGCGCGAAGGCCTCGTCGTCTCCGCGGCGGGCGGGATCGGCGAAGGCCGAATCCAGGGCCTCACCGACCCGCAACCCATCCATCTGGTCTATCACCTTCACGACGTTGTTCTTCGGGGCGGAGTATCCCAAGTCCAGACCGAGCCGGAGATTCGCAATCTCCCGTTCGAGATAGGGGCCCAGGGCTCGAGCCCGTTGCTCCGCCTGATCGCGTTCCGCCGGGGTCCCCACCGGTTGGATGCCGGCGATGTATCCCAGTTCAGACTGCCAACCGGTCCAGGTTGGACTGACGTTCCACAGCTCCATGCGACAGACGCGGGCATCGATCGAGCCCTCGAGCTGCTCGAGAAGAAAGCCCGCAGTGGTTCGAGTCGCCGGATCGAGGGTCTCGAAGTCAACCGAGCGCAGCGTGGCCAACAGCGAGTCTTCGATCTGATGCCAGCGCTCCAGGGCGGCCGGCGATAGATCCGGGAGCCGTCCGTGGTCAGCTCCCTCGATACCCTCCGCCGTAGCACTGGTTGGAAACTGATCGAAGTAGGCTGCGACGTAGCGATCAGCCGTCTCGATCACTGTGTTCTCAGCTGCAGGAGGACCCTCGGCCGAAGCGCCGGGCGAGGGGGCCGTTTCTCCACATCCAAGTGCGAGCAGGAAGAGTAGGCAGGCCATCGCAACGAGAGGCAGAGAACCAATGTCGCTCTGAGTGCCGAGGGTCCAGCTGTACTTTGCGACGGGCTTGGCACTCACTTTCCTGGAGAATCTCATGGAAGGAGGTTACTTGTTGCCCGGTTGCCGGGCAAGCCCCGACACCGCCCCTGAGCCGGGCTCGCGGTCCCCTGGTCGGCAAAGCGCGAACCTGCCTCAGTCGTGCTGAGACAACTGCTTGCGGATGCCACAGTCCGGTGCCCGTAGATGGTTATGTCCACCGCCCTCGGCCCCCTCCGGCGGGTTCCCCCACATATTGAGACAGGGCTCCATAGGATGCTGCGGTCCCGGCCCCGGTCCTCCGCTGGCTGGAATCGCGATGCTGGCCCGGATGGGCCTCGACTCGCCATGACGGTTGAAGGCGGTGACGCGGTACTCATAGACCGATCCCGGCTCGACCCCGCCATCGATGTACAGCGTCTCGTCGATTCCGATCTCCCCCACCAGCTCACTGGAACCCTGATCGATCGATCGGTAGATGCGGAAGCCATCCTCATTGACGGCCCGATCCGTCCAGGTCAGATGCAGTGCCGACTCCTGGAGATTCAAGTAGAGGGCCGCCGGGCGCATGGGCTTGACGCGGCCGTCCCCACCTCCCGAAGCTCCCGGAGTCTGGGGAAGGTGGGGCCGGAGCACAAACAGTCCGCCCTCGATCGAGCTGACGATGACGTTACCGCTAGGTAGGTAGGGATAGGCGGTCCAAGCTCCCCGGAAGGCGGGGGCGTCGGTCTCCGGGAAGAGATCGAAATAGGCAACCTCGTCGAGACCCTCGCTCGTCCTCTCGAGGATCCTTAGCCCGGCCGTGTAGTTGGCCTGATAGAGGTACTTGCCCACCGTGTACATGTTGTGGCCGATCGACAGGGTGGTCGCGTTGTAGACCCGACTGACGCTGGGGTTCTCGAGGTCGGTGAGATCGAAGATCGCGGTGCGCGTCTCGTGCCCGAACGTTGCTTCGTCGAGCTCGTCTCCGAGGTAAAAGAACCGGTGGTTGGGCGACAGCCAGCCCTGATGTGAGTACACGCCGCCTTCGTAGATATGCCGACCGACGATCTGAGGATTGTCCTTGTCGGTGACGTCGACGATGGTCAAAGCTGAGGGGTTGGGGTCACTATCGAAGCACAATTCCCGACCGAGGTAGCGCTCGTCGAGCCCATCGTAAATCACACATTGCGCGTCGTGGGTATAGCCGGTCTCGCCGAAGCAACCCGCGAAGGTCGGGTTGCGGGGATCGGAGAGATCCACCATGTGCAAACCCTGGTTGCAGGTACTGGTTCCGAGGAGGTAGGCAAACCCGGTCGCCTCGTTGATAGCGATATTGTGGCTATTGCTCAACTGGATTCCGCTATTGAGTCCCAAACCTGGCCCAAAGTACATGCTGTCCGGTTGGAAAACCTGAGGCGAGGAGACGCCGCGCAGACGGGTCAGGTCGAAGACCTGCATGCCGTGTCCAGCCCCGTCCGCCACCACGTAGAGGTGGTTGCGATAGACCTTCATGTCGCGCCAGGGCACGACGACCTCACGGGTCGGCATCTTGCCCACGTAGCGCGGATTGCTGGGATCAGAGAGGTCGACAAAGACAGTACCGTCGGCCATCCCCATGATGGCCCACTCGGTTCCATTCTGGGGATCGACCCAACCCCAAAGGTCATTGCCGGTGGCAAAATTAGGATCAGTGCCGAGGGCCTCTCGGGGCATCACCGCCACCAGATCGACATTCTCGCAGGCATAGTTGAGCGCCCAACCATCGACACACTGCAGGGTCGAAGAGGCCGGTCGCGACAACGAGAGCGATCCGAGCGTGTTCTCGATGCGGGTCGGCCCGTGCTTGGCTGGACCACAAGCCTCGAGCGGGGGCGAGACCGCCGTGGCCAGCAGGGTCGCCGACGCAACCGCTGCCCACCCAGCGAGGTAGGAAGGACGAAGAAGAAACTGGCGCATGAGCTACCTCCGGAGTTGCTAGGCCCCGGAGAACCCGGGTCCTCGATCTTGGGTAGAGCGCTCGAACCGAGGAATGGATGCCCTGCGGTTCGTGTTCGTGCCGGAACTGGTGCGACTCTCTGGCGAGAGCGTAGCACAGAGGCCTTCATTCGAGGCCGGATCAGGGATCAGCGAGGCTGGGTGACGGTCCCAGCTAGGGCGACTGCGACGACCATTGGGTGGTGTCCCCGGTCTCGAAGCCATCCTCGAAGATCGACTGAATGATCTCCGTCGTCATCAGCACCGGGGCCGCCCCCGGAAGGTCGCGGTTGTGATCCCACAGATTCCAGATCGTGGTGCCCCAAGCCCGAAGCTGATCGAAGTGATCCTCGTCCTCGTCCTGCACGATGTAGGAGGTCGCTCCCCCGCCGGGAGGCGGATCGGTCAGGGTGGTGTCTCCGGTTCCCGTGATCTCATTCTGCAGAAACTCGACGTACTCGCGGCTGGTGACCTGGTAGTAGAGCCGCACTTCGACGCGATCGGCTCCGGTCGGCAGCGTAAGAGAGACATCATCCCACCCCCCCGCGTACTCCTCGGTCGTGAAGTAGCCGGGAGCGGCGGCTCCGGCCCATACCGGCACCGCCAATCGGTCGGCCGCTTCTCCGATGCGGAAGCCTCTCGGAGGAATGCGATTGTCCTTGTACTGCGCATCTCCCAGTAGAAAATGCTGCGACTTGGTCTCGCCGGTCAACGAGCTGGACATCTGGGCCTCGTAAACCAACTCGTCGACGTATGCTTCGTTCGCTCCCAGGAACGGGCCGCTGGGACGCTGGGGTAGTCCTCGGAGGGTATCCTCGACGTCGTCGTAGGGATTGATCTCGTGGACCAACGTCATGCCGTCAAACAGCTGAACATTGACCCACATCCGACGTCCTTCGGGGTAGCCGGTGATCAGCTTGTGGCCGGTGCGGTTGACCACCCTGAACTCCAGATCGCCGCTCATCGAACTGTAGCGGACGCTCTCGATCGCCGCCGCATTCTGCAGATTGGCAAGGGCGCGGTCCGCTCCGGCCAGCAGCTCCTCGTGTCCAGGAGTGATCCCGGCCCCCATGTCGAGGGTAAGGATCGCCGGCCCCTGCCCGAGCAACGTCTGGTTGACCGGATCGTAGTTGGCGGAGAATTCCTGGGTGCTGGCCAGAATACTGGTGATCCAGAGGTTGGCGCCGGTGAGTTCGTGACTGGGGACGCCACTCTGGGGGTGTTCGAGACTCTCGGTAGGGCGCAACACACTACTGTCGCCGATCACACAGGCTCTGCCCGACACGTCGGGCATGTGGCAGTCCTGGCAGCTGGCGATCACGTTCCCTGCGCGCGAAGTTTCGAAGACGTCCGGTGCGTAGAAACCCGCTCCGGGCGCGCCCCCATCGAGACCGAAGTCCGAGAGCATGAACTCCGAGAAGGTCCGCTCGACGTGTCCGTACGAGTGCGCCGAGACGGTCTCGGTGGGTAGCGTTGGATCGAGTTCGTGTCCCCGATTCTCCAGGTAAGTGTTCGAGACGTCGTGGCAGGTGCTGCAGAAGTACTTGCTGCGGTGGTAGCGACTGAACTGGAACTGGTGCGGAACTCCGTCGATGGCCCCGGCGTCCTCGAAGGGACCCCGACGACGCTCCAAGGGGTCGACGAAGTACTGACCGCTTCCGTTCTCGGTGTAAGCGGTCTCCACCGGTTGATTGGAGCCATCGTAGAACGGACTGCCATCGAACTGCTGAACATGGGAGGACACCGTCGTGTCGACCCCGTGCGCCGCGAGGGCTGCGGTCTCCGAAGCTGTCGTCGCCTCATCCCAATAGGGATCCCAGTCGCAGCCCGGCGACACGCACTCCCTTGCTCGATCGTAGGTATCCTCGAAGAACGGGTCGACCATGCGGTGGCAGAACTCACAGGTCACCCCATCGAAGTCGTCGAAACCCATCGCCGAACCGTTGAAGGGCTCCGAACGCCCGTCGAGCCAGCCAGCCGGCATGTGACATCGGAGGCAACTGTCGGTTCCTTCGGGGGTTCCCTCGAGCCAGTAGGAGTCCTGGGCCGCCACCGTGAGAGCCGCCCAAAAAAGCGGGTCGCGAGCCGCCTGAGACATCATCGACCCGCGCCACATCTCCACCGGCTTCGCCGGATCGTTCCCCATCTCGTGACAGCTGCGACAAGAGTTGGCGCCGGCGATCGGATCGGTAAGTTGTCCGGGCTGGGTCCCCGGCATGAAGACCCTCGCCTCCTCCGCGGTCGGACCCGGTCCCTCGGCGGTAGGAAACGACAGCAGGTGCTGCGCCTCACTCGCCTCGACGAGAAGGAGACAGCTAGCGGCGGCGATGGAGAGGATTAGACGACTTCTCATAGCATGGTCTCGTGGAAAAAACCGACGGGATTGACGGGCGAAAGTACCATAGTGACTCGGGAACCTCCAAGCAACGCCGCTCCGTCGAACGAAGAATTTCGCCACCACTCGGGAACCTTTGGGGCCGACGTCAGTTGTATAGGGTCAGAGGCTGCCCGACGCAGGGAACCTCACTCAATCGCCCTCGCGGCATTGTCCATCAACCGAAGGAGTTCAGCAATGAGAAGTAGCACAACAACGAGAGTCCCCCAGAGTCTTTGTATCGGTCTGGCGCTGATCATGAGCAGTTCGGTCGTCATGGCCGGAGTCGATGACGAGAAAAAGAGTGAGAACGTCGTGATCGAAACTGTCGACGACGTCGGACGAGTTAAGGTCATCCAGATCGATGGCGCGGGTGGCGGCGACCAGGAGATGATCTTCGTGAGCGACGACGGCCAAGTACAGCGGGTCCAGGGCGGGGAGGGCCACCACTGGGTTTCGGCGATGGGTGACGGTAACTTCGTGTTCGAACACGGCACGGGTATGCACGCGGTCCTCGGCGTCCAACTCGTCGAACTCACCCCGGAGCTCCGTTCGCATTTCGGCGTCCTCGAGGATGCCGGCGTTCTGGTGTCGAAGGTCATTCCCGAGTCCGCCGCCGAGCGAGCCGGAATCGAGGTTGGCGATATCCTGACCGCCGTCGATGGCAAGGCCGTGTCGTCGGCTCATGCGGTTCGACATAACCTGATGGGTCGCGAAGAGGGCGACATCGTGCTCGTCGACCTCAACCGCAATGGCCGCTCGATGACGGTCAACGCCGCCGTCGAGGTCGACGACTCCCCAATGGTTATGCAGCGGAAGATCGAGATCCTCTGTGACGATGACGGCGGCGGTTGTTCCGGTCCCCACGCCGTGGCCTTCCAGAACGAGTGTGAGGGCGCCGAGGAGTGTGAGGTCCAAGTCACTTGCGGCGAGGACGGGTGTAGCTGCATCGTCAACGACGAAGCGGTGGACTGCCCAGACTCCATGCCGCACCATCCCTGAGTCCCCCAGGACCCAGGGACTGAGGTTGTGCTTGCGGCGCTCGCCGCCAGCCCACCAAATGCGGGGCGGGACCCTAGGTCCCAGCCCCGCATTTCGTTTTGCTCTGCCGGCGAGAGAGGGGCCAGCCGCGGGCGGGCTCTCCCTCCCAGCCATGTTACATTTCGCTGGTGTCGTCCCTTTCAGAGCGTGAAGCCCTTGGTCACTCGGCCGCCCCGGGAACCGGCCCCTCTGCGAGTGAAACCGTCGCATCGATCTCCTCATTGAGGCGGTGGCTCCTGGCGCTCTTCGCCCTCGGCGCCCTTGGGACCGGCAGCGAGCTCCTCCTTCTCGGCCACACCGAGAACCTCCTACAGTGGCAGCCGGTCGTGCTCTGCGGTCTCGCCCTCGTAGCCTGCGCTTTGGTCGCAGCGAGCCGATGGCAGCCAGTCCAGCGGGCGATTGGGGCACTCGCCTGGCTCTTCGTCGCGAGTGGCTGTACCGGCCTCTGGCAACACTACCAGAGCAACGTCGAGTTCGAACTGGAGATGGAGCCCGGACTGTCCGGCCTCGATCTCTTCACCGCCGCTGCGCGTGGCGCTACGCCTTTCCTGGCGCCCGGTGCGATCATTCTCCTCGGCCTCCTCGCTCTCCTGTACGCTTCGTCGGACCCAGAGAACGTTGCCGCCGGGTCCAGATCGACCGATTGACCGCGCCACCCTCTCCGAGGGCGCCCCTTATGCGCTAACCGAGACACAAGCAATCCGATGAGAATCTCACCCCTCAGCCAACTCCTCGTTCTCGGTCTCGTGGTTGCCGGTCTGGGCCAAGCCGTCTCCGGCCAGGTGAAGGAAGAGACCCCGGATACCGGTTTCTTCGACGTGGTCGAAGTGGAGGTGGTCAACATCGATGTGTGGGCGACGGACCGCGAAGGCAACCCCTATCCGGGCCTGACGCGCGAGGATTTCATCGTCCTGCGCGATGGGAGACCGGTCGAGATCTCCAACTTCTACGCGGTCGCCGATGGGCGGCCCCGGTCGGCCGAAGACACGACAGTGACTGCGATCCCCGAGGGGGCCGAGCTGGAGCCCCCTGTCCAACCCATGCTGCACCCTTCCCTGCAGCCCACCGTGGCCCCGGAACATCGCCTATGGCTGATCGTCTACGTCGACAACTACGACATCGATCCTCTAGAGCGGAACCGCGTCCTCCCCGATATCTGGCAGTTTCTCGGTCGGACTCTACGTCCCGACGATCAGGCGATGCTGGTCACCTATGATCGGTCACTGGAGGTCAGGCAACCGTTCACCCACGATGTAGCGCGCATCCAACGCGGCCTCGAGGACCTGATTGACGAGTCCGGTCACGCTCTTACCCGCAAGCGCTTTCGCTTCGATACCCTCCAGCGGATCGACCAGTCCTCCAGTTCGGGACAAGCTCTGGGCTACGCCAAGCAGTATGCCGAGGAGCAGATGAACGGCGTGCAATACACCGTCGACGCCCTCAAACGGGTGATCGACTCGCTCGGGGGACTCCCGGGACGCAAGGCTCTCCTCCACGTGTCGAGCGGAGTGCCGATGGCGGCCGGTGAGGAGATGTTCCACGCCGTCGCCGAAAAGTTTGGCGGCAGTGAAGCCTACGCCGAGATCCCTCGTCACGACACCTCGCGACGGTTCGAGGAGATCAGTCGGCACGCCAACGCCCATCGGGTGGCCTTCTACACCATCGATGCGGGCGGACTCAAAGCCTTCGAGTTTGGAGCCGCCGAGTACGCCGGATTCGTTAGCCCGCGACTCCGACAGACCCTCGACTCGGTAGTGACGGAAAACCTCCAGGCCCCTCTTCGGCTCATGGCCCTGGAGACGGGGGGCCGTTCGATTCTCAATCAGAACGACATCTTGCCGGCTCTGACCGAGGTGGGACAGGACTTCCGCTCCTTCTATTCCCTCGGCATCGCGACGAACGACTCGGCGACCGGGCGCTATCACGACATCGAGGTCAAACTTCGAGACAAGCGCGGGGATCTCAACCTTCGCTACCGCCCGGGCTACCGCAGCAAGACCACCGACACCCGCATTAGGGAGAGCCTGAGTTCCGCCTTGCTCTACTCATACCAGAACAATCCACTCGGAGTGGAACTCACGTGGGGACGCGAAGTGCCACAGAAGGACGGTAGCTACCTGCTACCCATCCGCCTTCAGATCCCCATGGAGCACCTCGTTCTCCTGCCTCGGACCCCCGGCACCCACGAAGTCAGCTTGCAGCTCTACTACGGTGCCGTCGAGGAGGACGCGGGCACTTCCGAGATCGACGCTGCTCCCCTCGGCCTGCGCCTCGCAGACGAGAACGTCGCCGCGGCTCGGAAGGAATCGCTGGTACACAACCACCAACTGCGACTGAGCCCGGGGCGAAAGAAGATCGGAGTCGCGGTTCTCGATCGGTTCGGCCGCGAGAGCTCGGTGATCACCCTCTTCGTTCAGGTCGGTCCCGAGGATGCGGCGGACTCCACCACGCCCAAGCC
>JAIOJS010000078.1 GCA_019911795.1 Thermoanaerobaculia bacterium | reverse complement strand
GTTAGCCGGCTGAGCGATCGTGAAACTGATATCAACCATCGGATCCATCGTGGTCCTCGTTGCTTTCTCAGGCTGCATGACGCACCGCGAGAGAGTCGATGCATGCACAGAAGCCGCGGCTCCTGGGGACTTTCCATCTGAAGCGCGTGTTGCGACGTGGACCGTCCTTCAGGACCCTCCTGAGCAGTATTCCGCCGAGCGGCATCTGCCGCTGGTCGAGCATTCTTGCGGTTCGGAAGTCGACGGACTTGAACTACTGTGGCTACACGACGATGACGGCAGCTACGCTGTGTGCGGGCTTGATGTCGGTAGCGAAGAGGCTGTCCTGCTGGCCACTTTTGCGAGCGCTGACTTTGGCTCGGGGCCGATTGAGTGTCGGCGATTTGGGTCAGTCTTCGGAGCCCGGCGCCAGGGCATTCCGACGCGAGATGAAGTAATGTCCTTGGTGAGTCCGGCGCCTTGAGACGCCGGCTAACCATTCGCTGAACTGGACCACACACGTGCTTGGCACAGCTACACATTCTCGCATTGGGCTCACCGTTTCTGGCTTCGGCTCTCACCGTGGCCGGTGTGGCCAGTTAGCTTCAGACCGTTATGCCGCAAGGGCGACGAAGAATAGTTTCTCGGGCTCTTCGGCCTCGGTTCTCTCGTCGATTGCTGTCCCTCGAGATCGACTGGTGTAGCCCAGGTTTGTCGAGTTGTTTCGTCGATCTCTATCGCCTGATGGTCAGGAATCCAGTGGCGAAGCGTCGGCGTGCCCACCATTTCCCAGCTGCCACGTGACGGTCGTTCAGTCGTTTCTCCGTTGCTTGGCTGGGTGCTCTCGGCGGCGTGGCAATGTCACCGGTATCTCTCGTGAGAGTTTGGTCGTGCATAGGCCCGCCGCGCAGGTCCCCGCCGACGTTCCTGTTGTGTAGCTGGCGTCTCCATCTGTAGCCTTCTCGCCTCGGCTCTCGAGGTTCATTGTTCTCCGGTAGGTGAGCTGTCTGAAGGTTCGCTTCGGCAAGAGGTCGCTTAAAGGCTGTAGACTTGAGGCATAACCATTCGCTGAACTGGACCACACACGTGCTTGGCGCAACTACACATTTTCCCACTGGGCTCACCGTTCTTGGCTTCGGCTATCGCCATGGCCGGTGTGGCCAGTTAGCTCCAGTCCGTTGGGCCGCCTGGCCAGCTTTCTTGAGAAAGGGCTCCGTTGAAGACCACAGCTGAACTCGCGGGGTTCTTTGCCGCGCATGCCGTTTGGTGCCTGTCTGACGGTTCCACTCTTGTTCCGATGCTTGCCTCCGAAGGCGCATCGGGTGAACGACAGATGAAGCGTTTGGCGCACGAACTCCTAGAAGACGCTGTTGCCGCTGGCAAGCGAGAGTTGGTACTCAACCCGGACAGTCACGAGCGCCAAGTGCTCCTTTACGATGGCTACCTCACGCTTGAGGCAGGGAGAACGGACGCCTTGTACGTCGAGGCTCGACTCTACGGGTCCAAGCCGATGGAATTGTTGGTCGCTGTCCCTTATCGCCATGCTGACTCGAAGCAAGGGTTCGCAGTTCATCGCCCAAAGTTCCTTGAAGCTACGGCAGATCAGTCAGACCTCGAGTTGATCGGCCAGGGCTTTTTTGAAGGCGTTGGTCAGCACGAGCAGGGCGGCGCGTGCTGGAATGAGCACTTCGATGAGAGTATTTAGGCGTTGTTTTCAGGCCGGCCCAACCAACCGCTGAACCGGACCCAACAGGTGCTTGCCACAAACTCACTTCCTTCCACTGGGCTCATCGGCCTTCTATCTGGCGAATTCGTTCGCCAGTTGGGCCGGTTAGCTTCCGTCCGTTAGGCCGCGGGCGGAACATCTCATGCTACTAAGCAGATTCCTAGTCGTCAGCTGGTGTTGGGTGCTCCTCGCAGGAGCGCCAGCAAGCTCCTCGGAGGAACTCACTCACGTTGAGATCCGTGCTCAGATCATTGAGTGCCGTTGGATTGCAGGTGAACTCAATAGGCTTCACGAGGAGTACTACGACAGCATGGTAAGTCGCTACCCCGAGCTGGTACCAGATGGAACTGCCGACGAGTACGTGTGGGAACGGGTTCGCTCGGTACCGAACTACGTGGCTGTACTACACGTGAAGGAGGCTCGACCGCTCCCCTGGGATGGTGTGCTCTCAGAATGGGAATCGAAGGACCATCTCGAACACGCCCTGCTTGCGCCTGATCTTGGAACGTGCCAAGAGGGCCTCTTTATTGAGGGCGCTCTCTTTCAGCCTAGTTGCGACACGAGGAGCCCTGCCTGCCTTCTCAAGGTAAAGACCCTTATTCGGGCCTCCAGCCTCCAGCCCGAAGTGTCTCAGAGAGAATTGAAGGTCACTTTCGGCTACTACAATCGGGTTCGCTGGCAATCGTTCGGCGCAGGCGTTTTGGCAGGTCTTTCTCTAGGGGGGCTAATTCTCTTTGCCTATCTTCGTAGGAAATGAGGTTTCCCTTAGAGACACGACAGCTGCTATCTGGAACTACACTTTGATAGGCTTCTGTCTCGCAGCCTAACCATCCGCTGAACTGGACCACACAGGTGCCTAGCACTACTACACATTTTCCCACTGGGCTCACCGCTTCTGACTTCGGCTGTCGTCGTGGCCGGTGTGGCCAGTTAGCTTCCGGCCGTTGGGCGTCGCAGGACCCACTACTGCCTTGCGGAAGTAGGAGCTCTGCTGGCTTAAGGGAGTCGAATGCGGAGCAATGAGGTCGTAGGGCCTACAGACTGGTTTCGCATTCGCCGGCGTGAGCCCTTTTCGGAAGAAGCAATCGCCGCTTTTCGAGCGTCCTGCGCAATCTACAAAGCCAAGATCGAGGCCATTCTCGAGCACTGGGAGGAACTACCCTCCATGAGGGGCACGCCAATACCAACAGTAGTGTTTCTTGAACCAGAGCTGTCGTCCAACGGGCAAATATTGAGCCTGCCGTTGCGCGTCGAGAATATGACACTGGGTTCGCGCTCCCTGCTCCAGTCGACCTCTAGTCGTGACCTCTATCAGTACCTGCCGTTTCCAGAGATTGCAGAGATAGAGGTTGGTCTAACAGAGCCTGCTCTGGAGGGCTCCGGTTGGCGACACGACTGGTGGAATCCCCATCAAGACGACTCGATGCAGCCTGAGGAGTCGTTCCGCAAGTTGGGGTTCAAGCTGGAAAGTGACCCAGAGGATCCCGATATCTATCGTCTGCGTCCGACTTGGCGCCGACGTGCACAATGGCTGTTACATCGTCTCACGCTTCGTCGAGAGCCCGAATGACTTCCGGTAGTTTGAAGGTATTCGGTGCGCCGCCCAACCACCCGCTGAACTGGACCCCATAGGCTCTTGCCGTAAACTCAGTTCATGCAATTTGGCTCATTAACCTTTGGCTTCGCTCGGCGGTCCCGCCAATGGGGCCAGTTAGCTTCCGTCCGTTGGGCGTCGTCACCACCAGCCAATGCCTATGAGCCGTGATGACAAGAGGTTCGTTCTCGTGCTGCTGGCCGTTATCGCCGTCTTGGTTGTTGTCGTGGTCGTTCGCTCCTATTTCCTCGGCCAAAAAAGTCACGACTTCGATCGGCTACTTCGGGCGGAGGCCAAGCAGGCTGAGTTCCAGCGGGTTCTGGGCCCACCTGACCGCAAGAACCTCCGGGCCGTCTCAGAATGCTGGTGGTACGAGTTCGACAACAACCCGCGAAAGATGGTTTGTTTCAGTCTCAAGAGCGGTGACGTCGTTGACTCAACCTACATGTGGGTCGATTGATAGTTAAGTTGTCTCCAGGAAGTTGTTTCCCCAGACATCTGGCCTACATGACGTGCATGCCCCGCCGCCCAACCACCCGCTGAACTGGACCACACACGTGCTTGGCGCTACTACAGATTCGCCCAGTGGGCTCACCGTTTCTGGCTTCGGCCGTCGTTGTTGCCGGTGTGGCCAGTTAGCTTCCATCCGTTGGGCGGCCCTGGCACCGTGCTAGCTTGCTCAAGGGGCCGGTGGCTCCTCTGTCTGCTGATCGGAGCGGTTGTCTTGGGCTGCGGCGCCAGGCCCGACGTGGATAGTGTCACTGAGTACTTCGAGTCAGACTGTGTCGGTTGCCGCGTTACGGCCGTCATCGTAGACGAGCACGAAGTCGCTGCTAGCACCTATCTTGTTGAGTATGAAGACGCTGCTGGCAATGCCAAAGCTGCGACGGTGGTCTATCTTCCGGATGGTGAGCGGTGGGTGGTTCATCCAATGATTGCAGAGCCACTTGATTCCCGACCAACTGTGAGTGCTGTCCGGTTGAGCGAACCCGAAGGCTCCGAGGAGGAACTCTGGGAACACCTCATCGGCATGGTGTCGGCGGACGACTTTGCAAGAATCGGGCTCCCCCAACCGGCCGCGCCATGTGAACTCGAGTATCTTGAGGTCTGGGTGTCCGCTCAAGGTGGCCCGCATTCGGTTTTCGGTCCCGCAAGACTGGGTTTCTGCCGCGGCGATCAGCCCCTCGGCGATCAGCACGTTCAGGCGGCGCGAGAATACCTCGCGGGCCTCATTCAAGCTGAACCAATGGCTGTAGGTGTTGTCTGCTGGGCTGGCCGGACCAAACCGCTGGGTTCGTTTGGGGATGCGACAATTGAGAGACGCGATAGCATCGTGGCGGGCCTTTCGCGGGCGTTCTCGGAGATCACACCACTAGTGGCCGTCCACGATTTCCAGTGCGACTTCGCGAGTTCCGAGAGTCTTTAGGGTGGCTCTTGTCGCGGTGCCGCCCAACCAACCGCTGAACCGGACCCAACAGGTGCTTCACACAAACTCACATCGTTCCACTGGGCTCAGCGGCTTCGTGTCTGTCGACGGCGGTGGCCAATTGGGCCGGTTAGCTTCCGTCCGTTAGGTGCCTGATGAAGCGTTTTCTCTACTCTGTTTTTGTTCTTTTGGCCACAGGCTGGGCAATCGCTGCTTCGGCTCGCGAAGCTCATGAGGACCGCACCGGGGATGCTGCTCGACAATTCATCGAGGAAGCTGTGGCTGCCTCGGACCAGACCGGGCAACAGGCAGCGTTCGACCGGTTGATGGCACTTGGTTGTAGTGCGGTGCCAGCCATTGTCGGTGCGCTACCAGACGACCGTGACCTAACCATCCGGTACATCCGCATCACGAACTCACCCGAGGTGTTCGAGGCCGTTGCTCAATACGGTCCCGAGAAAGTGACCGATGCTCTGGTCGCCGTCCTTGGCTACCTTACGGAACAGCACTTCGGGTTTATCCATAATGGTGCCTCACCCGAAGACCGTGCGACGACCGTAGCGGCTTGGAGAGCCTTCGTCGAACAGACACCGCCCGACCAACTTTGCGAATAGCACTCCCGACGCTGTTACGACGGCACCTAACAACTCGCTGAACTGGACCACACACGTGCTTGGCACAGCTACACTTTTCTCCACTGGGCTCACCGTTCCTGACTTCGATTGTCGTCGTGGCCGGTGTGGCCAGTTAGCTTCCATCCGTTAGGCCGCTCGGGCAACCTTTAAGTGGAGGCAAGAATGAGATCGGAATGGCACGGCGATAGACGAGACCTTGTGAAGTGGAGCACCATCGCGGACTTGGTTCCCCGGCATTCCGTCGAACGCCTAATCTATGTGCCTTTCCTACGGGGAGAGGAGTGCCCCGCAGAAGTCCACCCAACCGTTTGGAAGTTCTACAGAACTGTCAGAGATATCGAACGGCTCACGAGCAGTCTTGGCATTCAGGTTGAGATAGTCGAAGGCCACTTCGATCGGTCGACCAGGGGGCCGTACCTGCTTGAGGCGATATCACTGCTGCAGAGATCAGACCCTAAGAACCGCATGGTCTTCCTTGATCCCGACACGGGCCTACGAGAGAAGAACGTGAAAGCGGAACATGTCTCTGTAGCGGAGCTACAAGCGGTTTGGCACGAACTCGATCGGCCTGGTGATCTCCTCGTCCTTTACCAGCACAGCTGGCGTGACAAGAAGTGGCTTGAACTTGCAGAGCGACGCTTCCGTGAACATCTCCCAGATGCCCACGTGTGGTTCGAGCATCGACCGAAGGTCGCCAGCGACGTTGTTTTCCTAGTGGCCGAACGAGTAGAGGCGAGCGGCCCAACCATCCGCTGAACTGGACCACACAGGTGCTTGGCGCAACTACACATTTTCCCACTGGGCTCACCGTCTCTGGCTTCGGCTGTCGCTGTTGCCGGTGTGGCCAGTTAGCTTCCGGCCGTTAGGCCGCTGTCCAACAATGAGGAACTTCAAGCGCTTCTCCGGAATCATCCTGGTGGCCTTGATAGCCAGCTGGACTCTGACCGGCTGCGCTTCATCACATGCAACAAGGGTCGATGTACTCGACCTAGAGGACCGCGTGGTCTTTGAAGTACTCGTGCCAGATCGGTCGAAGGGTTTCCCGGGGGCTGAGGTCTTTTTCGTGGGCGATCGATCGGGGAGTCGCGAAGACCACACCAACGAGGGCGGGATATGGTCCGCGTCTCGAGTCGTGCTCAACTCCGTACGGCTGTTGCTCTTCTGCTGGCCAGAGGGTGCGTTCGAATGTGCGGCAGTTGATCCAACGAGTATCCGCCGGTCAGACTCTCGACTCACCGTTGTCATGCCTGAACCCCGATTCACTCACACCTACGTGTATGGCGAAAAAGAGCCGAACTGAGTGGCCCCTGTGACTGCGAAGTGTATTCTTCAGCGGCCTAACGAAAAAGGATAGACCGCGCGCAGCCGCGGTCTTATCCCTTGGTTGGACAAGCCCCTCGAGAGATCTGACATCAGCGAGGGTGACTGGGAAGAGGAAGGACGGTGGTTGCCTGGCACGTTGTCTGCTCTTAAGAAGTAGATTAATAGGCATCCCCTGATGCTCAGTAAAAAACTCCCCCAACCCCCAAGAATGGGGACCTATCGAACACCGCACCACTCCTTTGTAGCAACGGGTGCGTAGGCTAGCGATGCTCGTAGGGCCTTTACCCAAGGTCCAGTCCCGTCGGCTTGGAATGGATCCGGTGACCAACGCCACCTCCGCGTGGCCGTTAATCTCATGATAGGCGATTGTGGTGTAATGGCCAAGGAACGACAGGACCGGACACTGGGACAGGACCGGACACGCCGAAGGCGCTGGGGCGGAGCGACTAAGACACCTAAAGACGACACCTGAAGACCTTGGAGCACTCCATCCAAACCCGCCGCGCAGCGGCTTCGTTCAACCACCCGCTGAACTGGACCACACACGTGCTTGGCACAACGACACATTTTCTCACTGGGCTCACCGTTTCTGGCTTCGACTATCGTTGTTGCCGGTGTGGCCAGCTAGCTTCCAGTCGTTAGGCCGCCAGGAAACGCAATGAATCGCCACCACAATCAAGGAGTCCTGCTAGCAGGCGCTGTACGCCACCTAGTTGCGGCTTCCGCAACGGTCGGCGTCGCGACCCTCTGTGGCTTGTTGGCCTACGTGGCTCTTCTCCTGGTTGCCATCATCTTCGATGGCGGCCTGGGCGGCCCATTCGCACCTGTGGGTCTGGCTGTGATGAGCGGGGCCTTCGCTGCGATATCGGTGGCGGTGGTGCTGTTTCCCTTGACTGCCATTACTGAGTGGCTCTGCGGGCGTAGGTTTGGCTGGGGTGTCTTCTCCGAGATTCCTGTGTCGACGGTGCTGCTCTTTCCCTTCGTTCTTCTGGCTCTCGGTGTTGGTGACGTGGCCTTCGGCTACGGCTTCTCAGCACTCGATTTCCTTCGGTGGGGAATCGTGGGTACCGTCGTATTGGCGGTGCCTCTAGGCCTCTATTGGTGGCTCCTCAAGGCTGCTCAGTTCTTCTACTCCTTTGCCGCACGACTACCAACGTTCTTTGGCTGGCCGGCCTAACGAAAAAGGATAGACCGCGCGCAGCCGCGGTCTTATCCCTTGGTTGGACAAGCCCGCCTGGTTGAGAGAGCTTCGGGATCCAGCGGCCGATCAGCTTCTATTTATCTAGGAGATTGATCGACGGGTCGCGGCCTTGCACGGGTGGTCGCGTGGTCGTTTTCGTTGATCGAGGACGAGCGGAGTCTGGCGGTCGACAGATTCGCTCGCGAATGGTGCGGTAGCGGAGGGTTGCTGGGGTCAGTTCCGGGCGGGTTTTTTGTTCTGAGAGCAGTCCCGATCGAGTACGTGCTCCCAGAAGAACTGCAAGCCATTGCGATCGATCTTCACCGTGGACCAAGAGTGCGAGTCGACCAATTCTGAGAAGTGCAGCTTCAACTGCTCGACGGAGATCTGGTCAGGGACACAGTCGAAACGGTTCGCCAATCGACGGACAGCCCGGGAGTAGCAATCAATCGTGCGCTTCGCATAGCCCTTGAGCTTCAACGCCCGAACGTGC
>JAIOJS010000077.1 GCA_019911795.1 Thermoanaerobaculia bacterium | reverse complement strand
CGAGTGCTGAGGTAGGTAAACGCTGCCGTAAATCTCGCCCTGTTGGCCCGATGAGTAGTTCCTATAAGTGCCTAGTCCGCCGTGGCTCCCCCCGTAGTCCCGAGTCGATCCCAAAACCCAGTCTGGAGATCCGCCTTCGGTAGACGCCGAACTCGCCCCTGTATAACCCTGGGCAGATGCGTCTAGGCTGGAGCCACACTGGATACGCAGGGAGTTCCATACCTGGAGGTCCAGAGTGCTGCCCGGAGTACCCACCACGGTGGCTCCCGCTAGTAGCCGGAGGCTGGATAGTTCCAGGGGCGCATCAAGAGTGAAGACACCTTCGCCTAGCAGGAGGTCCTGCCCTGAGTAGGTCGCATCGATAGTCTGATTGCCGCTGAGTATCGGTTCACTCGGAACCACCGTAGTCAACTGACCGCTTCCGAGACCGCCGCCGAAGTCATTCGCCCGAACCTCAATAGAATGAGCCGTTCCCGGCGCAGAGGGCGGTACGACCCATTCCACAGAACCCGTAACCTCGGACTGGTTTAGTCCAGTGACGCTATCCACAAAGGCGCCATCAATCCACACCTCGTAGCCGGAAATCGCCTCATCGTCCGTCACCGTGAATTCAAACGAGTGGACGGAGCCCGGCTCAACGAGGTCGCCTTCGCTGGGGCAGGCGCCCCACTGGATCTGCGGCACATCCCCACCTTCTCTCGGCTGAACCTCAACCGTCACTGTCCTTTCGAATCGGCGTCCGGTCAAATCTTCCGCCTCCACGAGGATTTCAAGCGACGTTGGAGAGGCCACCGATGGAGCGGTGAAACTCCACTCATAGGGCGCCAATAGAGCAGTTCCGGTGGTGACACCGGCTGAGAAATCTACCTGACCAATCCCCAGATCGCTGAATGCGGAAACTGCCACCTGTACCTCGTCTCCGGCCATCACCATCTGACCTTCTTGCGGAGTATCGATGGTCACCACGGGCTGGTGGTCGAGACTCACCAGGGCACCCTCCCCGGTGGCGAGGTCGGGCGTCACAAGCGAGTCCGCCGAGATAAGGCGGGACGTCCCTGATACCCAAACATGATCGAACCGCAGGACTCCCTGGTAGTCATCGCCCTCGATGGCCACCAAGGGTACCGTAGCGTCGAGGACAAGTTCGTCACCCAGATGCTCGTGCCCGGTCACCAACCACAGAGCGGTCAGGTCACCGTTGAATCCAACTTCATGACCTCGGAGGTCATGGACGAAGGCTGCCAGGTGGTCAACGATTCCGTCAGCGGTCACGCTATCGACCGTCCCCCGTCCCACCGCGGGAAGCACCGTCCACTGGCTCGACTCCACCGTGCCGTTGTCGACAATCAGACTACCCAAACCCTCCGAATCGAGTTTGGTGTAAATCGTCCCGGCGGCACCCGAACGCTCGAGAGTGTTCGCCTCTCCACCCCTGGCTACCACTCGCGTCGATAGGTCGGTTGAGATTGCCCCTGCGTAGAGGGCAACTCGACCCCCGCCACCGGCTGCTCTCGACGCCGTTGTCGCACCGCCACCGGAGGCAGAGATACGCCCGAAACCAGCGATCTCCGCTGCATCCAATCGCACCGAGCCTCCAGCCCCGTAGGGACCCGAGTTGTAGCTACCACCGTCGGCAAGGACTTGACCATCAACAGTCGCTATTCCTGCCGCGTGGAGCCGAACGACTCCACCGCCAGCGGTGCCGTAGTTGCCGCCACCTCCACCCGAATCCGAGGGATCAAAGAGGTTGCCATAGACGCGATTCGATCCGTCGAACGAACCCCCTCGACCACCATGACTGCCGCCCGCATCGGTAGAACTCCCCTGGGACATCGAGTTTGGGAAGCCGTAACGAGGCAGGTAGCCCCGACCGGTGGTGTCGATAGACCCCTGGCAACTGACATAGAGGTCACCGACGAGGTTGACCTCCAGTGAGTTCTCGACTGAGGTCGTCGTCGAGGGGTGCGTCAACGTGGCTCCGTCCAAGACGATCAGGTCCTGGAATTGATGAGGTCCCTCGACCTCCAACGAGCCCGAAGTCACAACCAGTGACTGCCCTTCCAGGCTGGTATCCGAGGCACCAAGAGTCATGCTAGCGGTAATCACCATCGCATCTGAAACCCGAACCGAGAAGGACTCTTCGCTCGTGGTTCCCGTAAAACTCGTAGCCCGCACAACTACTGGAACGATGGCACCAACCACCGCATCGACGGGTAGCATCAGGTGAGGAACAAAGGGCGGCTCGAAGTCTGATGCAATCGGTTCACTCGCACCGCCTAGGAAGACCTCCACGCGCTCGACCCCCTCGTCGTGTTGCGCATCGACAAAGAGATCCAAGCCGGTGCCGGGGGCCAACACCACCCCACTAGGCGAAGGGCAGACAACTGACACCTCGGGGGCCGCGCCTGGCTCCAGAGGGCGTATCCTGATCGGATGGAGAACCGTGGTCTCGTTGTCCTCAGCATCCCTCGCCACGACCTCGATGTCGAGATCTTGCTCGATTTCGACGACCGGAGCATTCAAGGTCCACAGGTAGGGAGGATTCGTGATCACGATCTGGCGATCCCCGAGGGTCATTGTGACCTCGGTCACTCCTGTGTTGTCGCTAGCCAGCACATCGATCTCGATCTCCTCACCCGACGCGAAGAGCGACCCTTCGGCAGGGCCAACTACGCTGACCTGAGGGGAGGCGATGTCCAACTCAACCAGGGAGGAGTCTGGCTCGACCATTAGGGCCCCGATCTCCACGATGTCGCGCAAGCGGAGTGTCGCCCCGCCTCGTATGTCTACCTCGTCAAACTTGTAGACACCCACGTAGCGGTCTCCGCTCTGAATCTGCGAACCAGCGGCACCCTGGAGGAGAACCGCTTGTCGATCTGCTCTTTCGGCGAGGATCGGATAATCAACCCCGAGTACTCGAACCCACATGCCGGCGAGTCCCAAGGAGAAGCGCTCGCTGTCTTCGGTCTCAATCCAAAGGTCATCTCCCTCCACTAGAACAGCCCCAATTGCGCCCTTGTAGACGGAAGGGAGAGTCGTAAACGCTACCGGTTTGCCGGGCCCGCGCTGGTTGCCTCCATCGACAACGAGTCGAGTCTCTCCGGAATCTGGATCGCGAATGTAGATCGTTCCCGGCGCTGCGAACTCAAAGTAACCACCACTATAGAGACCTCCTCCTAGAGCCAGAGCTTGGCCATGCACGTCAAACCCATCCAGGTTGGCGTCGATGGCGATTCGCCCACCACCCCCGGCACCGTGTTTGGCTGATGATGAGTACCTACCGCCGTCTCCTCCAGAGGCATCGACCGTTCCGACACCATTGAGCGTAGAGGCCTTCAACCAGATAGTGCCGCCAGCCCCGGCTGGGCCTAAGGTCACGCCCCTTGCCTCAATGCTTCCGTCCAGCCGCATTGTTGCTGCTTCGATGCGAACC
>JAIOJS010000076.1 GCA_019911795.1 Thermoanaerobaculia bacterium | reverse complement strand
CCTCATTGAGGCTCCATAGCCCCGATCGCGAGGCTTTGATCAGTTCACTCCTGAGACTGGCTGACAGTTCGGTGGGCGTACGCCAACTCACGGTCGGCGCCTTGGCCGTCCACGCCACTCCGCTGCTGCCTCTGACTCTGTTTTCGGTATGGAACGACGTTCGCAAGGCTCATATCGGAGAGGACGAGAGCGATTCGGAGCCCCTACCTTCGGATCGCTACGTGGCCTTTGCGGATCCGAGCCCACCTGCGGAAGAAGCCGACTCCAGTCGAGCCGGCTCGGTAGGTACGCTCATCGAACTCGAGATCGACTCGGCCGCTCATGCGATCTGGCATGAGACACGCCTGGTGCAGGCGGGAGAGACGATCACTTTGATGGAAGCGACGGAGGCCCGTCGGCGATCCGAGGCCCGTGGAACTCAGCTTTCTGGAACTCAGTCCGACGGATCTCCGTCCGCCGGCGAGCCGGATCGAGAGTACTCAACGGCTCCAAGGGTCTCCCAGCCGGAATTGCTGACCGGCACCCCCTCGGGCACGATGACTGAGTTTGAGCTCGATCTCACCACCCTCTTCTCGTATTTTCAGGCCGGGGGAGAATCGGGAGCTTCAGACCCGACTTCAGACTCGACTTCACCGGACCCGACCGCGCAGTGGGTCCCTCCCGCCAGCCTACGCTTGGCCGTTGGCAGCCAGATCGAGAGTGCGGAGGCCCGGTCGACGTTCGAGGTCGCCGGCCTTCCCGAATCCTGGCGCGGGATTCTGGTCAATCAGCCGACGGAACGCTTTCGAGCCCCCTCGGACCTTCTACCGGCGGAGACCCTAGCCTGGGCCATCGCTTCGCTCGATGTTTCGGCGCTGGGCCGGTATCTCGATGGGGATTCCGCTGAGGTTCGCGCGGCGCTTCGTGCGGTGCCCAAGCGCCACCGCCAACGCCTATCGAAGGGGCTCGCAACTCTCACCGGCGAAGTAGGGATGGCCTTGGTCGGAGTCGCCAGCCCCACTGCCGAAACTGGGGACGTGGATGCCGACGGCGAGGACGGACCGGTAGCTTATTGGAACCGACATCTGGTGGTCTTCCTGGCCGTGGATCCGGAGGGCGCCGACCGTTTCTTGCGCAAGAACCTGGAGCGATCGAAGCCAATTGGTGACCTCCGTGTCTATGCGACGGGCTCTCTTAGGGCGGCTCGAATCGGCGATTTCGTGGTCCTGACGGAGCACGCCGAAGTTCTCTCTCGCCTGGCGGGTGACTCCCCACTGAGCGAGGCGCTCAGCTACCATGGAGCGCTTTCCAAAGTTTCAGAGGGAGCGGCCGTGATCGCAGCCTTCGATACTGAAGCGCTAGCAGCGTCTCTGCGGGAGCCGCTCGCAGAAGCGCAGGATCCGAGCACCGCCTTCCTCGTCGAGGTCTTTGCATCCCTCGGGCAGATCAGAGCTTGGGTTCAGGAAGATGGGGAAGCTCTCGCGGGAGAGTTCTCGGTCGAGGCTCGAACCCACGATCCCGATACGGTTCGACCGCCGCGACCTGGCTTCTCCGAGTTCGTCAGCAGCTCGGTAGCGACCTCCTGGCCACCCACCCAGGTGCTGGAAGGCCCCTACTCAGAGATCCGCTTCACACTGGAGCTACCGGAAGGCTTCGAAGATCCGACGCTCGACTGGAGCAACGAGCGGCTCGACCAGGAGGAGATTGACCCTGGGCAGCCTGGGCACCACCGATTCGTTTCGCATCGGGGAGTTCCCGTTCCTGAACAGAGTGATCTGTCTCTCCCTCTGCTCGATGCCGAGGAAGACCTTCGTGCCTACCTGCGAAACGAGCACAACCTCGATCTTCACCTCGACGAGGTTCAGAGGCTGGCCGAAACGATCCGCGGCGAAGCGACCGATCCAGCTGTGATCGTTCGTAATATCGTCGATTGGGCAAACCAGAGCCTGGAGTACTCGGTGATCACTCGCTCACCCAGTGTCGAGGAGATCCTCTCGACTCGGCAAGCGGACTGCACCGAGTTCAGTCAACTCACCGTCGCGTTGGCGCGGAGCCTCGGGATTCCGGCTCGACCCGTGTACGGCATCCATCTCGGTCTTCAAGGAGCGATCCTCCATCAGTGGTCGGAGGTCTACCTAGACCGATGGTACGAAGTCGACTCCACCTTTGGGGTCGTCGAGGTACCCGCCGCCCACATCCGCTTGCCGGGCCGCTACGGAGGTTTCCTGGCGACCGCGCCCGCCAGTCGGTTTGTCATCAACTCCCTGGTCACCGAGGAGGGGGCATGGGTTCGACGGCTCGAGGCCACGGCGGAATTCGTTGGTTCCGAGACCGAGATGGCAGTGTCTGGCAACCGACTCCTGGTGGACCGAAGCCGCGACTCTCCGATCGTCTCCAACGACGGGGGACTATCGTTCCAGACCCTCCCGGCTACCCCTCCCGAAGGAAGCTCCCGACAACTCCTCGGCGGCATTGCCGGTTTCCTCCGCATCCAACGCGAGGACGGAGAGCTTCGCATCTACGAGTTGGACGATCTCGGCGAGTGGCGGCCGATCGCTCGACCGACGGGCCTTCCTACCGACCTTCCAGCCGATGGTTCGCTTCGGTTTGCCGAAGGTGTCCAAGGCGGTTACCTCGCACTCGCCGAGTCACCTACCGACGAAGCCGAACCGAGGCTCTTCGAAGTGGCTCCTGGTTGGTCTTCGGCCAGCGAGGTTCAGCTGCCCTCAGCGGACAAGAGTCGGTGGACCTTGGCTCCAAGTGGCGGGGTGTTGGCCCAGTCGGTCGAGGGGCGAGGGATCTTCCTTCACCAGAGGCAACCGGGCGTTTGGGAGCCGCCAAGGTTCCTCGACGACACCCTGGGACACGACGTGATAGCGATCCAAGCTACCGGGAGCATCATCGAGGTGCTGGTAGCAGATTCCCGGTACGAGCGCTCCGATCCCTTCCTGATTCGTGTCACCGTGGATGGGCAGTCCAAGCGCCGGGTGGCCGGCTCGCGGCCGAACCGAGTGATCTCGAACGCAGAGGGTCAGCGATGGAGCCTCTGGCACGAGGATTCAGGCACGTTCCTCGCGTTTTGGGGGCGGTGGCAGTGAGGGTCAGTGCTCATGACCACCACGGCGGCGGAACTCCTACTCTTCGACGGCCTCGAACTCCGCGCCAATGACAGCGCGGTAGAAGCCGGCGCTGCGCACCAACCCCTCTTTACGGCCGTTGGCCAACAGATATTCAGGCGAGCGATCTGGGCCTCTGGCTCGTTGGTCATCGGGATCAATTGATACCGTCTTCCCCAGTACGGGATGGGATCTGCAGCTCTTACGCTTTACCAAATGGGTGAGGCCTAATTAGAGGTGCCTAGTTAGAGGTGGCCTAGTTAGACCAGGCCTAGTTACACCTGGATGGTGTGCTACTATCGCGCGCAAACATCGAGAAAAATCCGGCGGAGCGGAAGAATCAAACAGGAGGAGTTGTCGTGAGCCCTAGGGATACAGATATTCGATTCCGCCTTCAGGCATACTCCGCACTGGGTGTGGCGTTTTTGCTCACCGCTCCGGCGGCAAACGGTGCGGTCCAACACACCGATCCCGCAGACATCCCGGTCGGGCCGGGTGAATCCTTCAACGTCAACCTCGACGGCAATGCGACGAACGACGTGCTATTTCGGGTCAGCTCAAACAACGTGTACGGATCGCCGTTGACTGGCGCCTCACTCACAGGGTCCGGCGGCGCCACATTCTGCTATCCGTACCAGCTGTCGTCAGGCGCCTCGATCTCTCCCGGGGCGACATGGACCTGTACCACGGCAGTCACCTTCCATTCTCTGAACTACGGATCGTCTAGTTTCGGCAATTGGCCATCTGGCACGAGCGGTTATATCGGCGTCCGGTTCGACATCGCTGGCGAGACCCATTACGGGTGGGTCCACCTGCAGATGACGAGCAATAACAGCCTTGTCATCACCGACTGGGCGTACGAGGATGTGCCGGATACGCCGATCGCTGCGGGTACGGTTCCGGTCGAACTGATGAGCTTCTCGATCGATTGAGCGCGTGACCGGCGAGCAGGGGCCGGAGAGCCAGGCCGACGACAAGGCACCCCTGAACTCCGTCCTGGTGGTCGGAGGTGGTTGCGCCGGGTGGATGACTGCGGCCGTGCTGCGCCGCGCGATGGCCAGCGCGGGAGACGGATGCCTGATCACCGTCCTCGAGCCAGACCCGGTCGACATGATTGGCGTGGGCGAAGCCACGCTGCCGAGATTCGGCGAACTCTTCGACTTCCTGGGTGTGGCCGAGCACGAATGGATGAAGGCATGCCAAGCGAGCTACTCCTTGGGCTGCCGATTCGAAGGCTGGCGCGACGGATCGGAAGATGACTGCTTTTGGCAGGTCTTCGGCACAGTGCCGCTCGACGGTGGCGGACGGGCGTCACCGATACAGCGTTGGGTGCACGATCAACTCGCGGGCAAACAGACAGAGTCGTTCGCGCGGGCGATGCACCCTATCACCACCGTGGCCGAGGCGGGCAAGGCACCCAAGAACGCCTACGACGAGGGGAACACGCGGCTGTCGCCCGGCTTCCACCTCGATGAGAGTCTGCTCGCAGCCCTCCTGCGGAAGTATGCGACCTCCCGCGGTGCGGTACAGCGCTCGGAACCGATCGAAGCAATCGAGACCCGAGGCGAGCGGATCGTGGGCGTGCGACTCGAAGGTGGTGAGCGGCTGACCGCAGACCTCTATGTCGATTGCACGGGTTCTCGAGCGCTCCTGATCGGCGAAGCGCTCGGCGAGCCCTGGATGGACTGGTCAGTCCACCTGCCGTGCGATCGCGCGGTCGCAATCGGGCCCGACTACACAGAGAACGATCCGTACGACGAGTTGAACGGCGGGATCGCACCGTTCACGAGGAGGGTGGCAGTGGAGGCGGGCTGGGCGTGGCGGACTCCGCTGCTCGGGCGACTCGGCGCCGGGTACTCCTACGATTCGGCCCACCTCGAGAGCGACGCCGCCGAGAGCCGGCTGAGAGAGTGGCTCGGGCCCCGTGCGGCAGAGGCGCCGGCACGCCATCTGGAAATCCTGGCCGGGCGACGGCAGCGGTCGTGGGTCGATAACTGCGTTGCGATCGGAGCAGCTGCCGTCTCCGTCGATCCACTGGCATCGACCCGCCTGGCACTGATTCAGCAAGGTGTCTTCCAATTGCTACAAAATTTTCCAGACGCCTCGATGCCGGCTGCGCTGCAGACCCGGTACAACAAGTGGACGGCATGCCAGATCGACATGGCGCGCGACGTGCTCGCCTTGCCCTACGTCCTGACAGTGCGCGATGACACCACTTTCTGGAGATCGATAGGTCGCGAAGCGACGGTACCGGACTCTCTCGCCATCCAGCTCGAGGAGTGGCGGAGCCTGTGGCCGACCCAGCCCACAGGTCCAGCGATGTTCGGGCCGTTTCACGTTTGCTCGATCCTTGCGGGCCTAGGCGTCTTGCCGAGGCTGGCGCTGCCGGCAGCCCTGTGCGGCCCGCCCCAGGATCCGTACCGGCAGCGGGTGAAAGAAGCGGCGCGGAGCATGGTTTCGGAGCTGCCCTCTCACGCAGAGTACTTCCGACAGCGGGAGCGCATCGCCGCCCTGC
>JAIOJS010000075.1 GCA_019911795.1 Thermoanaerobaculia bacterium | reverse complement strand
CCGGTCGGCGCCCACTACGTTGCGAGCACGGTCGCGATCCTCGCGGGTGGGCGACACCAACGCGGCGATGACTATCAGTCCTTGGTCGTTGAACATCCGCGCCACCTCGGCGGTGCGGCGCAGGTGCTCCCGTCGGTCCTGGCTCGAAAAGCCGAGATTTGCGTTGAGACCTAGCCGCAGTCCCTCGCCGTCGAGCACTTGGACTTTGTAGCCTGCAGTGAACAGGCGCTGCTCCAGCGCGTACGCGACCGGCGACTTGCCCGCCCGGGGTAGCCCAGTGAGCCACACCGTCACCGGCTGCTGGCCGAGCAGACGGGCGCGCTCCGAGACCACAATCGTACTGGTTTGCGGTCGTACGTTGCTGGCCGCATCCGGCGCCTGCGGGCGCTCGAGTCGCGTTTCAGCGGCCTCGCGCGCGAGCATCGTGCCGGCAGCCACGGTGGCATTGGTCAGCCGGTCGATCAAAATGAAGGCGCCGGTCTCGCGGTTGGTTCGGTAGGGATCCCAGGCGATCAGTCGCGGCGACTCGATGCGAACGCGGCCGATGTCGTTGAGCTCGAGCCGGTCGAGCGGCTCGCGGTGGAGAGTCGAGACGTTCATCCGGTAGCGCAAGTCGCTCACCGTTGCGGGCGCCACCACGCTGGTGTGTTTGAGCACATACCCGTCGCCCGGGTGCATCGGCTCCTCGGCCATCCACACCACCATCGCCTCGAACGAGTGCTCCAGGTGGGGAACGTTGCCGGGAGCGACCAGCATCGCGCCGCGCGAGAGGTCGAGTTCATCGTCCAGGGTCACGGTGACGCTCTGAGGCGGAAAGGCCTCTTCCAGCTCGCCGTCGAAGGTATGGATCCCGCGGATACGACTTCGCCGACCCGAAGGAAGCGCCAACACTTCCGCGCCCCGGCGCAGGATCCCAGACGCTACGGTGCCAGCAAACCCCCGGAAATCAGCACTCGTACGCTGCACCAGCTGGACCGGGAAGCGCAGGTCGACGAGGTTGCGGTCGCCGGCGATATGTACGGTCTCGAGGTAGGCCAGCAGGCTGCTGCCCTGGTACCAAGGCATCCGGGTCGTTGGTTGCACCAGATTCTCTCCGGCGAGCGCCGACACCGGAATGAAGTGGACGTCGCTGACTTGAAGCCGCGTTGCAAAGTCGGTGAACTGCGCACGCACCCGCTCGAAAGCCTCCTGCCGATACTCGACGAGGTCCATCTTGTTGACCGCAAGCACTAGGTGGCGCACGCCGAGCAGGGTGGCGATGAAGGCGTGACGACGGGTTTGGTCGACCACCCCCTTGCGCGCGTCGACGAGGAGCACTGCCAGATCGCAGTTGGAGGACCCCGTCACCATGTTGCGCGTGTACTGCACATGACCCGGGGTGTCGGCGACGATGAACTTACGTCGCGAGGTGGAAAAGTACCGGTAGGCGACATCGATGGTGATGCCCTGCTCGCGCTCGGCGGCGAGGCCGTCCAGCAGCAACGCGAAGTCGATCTCGCCGCCGGTGGTGCCGTGTTTGCTCGACGCCTTCTCGAGCGCCACCATCTGATCGTCGAAGAGCGAATTCGAATCGTGGAGCAAGCGACCGATGAGCGTCGACTTGCCGTCGTCGACACTGCCGCAGGTCAACAAACGCAAGAGATCACGCTGCTGGTAGGCGGTGACAAAGACGTCGCACCCAGAAGTCGGGGGCATGGTCGAGGCCGACACTAGAAGTACCCCTCCCGCTTCTTCTCCTCCATCGAGCCCCCGCCGTCGTAGTCGATCACCCGCCCCTCGCGCTCCGAGGTGCGACTGACGAGCATCTCTTCGACAATCC
>JAIOJS010000074.1 GCA_019911795.1 Thermoanaerobaculia bacterium | reverse complement strand
CCGGTACGACCTCCCATGCGACCTCGCGCAGGAGACCATCGGCCAGAAGTTCGACGACCCGCTTGGCGACTCGATCGACGTCTTCAGATGACAAGTGCCCGGATCCGTTGACGAGGTGAGAGCCACCCGCATCGTCCAGGTCGCCCGAGTCGGCGACCGGCTCCCCAGAAATCGCGGCGAAGCGCTCCGAGATCGGACTTCGGATCGGCATCGATTCGGTTGGGTCCAACCCATCCTCTTCGTCCAGGCTTGGAGCGAAATCAGCAAGACCGTCAGCATCTTCGGATGCCAGCACATAGGCTTCCGCGTCATCGACTCGATCATCGTCCATTCCGTCGCCCCCCGTTGCATGGCCGTGAGCGGCTGCACCGATCGTGTCGGTGGAGATCAATCCCTCCGCCGCGATGACGTCCACCTTGTCGTTGGCGTGGTCGGCGGCATCCTCCCAGGGCGAAACCTCGACCTCAAAACCGTCCTCATCGACGGCTGCCGCAGATCCATCACGCGCCTCGGCCTGGTCCATGAGTTCCCCGACTCGCTGCAGCAGTTCCTGCGAATCGAAAGGTTTCTTGACCA
The DNA here is from genome assembly GCA_019911795.1 of Thermoanaerobaculia bacterium. Lineage (GTDB taxonomy): Bacteria > Acidobacteriota > Thermoanaerobaculia > Multivoradales > JAIOJS01 > JAIOJS01. The sequence goes on along the minus strand of JAIOJS010000074.1, from coordinate 4,068 downwards.
CGCCATCGACTCCAGCGGCATCGGCCTCGTCCTGTTGGAACGGCTCGAAGGTGCCGACGAGGAGTAGAACGGGCAGTCCCTGGGACTTCGCCTGGCGACAGACCTCGAAACCTCCGGCTCCCGGCATGTGCAGGTCGGTGATCACCAGGTCGGGGTTGAGGTCGGCGAGCGCGGTCAAGGCATCGTCGCCGTTACTGACCGCGATGACTGCATAGTCCTCGTCCATGAACGTCAGTTCGACGACCTTCTGAATGGTTACGCTGTCATCCGCCAGCAAGATCGTCCTGCTCATGGAACCTCCCCAAGTTTAAGACGCAACGCTACCACCACGATGGGAAGCGAGTCAAATGACATTGTAGCGGAAAACCTTTGTTTCAACGGTACTTGCGACCCCGGAGATCGTCAACGCTCAGCGCGACGTTAGGTAGCCAATCAAGTCGGTGACCGGGGGCTCGTAACCGAGCTGACGCAACATCGTCGTCATCTGGCCCCGATGGTATCCGGAATGCTGGACCATGTGCATCAAGGGCTCCCATAGCGGACGCTCAAAAGACTCTCCTCGGGTATTTTGCCAGGCCACGTCCGTTAGCAGTTGTTCGGAGCTCAACGAGGCGAGAAAAAACTCGAGGCTAGCCCCGTGCTCTTGGAAGCCCCATTCGAGGGTGTCGAGGTCGGGATATTCGGCGACGCCGGGCACCGTCGGGAGGGGATCGCCAAGGAAGCGAGAGAGCCAGACCTGTTCCGCGCCCAATACATGAGCCATGGTTCCGAGCAGGGAGCCGTGGCTGGTGCCCGTCTCGAGCAGCCGGTGCTCCTCCGCGACGTAAGCGAGCGCCTTCATATGTTGGCGATCCGCCCACAGGGTGTAGGCGAGGTTCTGCCTCGCGAGATTGAGCAATCCCTTTTCGCCGTCTGGAGCCGTCATCGGCGCCCCTCCCTTATGAACATATGGCAAACTTACATATTGCGTCGATACTCGCCACCCACCTCGTACAGAGCTCTCGTGATCTGGCCCAGACTACAGCACTCCACCGCATTCATCAGGGCCACAAAGAGGTTGCCGCCGGCAAGGGCAGACTGTTGCAGGGCCTGGATCGCCGCCGCCGACTCCTCGCCATGGCGGGTCTGAAACTCTTCGAGGCGAGCAATACAGCCCTCCTTCTCCTCTCGAGTGGCGCGCGATAGGGCCACCTCGGCCGGCGGTCCAGCTTCCGCCGCATTCTTGGCGAGGAAGGTGTTGACGCCAACGATCGGTAGCTCGCCGGAATGTTTGAGCATTTCGTACTTGAGGGAATCGCTCTGGATCTGCCCCCGCTGGTACTGCAACTCCATCGCCCCGAGGACTCCCCCCCGTTCGGTGAGGCGGTCGAACTCGGCCAGGACGGCCTCCTCGACGAGGTCGGTCAATTCTTCGATGACGAAACTGCCCTGGCTCGCGTTCTCGCAGAAGACGAGCCCGAATTCCTGGTTGATGATGTGCTGGATAGCTACCGCACGGCGTACCGACTCCTCGGTCGGCGTCGTGATCGCCTCGTCGTAGGCGTTGGTATGCAGGCTCTGTGCGTTGTCGAAGGTGGCCAAAAGGGCCTGCAACGTGGTGCGAATGTCGTTGAACTCGATCTCCATCGCATGCAGGCTTCGGCCGCTGGTCTGGATGTGGTACTTGAGCTTCTGACTCCGCTCGTTGGCACCATAAACCTCGCGCATCGCCACCGCCCAGATCCTGCGCGCCACTCGTCCGATGACGCTGTACTCGGTGTCCATCCCATTGGAGAAAAAGAACGACAGATTCGGGGCAAAGTCGTCGATCTTCATCCCTCGGGCCAGGTAGTACTCGACATAGGTCAGACCGTTGGCGAGGGTGAAAGCGAGCTGATGGAGCGGATTGGCTCCGGCTTCGGCGATGTGGTAGCCCGAGATCGACACGCTGTAAAAGTTCCTCACCTTCTCGTCGATGAAGTACTGCTGAATGTCCCCCATCATGCGGAGGGCGAACTCGATCGAGAAGATGCAGGTGTTCTGCCCTTGATCTTCCTTGAGAATGTCGGCCTGCACCGTGCCGCGGACCTGCCGTACCGTGGTCCGGCGGATCTCCTCGTACTCGTCGTCGCTCAATAGGGAGCGCACCTCGCTCCAGTGCGCCTGGCGGTCGACGTCGGGGAGAAAGACCTCCTCCTCGGTAAGGTCGAGCCGCCCCGCCTCACGCAGGAACTTCCGGCATTGCTGCCGCGTCGCGGTGGCAAAGAAGAAAGCGAGGATGGTCGGCGCCGGACCGTTGATGGTCATGGAGACGGAGGTGTTGGAAGCGCAAAGATCGAAGCCCGCGTAGAGACGCTCGGCCTCTTCCACCGTGAACACCGACACCCCGCTCTCACCGATCTTGCCGTAGATATCCGGACGCCATCCCGGATCCTCGCCGTAGAGAGTGATCGAGTCGAAGGCGGTCGATAGACGCTTGGCGGGTTGACCGTCGGCCAGGTAGTGAAAGCGTCGGTTGGTGCGGGACGCCGGTCCCTCCCCGGCAAACATCCTGGTCGGATCCTCGTTGGTCCGCTTGTAGGGATAGACGCCCGACGTGAACGGATATTCGCCCGGCACGTTCTCCAGGAGCCGCCAGGAGAGGCGATCTCCCCAGCTCTCATAACGGGGACGCATGACCTTGGGAATCTTGGTCTCGGAGAGGGTCTCGCGGTAGTTCTCGACCGTGACGGTCCGACCACGGACCGGATAGCTGAAAATCGGCTCGCGATAGTGTGCATCCCACTCCGGCCAGTCTCGAAGAAGGGCGCGACAACCGGCATCTAGGCGGTCGAGAATGCGGTTGTACTCCTCCCGCAAATCGCTCACGGCTGCGACCATCTCGCGGTCCGCCTCCCCGAACGGCATCCACGATGGCGAAGCCTCTTCCATCCCTGAGTCGAGGATCGAGAGCGCCCGGTGGAGGGCCTCGAGGTCGCGAACGATATCCGCCTGCTCGCGCGACCAGTCGGTGTACTCCCGACGGACCCTGCTGATCTCCGAGAGGTAGCGCTCACGGCTCGGCGGGATGATGAATTGGCTACCGTCGGTAGCGCGCGCCGCATCGGCCTGGTGGTGGCTTTCCCATCCCAGGTCGAGCTTGCCATTCAAAATCGCGACGAGATGGGCGTAGAGCGATGTGACTCCAGGATCGTTGAAGTGGGCGGCGCTAGTACCGAAGATCGGCAGTTCCTCGGACGGAGTCGAGAACAGCTGGTGATTGCGCTGATACTGTTTGCGAACGTCACGGAGGGCGTCCTCGCTACCGCGGCGGGTGTACTTATTGATCGCCACCAGATCCGCGTAGTCGAGCATTTCGATCTTCTCGAGCTGGCTGGGGGCGCCGAACTCTGCCGTCATCACGTAGAGCGACACGTCGCAGACGCCAACGATGGCGCTATCGCCCTGACCGATGCCGGCGGTCTCGACGAAAATGAGATCGAAACCGTGACCTTGCACCACCGAGACCGCGTCCTCGAGAGCGGTCGAGACCTCGCCGCGGGCCCCGCGAGTCGCCAGAGACCGTATGAACACCCGGTCATTCTTGGCAGTGTTGAAGCGGATCCGGTCACCGAGGAGAGCGCCACCACTCCGCCGCTTGGTGGGGTCAACGCAGAGGACCGCGACCTTCTTATCCGGGAAGTCATGGATGAAGCGAAGAACCAGTTCATCGGTCAAACTACTCTTGCCGGCGCCGCCCGTACCGGTCAGGCCCACCACGGGGGCTCGTTGCTTCGCGGTCTCCACGACGCGCGGACGCGAGCGTCCCAGTTCCGCCAGAGTGATGTCCCGCGCCACCGCGATGTGGCTCTCTTTGGGAACATCACCGAGATCGAGCGAGCCGAGATCGTAGTCGCACCCCTCGAGCACCTGATTGATCATGCCCTGCAGCCCCAGCGCTCGACCGTCCTCGGGAGAGAAGATTCGGTCGACCCCCCGACGGTGAAGCTCTTCGATCTCGGCCGGGACGATCACTCCGCCCCCCCCACCGAAGATGCGGATGTGTCCTCCGCCGCGCTCGTCGAGAATCTGTCGCATGTAGGTGAAGTA
>JAIOJS010000073.1 GCA_019911795.1 Thermoanaerobaculia bacterium | reverse complement strand
CTCCATCGCTGTGCTACTAGGTATCGTCGGGGGCTTGCTCTGGTTGCTCTGGCCCTTTTGGGAGTTGGTCGGTCAGTTCGGGGGGCGACCCGACCAGAGACCCTCTCGCATCTACGCTGCGGCCATCACGGTGGAGGTCGGGCAGCGCCTCGACGGAGAGGCTCTCGCGAATCACCTCGATGCGATGGGGTATCGAGTCGGCTTCCAGAGTTCCCTTCGTCCCGGCGAATACCGTCGCCAGGAGAACACGCTCGGGATCTTCGTGCGCAGTCACCCCAACGTCCGAGGAGAGGCCCCCGCGCGACCCGTCGAGATCGACCTCGAGGGGGGACGAGTGCGCGGTTTGCGGGTCGCGGGGCTCGACAGCGAGTGGATGGAGCTCGATCCGCCACTCCTCACCTCGGTCTACGGACCGGATCGACGTGAGCGCCGTCCGGTGCGCCTCGAGGAGGTCTCTGAGGACCTCGTGTTGTCGGTGTTGGCTTCTGAGGATGCACGGTACTTCGAGCACGGTGGCGTCTCGGTCCTCGGCATTCTGCGGGCCATGCTCGCCAATGTTCGCAGCGGCAGCATCAGCCAGGGGGGGAGTACTCTCACCCAACAGTTGGCGAAGAATCTCTTCCTGACCCACGAGCGGACGGTCGCGCGCAAGGCACGTGAGGCGGTGTTGGCGGTCCTAGTGGACCTCCGGTATTCCAAACGGGAGATCCTGGAGGCCTACCTCAACGAGATCTATCTCGGCGGTGCGGGCTCGGCCAACATCATGGGAGTCGGGGCCGCCTCCTGGGCCTACTTCGGCTGCCAGCCCTCGGAACTGACGTTGGCCGAGGCCGCGACCTTGGCTGGCCTGATTCCAGCCCCGGCTCGCTACTCACCGCTGAGCCATCCTGAAGCGGCGAAGCGACGACGCGACCTGGTACTGGGACGGTTGGAGGAATTGGAGTGGGTGACTCCAGAACGGATCGCGGCCGCTCGGCAAGAGCCCCTGGAGGTCCGACCTCAACTGGCGAGCGGTCGAGTTGCGCCGTACTTTGTGGATGCGCTGGCCCGCGAGGCCAAGGAGCGGTTTGGTATCGAGGGATTGGCTGACGGTGGCTACACTCTTCTCTCGACCCTCTCTCTCGAGGATCAGGCAGCCGCCGAGGCTTCGGTCGCGTGGGGCTTGAAGTCACTCGAAGAGGGCTGGGAGAAGGGACGCGACGGGAACGGACCGTTACAATCGGCTCTCGTGAGTCTGGATCCCAGGAGCGGTGCCATTCGAGCCTACGTGGGGGGCCGTGACTACGGCCAGTCTCAGTACGATCGGGCGGGTGTTGCGCGCCGGCAGGTGGGTAGCGCCTTCAAGCCGATCGTCTACGCCGCCGCCTTCGGCCAGGGAGCTGCCACTCCGGCCTCGCTCTTCGACGATGCTCCGTTAACCCTGGTCTCTGCGGGGAAACACTGGAGTCCCGAAAACTCTGATGGGAAGTATCGCGGTCAGGTCTCGGTCCGTACCATCCTGCGCAAGAGTTTGAACGTTCCGACGGTACGGGTGGCGATGACGACCCGGTTGCCGGTGATCGTAGATCTAGCGGCGGCGATGGGCATCAGTCCCAAACCGGCCGCCGTACCCTCCATCGCCTTGGGAGCCGTCGAAGCGTCGCCGGTGGAGTTGGCCACGGTGTATTCAGTACTCGCCTCGGGGGGCAATCGACCGACTCCCTATGGCCTCCTAGGGGGATTGACCCCGGAGGGGTTGCCGATGGCGTCGCTACCGACGACCGTCGAACCTGCTCTTGACCCGGCGGTGGCATACCTCGTGACCACTCTCCTACAGGACGTGATGGATCGGGGCACCGGTAGTAAGGCAAGGGAAATGGGACTGAAAGATCCGGTAGCGGGCAAGACCGGGACGACCAACGATCGACGGGATAGCTGGTTTGCCGGATACTCCCCGGACCGCGTAACCGTAGTGTGGGTCGGCTACGACGAAAACGCGTCGACGCGCCTGTCGGGTTCACGTGCGGCCCTGCCGATCTGGACCAAGTTCACCTACGCGGTGCGACCGCCGGGTGGCTTTCAGGGGTTCGTCCGGCCCGCCGGTCTGGTCGAGGCCCTTATCGACCCCGCGTCGGGCGGACTGGCGAGCAGCCGCTGTCCCGATGTCGTACGCGAGCTCTTCCTCGAAGCCCACCCACCGAGAGAACTGTGCTTCTTGCACCGTGGCTTCGGATCCCGGGCTCTGATCCAACCCGAGGGTGTCGAGCCCGAGGAGACCCAGGGTCGTTTTCGAGAGTGGTTGGACCGTGTCTTCGGCGGTGAGCACCGCGATCCGGACTGATAGGAGGTCGCGGTCCTTCAGTGACCCTCGATCCTGCCCCTGCGATAGAATCCGCCCTCCCATGATGCACTCCAAACGCCCGAGTCCGCGAAGCCAGAGATGCGGAGTCCTTCTCGTTCTCCTCGTCGCTCTCCTCCCCTGGTTAGGAGGGTGCGGCACGTTCTTCGACAAGAGCGTTCCATCCGACGGTCTTTGGGTGCACTACTTCAACGATTGGCATGGCCGGCTCGAGCCGTTCACTCGGCCGGGCTCCGATCACTCGGTGGGCGGCGCTGGACGGCTCTTCACCCTGATCCAGGCTCGGCGCGGTTCAGCAACCGCCGCGGGGGCCGACTCCGTCCTTCTGGTGGCCGGCGATATCCTGCAGGGTACGCCCTTGTCGACGGTGTTTCGCGGCGAGCCCGATTTCGAGTTGTTGCGGCGCATGAAGGTCGACGCGATGAGCCTGGGCAATCATGAGTTTGACTTTGGCCAGCGCAATCTCGCTGAACGGGTAGCGCAGGTCGATTTTCCCGTCCTGGCAGCCAACGTTCACGGTCCCGATGGCGCCGTTCTGACCCAGGCTACCGCCTTCGTCGACCTGCCCCGCACCCGCCGGAGACTGGGCTTGTTGGGAGTGGTGACGGCGGACGTACCGATCACCACTCACCGCCGCAATGTCGCGGGACTGACGTTCGAAGACCCGGTCGAGGCGGCCCGTCGGGAGCTGTCGGCTCTGCGCGAAGCGAGCGACTACGTCATCATCATCTCTCACTGTGGCTTGGCCGTCGATCGGCGCCTCGCCGAGCTGCCGGGGGTCGATCTGGTGATCGGGGGGCACGATCAGAAGTTGATCGAACCGGTTCTCGACGCCGCTCCTATCGTGCAAGCGGGAGAGTGGGGCGAGCACTTGGGGGAGGCCCATCTGGAGCGCCTGTACTCGGGGCGGATTCGACTAGCGCGCAACGAGTATTTGGACATCGACGAGGGGATTCCGCCCGATCCGGAGACCGTCGATTTCGTCGCGAGCTACCGAGCGAAGCTCGGAGAAGAACTCGGTGAGGAACTCGCGGTGGCAGAGGTCCGCCTCGAAGGCGAACGGCAATCGGTTCGCACCGGAGAGACCAATCTCGGAAACCTCGTGGCGGATGCGGTGCGGGAGTCCACCGGAGCCGACGTAGCCCTGATCAATGGGGGGGCCATCCGAGCCTCGATCGAAGTCGGAGTGATCACCCTCGAAGAGGTGGTCGAGGTGCTGCCCTTCGACAACCAACTGCAACGGAGTACTCTGACCGGGGCCGAGTTGCGCGCCCTCCTCGAACGCTCGACGGGGCTGCTGACAGAAGGTGCTGACATGGGCGGCTTCCTCCAGGTCTCGGGCCTACGTCTCGTGGTGTTGGAAGGTCACTTGGTGACGGTCCAGGTGGGCGGTCGGCAACTCGATCCCGACGCAAACTATGTTGTCGCCACCACCGATTTCCTCGCTGCCGGTGGAGACGGCTACGATACTCTCGTGGACAAGGAGTGGGTCGACAGCGGTTACCAGCTGACCGATGTCGTGGTGCAACGACTCATGGAGCTGGAGCGGGTCGACGCGAGAATCGACGGACGGATCGACCGCGGCCCGGGGTAAGATTCCGTTGTTCCGTGCGTAGATCACAGGATTGGAGGCGGGTTATCGACGATCGAGCCATACACCACTTGGAAATCGACGACGAACGGTTCGAACTGGGAACCGGGGAGACGACGATAGGGCGAAGCCGCGGGTGTTTCATCACCCTGCGTGATCCCGCTGCGAGTCGAACTCATCTGACGGTCGTGGTCGACGCCAAGGGAGCGCGTGTTCGAGACATGGGCTCGAGCAACGGCACCTTCCTCAACGGAAATCCGCTGACCGACGAGCGGGTTCTTCAGAATGGCGATCGTCTGGCCATTGGTGAGACTGAATTGGTGTACGTTTCTGAACATGTCAGGACGGTCGCGGACCCTCCTCCCGTGGAGGACAGTCCGAGTTCCACGGTCCGAGTCTCTATCGTCCTACTGCCTTGCCCCGGGTGCGGAATCGACCTCGCGGCCGGTACGGCGCAGTGCCCGAGTTGTGGCTACGACCTCCGAGACGTCGATGTCACCGCTCCAGTAGCTCATCGAGCGGCAGCGCGGCCGCCGGAGGGTAAACCCCAAGGGGCGGGGGCGGGATCGCCCCCAGTAGACCGCACCGAGATCGCCGCGCCCGTACCTCCACCCGTGTTGCCGACTCCTCCCCCGCCTGCGGCTGCTCCAGCTGCACCGCCGATGCCGATTGTGTCGACGCCGACGGCTCCACCCGCCGTTCCTACTCCTCCCTCTCGTCCCCTCGGGGAGGTGGAGTTGAGTGCGCCGGGCG
>JAIOJS010000009.1 GCA_019911795.1 Thermoanaerobaculia bacterium | reverse complement strand
CACTAGTTCATCCCTCGTCATTCCTGGTCGTAGCGACAAACCCAAGGAGGCGATGCCTGTGATCATGGGTGTGGAAAACGAGGTTCCAGATTCGCTGTGGAACGCATTCGTGCTTGACGGGTCATCGAAGGCAGCGGTGTAGATGTCAACTCCAGGAGCCGAGAAGTCGACGCTCGGTCCCGTGTTGGTGAGGACTGCTAGCGAGTCCGTGTCATCCGTAGCACTGACAGTCACTGCCAAAGGGTGAGAAGCTGGGATCCAGTCCTCCGTCGATGCTGAGTAGTTCCCAGCACCCGCCACGAGCAAGGCCTCCTCATCTTCCAGAGAATCCAGTACCGCTCCCAGCAACGTCGCACTGGCAGGGGCTATCCAGCTCATGTTCACAACGTCCCAGTAGCCAACGTTCACCAGTAGGTAGTCGAGCCCACCGAGTACATGGCCGAGGTTGATACCAGTGGCTTGGTTGAAGGATCTGACGGTCAACAGTCTTGCGTCGTGGTCAAAGCCCGCGATCTGATGGGAGTTGTCAGTGTTCGCAAGCAGAATAGAGCTTACGAACGTGCCGTGACCAACCCCAGTGCCCAATGAGCCCCCATCGTCATCGCCAATGTTCGGATCACCGTCGAAGGACGTTGTGTCCCAACCATTGACGTCATCGAAGTAGCCATTGTTGTCGTCGTCGACTCCTGGTGAACCAGCTAGCTCAGCCGGATTCTCCCACAATCGTCCCGAAAACTCCGGATGGGTGGTGACTATTCCCGAGTCCATTACAGCCACAACCACACTAGAGGAGCCCTTGGTTATTTCCCAGGCATCGGGTAGGTCGAGGTCAATGCCCGAAGGCGCGTCAAGGTACCATTGTGCTCCGCTCACCGCGTGTGGGTCGTTGGGGTCGAAGCTCAGCCCTCCTGAAGTGTAGTTCGGTGAGATCATCACGGACCTGCCTGATCGCCACACACCGTCCATCATCTCTGCTGTCGAGGCGCCGTCCGCTTGACCGTAGAGCACAAAGAGCCCGATTGGGCTCAGTCGGGCCACTCGATTCGGCACCAGACTGGCGAGCGATTTGTAACACCTCAGAATCCGTTGCGTCTAGATGGAACCTCGCGATTACTTCTCGGGGCCGGTAGGGCTCGCCGTTCGCGATCGTCGGAGGCTGTGATGCAGCGCGAAGGTCAAACAGGTGTCTGATGCCGGGCATATGTGAAACATCATCCATCGAAAGCCCTACTATTCGCCGGGGATCCGGGAAAGGTTCCTCAGGGTGAGTCTCGGCGTGGCCACCACTGGCGATACTACAAAATGATGTAAATAGGAGGACCCCGATGGCAAGAGAGTAGTTCATAGACGACCCCTCTCAAATTATACTCTGGCTCTTGGCCCCCGAGGCTGACGCGTCGGAGAAATCGGAACCAGTGCACGTGAATCAATAGCTACTTACTATCACCCTGAGTCCCCCCTGGCAACTCTTGTGACACAACTCAGGTGACACCTGGCTATGGGCGACGCCAGGCTGGTGACGCCACGATTCACGTATATCCTTGGGATCTATCGAATCGGAGGGGCGGCCTGAGTCGCGGCATTGATTGAAACTTAGGCATCGCGTGCTCGTCTCGGCAATTCGCCACCAGCGTTCACATCCCTGACCAATGGTCCCCGCGATAGGCTCCACTACGGACAACAAAGGAGATCAAGCGATGAAGGCAGACCCTGCCAGAATCGCTCATTGTCAAGGGCTTCAGGAGGACTTCGATCTCCGCGATTCCATCGGTCATGGTCAAGCGGTAGCCGCTGTTCCCGACTGAGCATGGTGACAGCAAGGCGAGCGATCGGGATTCCCGCCCGCGAAGTGGCGCAGCTAGAGGCTAGGAGTAAGGGACTGCCTGGTAAGAGCGACCCTCCTCGAGGCCATTGGGATGAGGCGAGGTGTTGCGGAAGGTAACCGGGACCGTCGGGCATCGTGGCTCGTATTCGTAGCAACCCATGGAAACGTCGAAGTGGAGGTGAGGCCCTACGGTGAAGCCTGACAATCCGACGAGTCCGACCGGGTCACCGGGGGAGACCGCATCACCCACATCGACCAGCGCTCCCTGCGTTTGGAAGTGGAGGTAGCGTCCGTAGGTCCCATCGCCGTGGTCGACGACGACAATGTTCTCGTCGCCATACTGCCCCGTATTCTCCGGTCGGTGCTCGATGGCGACGACTACGGTCCCTCCTCGTGTCGCCGTCACCTCGGTGCCCAACCTCATCGCGAAGTCATAGCCAAACTGGTTGACTGAATTAGCTTGATGAGAGAAGGAGCCACAGTTCCCCTGGATAACCTGGTGGCTCGAACCCACGGGATAAGGGAGGACGTAGGGCGATGACGCCTGGTCGGGGTAGATGCCGCAATTGGCTGAACCTGGATCGGTCGGACTCCTGGACTTGTTGCATGCCAGGTTTGAGCTGATGGCGCAAAGGCACAGAACTACCGCTACTGAACGCAGGAGGGCACGACTGAAGGGCCCTGAGCCCATTCTGTGGACTCTTCGCAGGCCGAACGTGATCGGCCGCAGGACCTTGACGATCCGAGTGCTACTCACTGACTTCTCCTTGCTTGCCGGAACGTTGGAAGTGCTGTCAGCCTACCATGGGTGCCTCGCAACACGACATTCGGTTCGCCCTGACAATAGCTTCACCCTGACAAGGGGTGTATGACCGTTGGCATAGCGCTGCGGTCTGGGAACACCTTCTGGGTTCAATGCCTCGCCGCAGCGGACTTGCGACTCACTCGTCCAGTACTGCCCTCGCATAGCGCTCCACTACACCACGGGGAAGTCCGGTGGCCCGCAAGCGGGTCAAGTTGCCGAAGTGTCCCGAAAGTGATCTCTGAATGAAGATCACGTCGCTAGGAAAACTCAGATCGGTGGCCTGATTCCAGTTCTCCATACCTGTCTCCAGGACACGATGCAGCACTTCCTCGTCCTCGCCGAAGCGGTAGGGAGGGTCCTCGCG
>JAIOJS010000072.1 GCA_019911795.1 Thermoanaerobaculia bacterium | reverse complement strand
TCGGCCAATGCCTTCTCCGCGCTGCGCAGCTTCTGCACTATCTCTTCGGCTCCGTGTCGTTTTCTCTTCATCGAGTCCTCCTGCTTCTTGGGCTTGAAGAACTCTCATACTACGTGGACCGGTTTAAGGGGGGAATGCCAGTTGAAGTCAGCAACCGCTGCATGCAAGGGCGCTTTCTCCTCTGCCCGTCACCGGAGCTCAATGAACTCATCCTAGGCGTCCTCGGCCGGGCGCTCACTCTCTATCCGGCGATCCTACATGCCGCCGTATTTTTGTCGAACCACTACCACCTGCTAGCGACCTTCCCGTCCACCGGCGTCATGTCCAACTTCATGGGCTATCTCAACCGCAACCTGTCGATCGAGATCGGCAAGCTTCACGACTGGAGAGGCCCCATGTGGCAAGGGCGCTACCATCACTCCATCATCGATAACGAACCCGCCATCCAGATCGAGCGGCTCCGCTACCTCCTCGAGCAGGGAGTCAAAGAGGGTCTGGTCTTCTCGCCAACGGAATGGCCTGGGGTCCACTTCGCCACCGCCCTCATGGATCAGAAACCCTTGGAAGGCCTGTGGATCGACCGCACCGCGATCTGGGCCGCCAAGAACCGAGGCGAGTCGTTCGACGCCGCCAAACACACAGAAAGAACCACCGTCGAGTTCCAGCCACTACCCTGTTGGCAGCATCTGGCTCCGGACCTTCAGAAGCAGCGTGTCCGCACCCTGGTCAAGGAGATCGAGCGCCAGGCAGCCGCTAGACACCAACGAGACGGTACCCACCCCGCCGGAGCTAGAGTCGTCATGTCCCGATCGCCACACCATCGCCCCCAGAAAGTGAAGTGGGCGCCGGCGCCGCGAATCCTGGCAGCCTCGAGACAAGCCCGATGGGCCCTCTGGAGATCCCTGCAAGACGTCGTCGTCGCGTACTACCACGCGGTCGAGCGGCTCGCCGAAGGAGCCAAGAACGTGAGATTCCCGGAAGGGACCTTCCCTCCCCGAATGCCCTACGTTCCGTCGCCGGCCGACCTCAGACTCGGCCTAGCGTAAGACAAACGATCCCAGCGCAGATCCACCTCTCGCCACCGAGTTACCAACCCCGGAGGGTCGAAGACCGCCCGAACGAGACGGTTTCGTTCGTCTCGAAGCCGAGTGAGTGGTCGTTACCGTTGCGAGCACCGGGTTTGGAGGAGAGTCTGGGGGTGTGCGGGCGCTCAGACTGGGGGAATCGCTCTCCAAGACCGATTCTCGCCGGTCGTCTTCGGAAGACTCCTGGCACCCACTTGCCCACTTGCCCTGCCCTGCCCAGCACCTACTTGCGGGCTGGCCATAGAGACTAGTTTCGCCCCCGCTGGGGCCCCTACTAAGTGCCAGGTTCATTTCGAGACATGCACTTTAGCGCCGAACCTCGGTGGCCGCTGCCCGAAGGGCCGCTTGCGACGTGGGTTCGACTTCGGTGCGCCAAGAACAAAGCTCGAGCCGGGGCCGGTCGAGCTTGGCACTTGGGAGAATGGGTGACACCGCGACGAGCCGGAGCTCCCGACCACCGGAGACGTCGAGAAGCATATCGAAGCCACGGCTGTCATTGACCGACCACTGGCCTAAACTTGCCCCGTCGAGGATGGCTTCCAACACCCATTGGGTCTCTTTCGAGGCTACCCCGATCGCTTGTCGATCGAGCCGGACCCAAGCCTGAAGCTTCCGGTAATCCTGTCTCAAGGAGAGGACTATCTCACTCTGGTCAAGGAGAGACACTATACGGTCGCGGCAGGCTTCGGCACTTCCCGACGGTCGTCCGTAGAAGATCTCGGCCGAGCTCGGTGGCTCGAGGGTCAGGTCGGGGAAGGGCTCATCGGTAACCTGGACGACGTAGTATCCAGGCGTGGGTAGCAGCTCGAACGGAACGACGTCCACGACCCGATAGTAGGCGAAGTGCTTGCCGAAGAAGCCACCGGGGAAGATGACGTCGACAATGGTCTCCACGCGATTGGCCTCCAAATAGTTCAGTAGGTTCCAACCGCGCGATCGCCGGCGACCGATGATGTCGTCGTTGGCCAGACCATCGAGATTCACGACGCGGCCGCCAAGGACCACGGAGGCGAGTCCAGCGTTGTAGGCTCCGTAGTAGCTTCCCGGCTCGAGGTCGACCTGATCCCGAGCGATACCCGCCGCTTGCAGAATGGCCGAGGGCCAAGAGCGCGTCGAGGGTGGGATCCCGCCTAGAGGTCGCGCTAACTTCGGCCATGGAACGGACGCCAAGGCGAGGAAACAAGCCAAGGACAGGGACAGCGGGCCGAGCCAACGTCGAGGCTTGGGCGGCCACTCGAACGTGACCAAAAAGAGGGGAGCGAGAACGGCGATCGCGATAGGAAGCTCGACGGCATACCAGCTCGTATACCAGATCTCAGCACCGCGGTGTGCGTAGAGCATCCCAGTGGCGAAGTGCCCGACCGCGACACAGAGGAGCCCGAGCCAGGCAAGACCGCCTGGAACCGGAGAGCGACGCAGTCGGCTCCAGATCCAGACAACCAAGCTCAGTCCGCAGGCCCATGGGAGAAGCGTGGCCAGCCCGGGCTGAGATCCGAGGCTGCCCGAAACAGTCGACTGCGTCACGACGAAACGCGTCGCGTCACCTCCCGACAGCCGAAGCACTGCCCATAGGTGCTCTAGGCCAGCCCTAACCATCTCTGGAAGGTAAGTGAGAATGTCTCCCGAGGCGAGCCGGTGCCGGAGCGGCCCAAGCTTCACCCGGCCGCTGGCGGACATCAACGACCCGAAGGCCCAGGAGGAGTAGGCAAGCCACGGGACTAGCACCGCGATGCTGCCGAGTGAGAGCCAGCCCCACCGGCGGAAAGAACGACCGGCCGTCCGGGCGAAAAGCAGCGCTGCTAGCAGCAGGGATCCAGGCAGGAGGCGCGTCAGGACAAGGGCAGCAGCCAACGCTCCTACCAGGACGTTGGTGCGGGCTTGGGATGGCCGAGTGGAGACCAAGACTAGGAACGAAGCCGCAACCAGGACACCGTAAAGCGCATTCTCCTTCGCCGTCGTCATCAGACAGAAAACCGTCATGTTGCTCAGGTAGGCTACTGCTACCGCAAACGCGGCCGGCACCCTGGCGGCATTGAATGGGCGAAGGAGCCGCAGACAGCATGAGTAGATGAGAAGAGCGGTAGTGACGTGGAGGGTGGCGTTCAGCAGCAGCGAGCTGCGAACGAAAGTCTCGAAGCTGTCGAACCCGATGGCCAAGACGGCCAGCACCAGCATGTAGAGGGGCTGGAAGCCCGAGGTCGAGTGAATCCCATCGAAGGTGAACACGAGATCCGTGTGGAACCTCCAAGCGGGCACGAGGTAGTAGAACGAGTCATCCTGAATCGAAGCTACGACGCTTGCGAACGGGGAGCGCAGGATCCTGGCCGCGAAGGCGGCTACGAGAGCTGCGCCAAGACAGGCCACCATAAGGGCGCCCACAGTGGCCGGGGAGCGAATCCTGCTGGGTTGCGGGTCGTCGACGGTCATTGGTTAAATGTCTGGGAGTCTCGTGGATCGAGGCTAGGGTGATCGGGTTCCCGTGCTTCTGGTGCCGGTCAGCAGAGAGTGGCGATAGGTACCGTTCCGCTGCGAGCATAGTGCATGGTTGCACTCTGACTTGCCCGCCCTCGGTTGGCCGAGGAATCGACCTTGCTAGCTGGGTACTTAGTTAAGTGGTAGGAACCTTCTGAAGATCAACAGTGAGCTCTGCAGGTGTCGTCGACGCCTACTGGCTCGGGGCAGAACCCGAGGAATTCGGAGTGTAGATGGGCGAACTCAACCTAGAAGACTCGAAGGGTCAATCTCCGGTCTGCAGCGGGTACTTTGGCCGAAATACTCCTAAACCGGGTCTCTCAACCAGAGTCTCTTACCCCACGCGAAATCCTGAAGCGCCTTGAAATCCACATGCCATCTACCCTACTCAGCAGGAGAGCACAAGAGACTAATATCGAAGCCGATTCACTTCACTTAGAGTGCTAGATGGCAAGTCAAATACCAAGACAAGACTCCCTTCATCGTTGTCGTCCACAATAATATTGTAGAACCATATCTCCCTCTCTTGACTCTTTTCTTTTTCGTCTGGTCGCCCTAGTCTCTCTTCGCAGTCGGATCGTGAGGCCCGCTCATCCAGCAATTCCAGCGCTTGGATCTCGCGAAAGTGATGCATCGACCAAGCCATTCTATTGCGATGGCTCTCCCAATAGCCGCTAGCCAGGAATATCAGCAATATAGAAATTGAAACAACCAGAAGAAGCCCAATTCTCGATCTCGTGCTGCGAAATCTCATGGCTAGTTTGACCTATTCTCTAGGGCAGCCCTCTCTCTGGCCAACTGAATCTCTTCGACTGTGAGATCTCCCCCGCTTGGCAAATGCATCTCGTCTATGAACATCACCCCCCCGTAGTCAGGGTGCGGCATACAGAAAGGGTCATCCTGGTGGCACAAACCCAGGGCATGCCCCAGTTCATGCCCAGTGGCATACTGCTGAGGATTGACTGCCACTGCTGCAGCGGTGACACCATCTTCCGGCGGCCAGAGTGCGAAGCCTTGCCTCTCGGGAATGTCCGAGAAGTTCTCACCAAAGAGTATGGGTAAAGACATTCGGTTCTCTTCTCTCATTCCCCTTAGCCGCATAGTCTCGTCTATTTTTGTTCTTGGACCAGAATGAAGCTCCTCTCTGATCCCACCCGGGGAATAGAACACAATTCCGGCTTGTTCGAAGACTCGATTTGCGGTATCTATTTGCTTCGATACGGCATCTGCATTCCAGGAACTGGAGGAAATCACTGGATCAATCCTGACATAGATTGGGGAATAGTTTTGTTTAACCTTGATTTTTCTCCTTTGTCGCCCATCAGGATCCACAAACATCAACGGGCTCCCCCCCGCATACCCATATAAACTCCAAGAACTAGGATCCCGGCCCGGATCCGGCGTCGCAAACCTTCCTAGAATGGGTAAATAGCCCCTCGCCCCAAAGTTGTAGCTGTTGGTGCGCCCGTCTTCGTTCGGCGTCCCGTTGTGGTCCTGCTCGTGCCCGGTGAAACCCATTCGCATCGCGATCCGGTTCCCCCCGACGTTCAATCCCCACGGGTCGAATTCCTGATCCTCGGTCAGAAGGGCGTTGGTTCCCTGCGTTGACAGGCGCGGGCTGCCAAGGTGATCGAGGTGCACGTTGCGTATCGCCCCATCTCCATCGTCGTGAGCTCGTTGCTGAGAGCCCGCCCAGAAATAATCCCTATAGGTGTTGCACTTTTCGGTTGATCTACCACCAGCATCGTACTCGAGCGTTCGGAATTCCCGCACAACTTTGCCCGATCGTCCCCGAATCATCAGTAGGTTCATACTGGTATCGCTGAAGCCATCGGTTACCGGAACACAGGAGGGCGGTAGGTTGCTTGGCGGCTCGCCCGGCACATGCTCGACATGACCTACTCGCTCGTCGTTGGCATTGTAGAGATAGACCGCCTCGTACTGGTAGCCACCATCACCGACACGACGATGGGATCGCGCCCGACCGAACTCGTCGTAGCCGAAGAGGAACGGTCCAAACTCAGTCATCTGACCACGACCGTCGTACGACACGTCATTGGTCTCCTGATAGCCATCCGTGTAGTCGATCTGATTGTCGACCATGGCGTATTGGATGAACTCGCCATGATTGACCATGAAGGGAGCGACCATCTCGGTGACGTTGTCAAACTGGTCGAATGAAAAGCTATAGGAACCCTCTGAGTTGCTGTAGCCCACCAAACGGTCATAAGGATCGTAGGTCAGCACCTTCGACCCGATCGCGGTGAGGTTGTTGCGCCCGTTGTAGACGAAGCGGCCCGAGTTCCACCCTTGCCCAGGAGGTCCGCTGAAGTCGATCTCCTTGACATGAGGTACACCGTAGGTACCGGTGTCGATGGAGTCCGTCCACAAGACGCCGCCACCACCACCGCTGTAGTGCTGGATACTCTCAATCATACCGTTGGGATGATAGTCATGGAGAGCCAATAGCTGACTAGTCAATAGGCCCACTCCGATTTTCAGATCGCGAAGGTCACCATCCAAGTAGGAAGAATACAGGGTCCGGTTTGGTGTGCTTCCGCAATTGCTGCCGGTACACGAGGGATAGGTCTCGGAAGCCAAGCGGCCCTGATCATCATAAGTGAACGACTGGGTCACCGTAGCGTCAGGCATCAGCGTGGTCTTGGTAGCCACCTGGCCATTCGGGGTATAGGTGTAGCGCTCCGTGACATCTACCGTAGGCTGACTTGTGCCGGGACACAGCGCTGGGAATAGCCCGCAGTCCACCCAATTGGTGCGCGTCGCCTGGCGCAGGCGACGACTACCATCACCACCCCCCTGATCGTGGTAGATGAAGGCCTTCAGGATCCGATCGGGCTCGGTATCGGTTCGCTTAACCTCCGTCAAGCGACCTAGCGCATCCCAGTTGTTGACGAGGACCAAGCCGTCAGGATAGGTCTCCTTCGTTCGGTTCCCTCTGGCGTCGTACTCATAAGTAGCGACACCATTGTTCCATTCAGGATACTGCTCCTTGGTCAAGAATCCGCGACCATCAGTCCAAGTTGACTTCTCCTGGGTACCGCGCCTGACGCGGGTTTTGTCGCCCTCGTAGTAGAGACTCGTGATGCGGTCGGCGTCTCCGTTCTGGACTACGCTCTCGAACTCCTCGATCTTCCAGGGGCGACCCAGATGGTCGAAAGTCTTGGTCACTCGAGTTTGGCCGATATCGGTCTGCTCCCACTTGATACGACCGGCCCCATGGCTGATCTCAGTCTCGGCACGAAGAGTCCCGATATCGTCGAGCGCTGGCGACCGCGTAAGACGAACCCGACCGTAGACATCGTACTTGTAGGAGGTTTCACATGCGGGGCCATTGCCGCTCGATGCGGGGCAGGTGCCCCCAGCGATACGGGGAGTCGACTCTCCAGATCGAAACCCCTGGGGGTGGTAGAAGTAACGGGTTTCGATCGTTCCTCCACGAAGTGCCTTAGACTCACGATACAGCTTCTCGCGTCCAATCTGGTCGTAGAGAACCTCTGTCCAGAACGAGTCACCCCCGAGGACAGTCCCCTTAACCTGGTAGTGGTCGCCCTCCCGCCCATACGTGGTCACCGTATCGGTGAGGCGATGAGTCAGCGAACGCTCACTCAACGTGCCGGTCTGGGCCCACCCGGAGCTGAGTTCGAAACCTCGATCAACCTTGGTGCGTCGACGCAGATCGTCGTACTCATACTTCTCGCAGGTCGACGGCTTGGTGCTGTGATCGCACGAAGCGATGACGAGGCCGGTCCCCGCTTGTATCCTAAGATCCGTGTTTGGGAACGTAGCCTGGCCGCCCACAAAGCTCCGGTTGAGCACTCCATCTTTGTAGCGGTGGTGGGTAGTCACCTCGGGGGTGCCTTCGGGGCAAACGCCGGAGCCGACGCTACCTCCGTCGCCACCCGCGAGGTCTTCGTGATCGACAAAGCCCTCGTAGCCGGTGCCAGACTTGCGATAGTACCGGATGGCTACGTCCTCGGGGCCGGCTGCTACCCCGGCCAGTGAGCGTTGGCACTCTAGAAAACCATCGCCGGCATCGAACTGAAGCTTCTGCTTGTGCTGGACACCCGAGGTATCAGACCAGCGCTCGGTGTACAGATTCAACAGCCATGGTCCGCTGGGGAAACTGTCGTGCAGATTGTTGGTGCCCGTGCTTCCGTAGAACCCAGTGTATTCTTCGGTCGAAGTGATGGCCGTACCATTACCTCCGGTTCCGAAATTCTCGCTGGAGGTCGTCGTCAGGCGGAAGTGACCTCGCCCGTCGAAATCGGTCGACCTCCGCTTGATGTGCTCGTTTTCGTTGGGTCCGTAGGTATCGACCTCGACATCCACGACATCACGATAGCGGTGAAAACGAGGGAGATCGGTTCCCCAAGATGTGCTGCCATCGGTCCCGATCAGCCACTGGTAGTGCTTGTAGGAGCGTCGCTGAGTCTGGCAGCCTGCGGCATCGAGCGCCTTGGAACCGATCGGACACTCGGCGGTCTCACTCGACAACCAGACTTTATTCGCGCCGAATGTGGCGCGCCCCGACGGCTGCATGTTGACCGGCAACCCATGAACGGACCGAATCCACTGGTTATTCCAGGGAGCCGGGGGTTCGGTTTCGTTCGAAGGTCGCATCACTGCGTGGTAAAAGCGCTCCACCTTGACCTTATTCTCACCTTCGGGATTCTGAACGTTGGGGCCGTGCGCAACGTCTGTCTGGACCACAGTGGACCGGTTGCACTGTTCTGATTGAGGCCAATCTGGACCAAAGTCACGTTCTTCGATTAGGCCCTGGGTGTACCAAGTGAACTGAGTTTCACGCTCGCCGTCGAAGAGCGCACGGCTCGCGACACCAATCGACTGCGTCGAGAGATTGTTATCCTCATCCGGTTGAACGCCTTTGCACATCGTCGGCAGGTAGTAGTCTTGCCATGTGTAGCGAATCTGACCTCCCGTGGGAAGCGTGATGCTGTCGAGCGTGCCGGCCTTACGATGGCAAGCCCTGTTTGACGGATCTGTCTCGTAGTTGTAGTTGAACTCGAAGACTTCCCCGGCCGGGAGACTCGCAGACTCCAGCATAGGCACCGTCATTTGATTCGAAATCCTGGTGTTTGGGGGACACCCGCGAAGAATGTCCCGGTTCGCGTATGTGAACTGATAGGTCGCCGGAGTGCCGTCAAAAGCGGGAGTGAGAACGCGATTGAGCACCAGTTTCAGATCACCGACTTCGGGGTCACCGCCCCCATTCGCGTTGCCCCCCGACAAGTACTCGATGGTAGTGGTATGGCCATGGGGATAGTTGATGACGATGGTCGGCGCAGCCCCGGTAAAGCCTCCGTAATTGACGGTTGCCGAGTTGCCGAACGAGTCCCAGATCTTCTGGACTCGCCAACAATCACCGTTCTGCCTAGGGCAAAACGCGCCTACCTTGCCGAACTCGTGGATGCTCCCATCGGGAAACTCGAGAGTCCTCTTTTCGGTGCCTACCTCGATCAAACGGAGGAGAAGACTACCGCGAGAGTGGAAGATGCCATTGCCCTGGTCGTCAAAGTAGATCTGGGAACCTTCCGGACCGATATAGAGCCATTTCATGGTCGTCTTGTTCGGCCAGTTCGGGGTGCCCTCGATCGCTGTCCCGTCTGGAATCTGTATTGCGAACGGATCCTTCTCATAGAGTCCACCGAGGGAAAGCTGCCAGCCCAACCCTGCGTTAGTGCCGAATGCAGGCGCGCTGTTCGGATCGTTGACAAAGTTGCCAGGATGCATTTCGACGCGTTCGGTCGTCGCCAGATCCCAGGCGGTCGAGTTGTAGACCAGGGACAGGCCGTGGGACAGGTTGGGGCCAATCTTCTGCTGGGGACCGATCGGGATCGTCACCACGAGATTCCCGTTCATGGTGTTGATGTTGTCGATACCGCCACCCGAGAGAAAAGTGTTCTCGTTCATCATGCCGCGAAGCCCCATGTCTGGAGGCACGGCAATCCCTTCTCCAGCGCCAGCCAGCTGATTTCCTTCCAGAACTGCAGCACCCGACGAGCTGAAAGACATAGTCTCCGCTCCCCCAGCGAAGTGCACGGTGGATTGGAAGGGCTGTGTAACCCCTCGAGGCTCGAACCGAGCCACGAAACTCACCGAGCTTCCTGTTTGCGAGCTCGGTGACAGAGAATAGCCAGTGAAAGGCGTGACCCCGTTGGTTTGATAGAAGCAGAGACCGCCCTGCCTAGCGGGGGTGACACTGGTGTCCAAGTTTCCCATGAGCACACAATTGGCGGAACCCGGCGTCAGACCGAAAATCCCGCCTGACGTGCCCTCGGACCCTGTGTTTGACAAGGTCAAGGTAATTTCGGAGAAGGGAGTTGCCAGCTCGCCATCGGTAAAGACGAGTGTCCCGAAGTCGTGGAAGGTCGAGCTCAAGGTTAGATGCGCGTCGATCACGTCGTCGGCGTCTTCCGGGTCGGTAGCTGAAACAACCACGGTAAGTGCCGTTCCATCCCCCGGATTTGCCCCCGAGCCGGCAGTAAAGGGCATCGTGTGACTGGTTGGTTCCCATTCTCGGGTCGGGTCGAAGACGGCGTCAACGAGTAGCGGCTCCCCCGGAATCAACGAGTAGATGTCAGCGTCGACGGGATTGCCGGGGTAGGTTCCGGCCACATAGAAGCAAAGATCCCACCAACAGGGGTCGCCGCCGTGGTTCACCAGCTGTTGGATGCGACCGTTGACGATCGGAGTCTCACCCGTATTCTCGAGACGGAATCTCTCGACCGAGGGTGCCCCCCCTACTTCGGCCGTAAACGGAAGTGGAACAATCAGTGCTGTCTGCGACTCCGAAGGATAGAAAATGGTCAATCCTGGAATTGGATCTCGACCGGACCCCGCAAGCGAGACTGTTGCCTCTGTCGAATACCCTCTACCATCGACAGCCACGACCTCAATCGAGGACGAGAGGACATGTGAGTTGCTTGGCGGTGAATAGATGACCTCAATGAGGCGGGACCCCTGGAACGGAAGTTCAAAGGCGTCGTCCGATTCACCCAATGTGACCCCCGTCCCAGAGTCAACAATCTCCAGAGTCACCGATTGGGTCTCGAACGAAGCATTCTGCACCAGAAAGGTCAAAGGCTCGGAGTAGCCGACGGCGACATCACCGAAGTCTAAAGATGACTCGGTAACGGTGATATGCACATCAGCCGTAACGAGCGGCAGCAGAAAGTCCTCATCCAAGGGGACAACCTTCACATCGTGGGCCAGCAGTGCAGACGAACAAACGGCCGCCAAGGACAGCAGTGACAGTACTCTCATGAAATTCACTCTTTTCTCGATCCCTTCTCAGGGCGGTAGCACTGAATCAGATACCGTAAACCAATATCACGATCGGTTCCCCTTCCCGACAATCTGCACGCGCCCTGTAATGAGTACAATCGCGAGCGAGGCGAACTAGTCTTCCATACCTAGTGAGTCACCCGAACTTAAATCCCTGAATCGCCCGTCGATGTCGAACGAGCCAATGCAACGCCAAGAGACCCTAGGGGAATCTTCTCGAACCGGATATCGGTCGATCAGCATTCGCAGAACCTTGACGAATGCTCTGATGGTGCAGAAAGGGCATCCAGCCCGTATCACTGGGCACTCTGCCCGTCGTCACGCCTATTCAAGGCAAGCAACCTTGGGTTGCGAGGTGAACCTTTAACCAATCCCATCAAGGCACTTCAGTCACCTACCCACTAACTACAGACATACTCTGCACCCGGCATTGATTCCCAGTGCTGTTTTTCTCAGGCGAGAAGCCAATCTCAAGTCCTGCAGCCAGAGCCATGTTCAGAACGTTGAGGAGTTCCTTGCGATCCGGGTCGTCAGCCGCGATGAACAGTGCCAATCTTGGTTGGCCCTCCCAAGTCTGCCATACCTGGGCAACGTTGCAGCCGTCTGCCGGTACAAGATTAGCGAGTAATTCCGAGTTCTCGACAACAAACCAGACTTTCCCGTTGGCGTGGGAAATAAACTCCACATTTGCCTTCCAACAAGCCGCCGCATTGCACTCTGTTGCGGCAGCCGAAGAGCCGATGGCTCCGGCAAACCCAATCACCACACAAACTAACGCAAGAATTCTACCATTCACTTCGATTCTCCTTTTGACATCATTTGCCCCAAACATCACTTGGCTCTAGGCTAGACCCGAATCCAGACCGCAGAAAGAAGCGACTAAATTTTAGATACCAGAAACCCTATACCACTCGTCCCAATCCTGTCAAACGGACCACGACTCTAGGCTCTCGAGCGAACGCCGTCTCTTCAAAAGCCCACGTAGGTCTACCCAGGGCCTCGCCTTGTAGGGATCAATCTCACCATGAGACCCAAACGGGAATGGAGTCAAGCAGCCGCACAAACAGATACCTATCATGGCCCTTCACTCCGCCGAAGGGGCACTGTTCTGATATTGTTATCCCCTCGGTGCCAACAGTAGCGCCAATCGCAAGAAAACGGTGAACAGCTTCTATCTTGAGTTTGAGTCGTGTCGCGGCAGCGTCTTTGTGCTGCCCTGGCACCATCATGTTCGCCAAAGATCTCCGCTAGACAGGAGATCCAGCAACACGACGGCGCTTCGCCTCCAACTCACAAGGACAACTGAAGATGAAAAACGCAATTGCTGCAAGTCTCCTGGCCAGCTTGGGCCTTTCAGCCGGGCTTTGCCAGGAAGTGGTCACCTGGAACGCCGATTCCCCTTGGGCGGACCAAGCCGACCCACTCTTTCAGAATGAGTTCACCAGTGGCGCCACTCCCTGGATCAACGCGCTGGAGCATGGCAGTGTCGTTCACCTTCTCTTCGGTTTTCCCTCGCAGATTCAACGGTACGACATGCAAGCGCAAGCATGGCTCAGCACCATCAGCCTGCCCAGCACTCCAACCGCGATGGCAATCGATGATGATGGTATTTATGTTGCCTTTTCCGCCGATATCTGGAGCTATTCACTCGACGGATCCGGCGGCTCTTTGCTCTACACGGCGCCCGCAGCCCTTGAGTCACTCCTAGTGGATGGCGGCCTGCTCTTCGCGGGCTACGACGACAAACTCATCAGTATAGACAAAACGACTGGAGCGCTTCTCGATTCCGAGGACTACTTCTACGGCATGATCGGACTCTCGATCTCTGCACCTTCTTCCAAGATCTACGCTCGTTCAACCGGGATTTCACCGTCTGACATCTTAGAGATTCAGTACATGAGCGACGGTACTCTGGGCACTCAGGAAGACAGCCCCTACCATGGTGACTATCCAACTGGAGATCGCACCTGGGTGCACCCCCTTACCAACAATGTCTCAGACAACACGGGTTTGGTCTACACCTCCGTCTTGAACTACGGCGGTAGTCTGGCTGGGCCCTTCACCGATCTAGCCGTCGATGGCGATGGCTTTGTCGTCCTAAGAGGTAACACGCTCTTCGCCCACGGTTCTGACTTCCTCGAAACAGGCCGGGCCACCACGGCACCCGGTCTCCTATCGATCTTCGTCCACGACGGGTTCGTCTATGGGTTCTCCACCGACACCAATGGAGCGGCGGTTACAACCCTGGCAACATCCAGCCTCGTGCCCCTGAACCCCGGCCCCCCTACCAACCCGCTCGGCCTCCCCTTCACACCCGATCAGGTCATCATGGGCGACGAAGGAACGCTTTACTTGCTAAGTATCTCCGACAAGAGTGTCTTCCGCTGGTCGAAAGGCCAACTAGGCTACCTCCCGACCATTCCGCTCGCCGAGGAACCAGACTTTCTGACCTACTCTGCGCCGAACAATGCGATCTACCTCGCCTACGAAAGCGGTCGCATCACCGTAGTCGACGCCTCAGAGCTGAGCGATCTCTCAGAAACGTCTTTCGTGAACTCTCCTCAAACACCCTGTGGGCTGTCGATGGCAGGTGAGTGGCTTTTTGTCTGCGACCCATCTGGTGCGTGGGTCTCCCACTTCACCTACAGCCCAAACGGCGAACTCGTGTCGCAGAAGGAGTGGAACTATTACTCCGAGGAGTATGTCTGGAGCGCGACGAATGGCCGCATGTATCACCTGCGCGACCAAACGAGTCCAAACGACCTGCTATGGGAACAGATCGACGAGTTCGGTGTCCTAGGGGCGGACCTCGACTCCCCACTGCACTCGAGCTTGGGCATGACCCATCCGATCCGGCTCCCTACCTCCGGTCAGATTGTAATTCTCGGCTCCGGCCGCTTCCACGACGCCATCACCTTGGATCTTCTCAACGAACTCGGCGTTGCATACGTTGACGCGGCCTTCGTTTCTGGGCAGCTGGTCACTCTGCATCAGGTTGGGAATGACAGCGAACTGCGCTACTGGAACGACTTTCTCACAGAAGTAGTGGACACTGTTTCGCTACCCGGCGAGCCGCTTGCCGTCCGAGAGAATCAATCGGATCTCATTGTTGTTACTTCACCGGCAGGCACCCCTCAATTCTCTGTGATCGAAGGGAGTCATCCCATCTTCGAAGACGGATTTGAGTCCGGCGACACCACTGCCTGGTAGGGGCAACGCATATTGAGCGGGTGCCACGGTGAGCCCGGAATCGCAGACGAGCAAGTTCCGGCGCGGTAGCATGGCGGCCCTACCTAGACCCGCTGGAAGTTGTGCCCAAGAGTCTTCAACTGCGCTAGGAGCCCCATCGGGGAGACGAGGTGCAAGCCGCCCACCACGATTAGCGCGTTGCCAGCCCGAAGCTCAGAGTCAAGGGCTGGGAGCCACTCCGCGTTTCGTGCGCCGATCAGGCAACCGAAAGTCAGTGGTTGATCTCGAAAGCAGTTCTGCAGCGCCTCGATCAAAACGTCGGGAGTCCCGGTAGAAAACGAGGTGACCAAGCGCTTAATCTTGCTGCGCGCTTCCTGTGGTCGCCTAACGACAGATTCCAAGTGCCATAGTTGCTCCGAAAGTGGAGAATCATCCCAACACCGAAAGCCCCGCTCCGTCGATTCCAATGGTCTGATCTCGATACCGGCCTCAGCAGCGCACCTCATGGCAATCGAGTCAACACCAAACTTCCCCGAAAGGTTTAGTGACGCGACAATCGGAGCGGTGAGTGTCAGAGCGGCCCACCACGGCTTAAGACTTGACAGTTGGTCACCTAGCCCCTGGTTGCTGGCCAGCACCAGCGCTTCCTCCCAGAGGTCCGGTGGGACTACTGATTCTAGGCACACCCCATCCTCGAATACGCAATTCGACGGCGGCTTGAGGTCTCGTAGATCGGCCTCAACGATCAGCCTTGAGACCCCAGACAGTTGCTTCTTCAAGACCCCTGCGACAGCGCCGGCCCAATTTCCGGGCAACACATGTATTGACCCGACCAAATACGATGACTCGGACCTGAAGATCCACATCGCCCAATCATAGGCCCTTAAGCCACAGCTTGGCCCAATAGGTAGTGGCTCAGTTAGTTTCTAGCCGACCCGCTGAGCGCTGGCACCATCTTGGTGACAGGTACATTTCGACATTCCGAGACTCGAAGCGAGGGAGGGATCCGGCGCCCCAGTAAGGCTCTCAGCCCCGATCTCGTTCTTGTCCACATGTCACGAATACCCAGCATCATCCCAGACAACTCGATGGTCGAAGTCAGCTCGATCGGTGCTCGATCGGTGCCAGGCACATTTCGACATTCCCGCAGGGAACCTTCCCTCCTCAAGCTTCCGCCACAAACGCAAGTGGATCGCAGACCAGCCTGTGGCTTGCTCGAGACTTAGCCGACAAGCGAAAGAGATCGCTGAAAATCCCCAAATAGCTCTGAGTGGCATTCCCCCCTTAAACCGGTCCACGTAGTATGAGAGTTCTTCAAGCCCAAGAAGCAGGAGGACTCGATGAAGAGAAAACGACACGGAGCCGAAGAGATAGTGCAGAAGCTCCGCAGCGCGGAGAAAGCGCTGTCGGAAGGAAAGACGATTCCAGAGGCTTGCAAGCAGCTGGCGATCTCGGAGCAGACCTACCATCGCTGGAAGAAGCGGTACGGAGGTCTCCGCAAGGACGAGGCGAAGCGGTTCAAGGAGCTGGAGAAGGAGAATTCTCGGCTCAAGAAGATCGTAGCGGATCTAACGTTAGACAACGACATGCTGAAAGACCTTGCACGGGGAAACTTTTGAGCCCGTCCCGACGACGCGAAGCGGTGAAGCACTTGCAGGCCGAGCACGCGGTATCGGAGCGGCGGGCATGCAACGTGGCCGGCCAGCATCGCTCCACTCAGCGCGCTGAAGTAAAGCAATGCGAATTCGAGGATCGTCTCGTTGCTGAGATGAAGAAACTGACACGAGCTGAGCCGAGTTGGGGAAGCCCACGAGTGTTCGATCGCCTGCGGATCGACGGCTGGCAGGTGAAT
>JAIOJS010000071.1 GCA_019911795.1 Thermoanaerobaculia bacterium | reverse complement strand
TCCGCCTAGGGTTCCCCGGTTACGGATCTGGGAGTGGGCGATCGAGGGGATGGCGGCGGCGAGGAGGGGGGCGTGACGGGCCACCGTCAGGTCCCGTTCGAGCGTCGCGTGCCGTACCAGGGCGCCGAGACGCAGGTTGTTGTCGGTGTCGACGGCGACGCCGTCGAGATAGGGCACTCGATTGATGTCGATGAGGATCGCGGGTTGCGCGAGCCGGAAGTTCATCACCGGAATCAGACTCTGACCGCCCGCGAGGAGTTTGGCTGCGTCTCCCTCGGCGGCGAGGTGGGCGAGGGTCTCCTCCAGGCTGCGGGGTGCTCGGTACTCGAAAGGGGCGGGCTTCATTGCGGTAGCCGGTGCTTCTGCACCTTGCCCAGGGCATTGCGTGGTAAGGCTTCGATCGGTCGGATCTCCTTCGGCACTTTGAAGGCGGCGATATGGCGTCGACAGAAGGCTAACAGATCGTCGCGGGCGAAGGACGACGTGCACACCACGTAGGCGATGCCGACCTCCCCCCACTCTTCCGAGGGAACGCCGACCACCGCCGCTTCGGTAATGCCGGGAAAGGCGCAGAGGACCTCTTCGACCTCGCGGGGATAGATGTTGTAGCCGCCACTGATGATCAGCTCCGTGCTTCGTCCGAGGAGAGTGAAGTAGCCGTTGTCGGGATCGCAGCGCGCGAGGTCGCCGGTGCAAAACCAGCGCTGCCCGGACTCGTCGGAGGTGAAGGACTCGCGGGTCTTTTCGGGGGCACGCCAGTAGCCATCGAAGACATTGCCGCCCCGGACCTCGAGTTCGCCCTGTTCACCCTCCACGACCCGACATCCCTCGGCATCCACGATACGGGCCGAAACTCCGGGAAGCGGCGTTCCCACCGTCCCGGGGCGTCGCTCCCCCGCGTAGGGGTTGCTTAGGTTCATGCCGGTCTCGGTCATGCCATAACGCTCGAGTAGGGTCTGCCCAGTCACCGAGCGGAAGGTCTCGTGAACGTCGGCCGAGAGCGGAGCGCTTCCTGAGCAGAGGAGCCGCATGTGACGGAGGTCATAGCGGGCGCGGTGACCGGCGGCGTGGTCGAGGAGTCGACGGTAGAGGGTGGGGACACCGAAGAAGAGGTCCACCTCTCCGCTGAGGAGTTCCGCCCAGACCGCCGTCGGCTCGAACTTTCGGTGGAGCCGGACGGTGGCTCCCGCCGCGAGCGCGGTGGTCAAGCCGACGATCAGGCCGTGGGTGTGGAATAGGGGCAGGGTGAGGAGCAGGGTGTCCTGGTCTGACCAGTCCCAAGCGGCGAGCAGACCGGTTACGGTGGCGAGAATGTTGTCGTGAGTGAGTCGAGCTCCCTTACTCGGGCCGGTGGTACCCGAGGTGTACATCAGCAGGGCCAGGTCCGAGCCGGCGATTGGGCGGTGCGCCGATGGACTCGTCGATGTCGGAGTACCGTCGGCCAGCCAGCGGTCTAGTCCCTCCACCAGGACCAGCTCCTCCACCGTACTCAGCCCGTCCTCTCCTACTTCGCTCAGGACCTCCAGTTGAGCTTCCTCGGTGACCATCAGCCGCGGCTCGGCATCGCTCAGCATGTGCTCGATCTCGCGTTGACGGTAGGCGAGGTTCATCGGCACCACGATGGCTCCGAGACGGAGAGTCGCGAGGTAGGCGATCACGAACTCCGGGCGGTTGCCGAGGAAAAAGGCGATGCGATCACCGGGCTGGATGCCGTAGGAAGAGAATCCGTTGGCGAGCGCTTCGACTCGCGACCACAGTTCCTCGTACGACCACTCGACCTCGGTGTCGCCGTCGATCCACTGGAGGGCGTCCGCTTGCGGGTTGCGAGCCCGGGAAATGGAGAAGAGATCGTCGAGATTCAGTAGCGACTCCTGACGGTTGGGAAGGCGAGGAGCCCCGGAAGAATGTGGCCTCGCTCGGCTTCTTGGTCGATTCTGGAATCGCGAGTTTAGCCCACACGAAAGGAATGGTGCAGCGTCGGGGGCTCAGTTGGGGGGTCGCGAAGCCCGGCCCGGTCTACGGGCCGTGGGAGAGCTGTGCCCTGAACCGCGACCGTCGAGGATAAGCTATCCTTTCCTCTCCCATCCCGCACCCCCGAGGAGGCTTGTCATGTTCCCAGCGTCAACTTACTCCGACCGTCGCCGACGTCTCGCCGAGAGCCTCGGGGAAGGCATCGCCCTGTTCCCCGGGCACGATCAGGCCCCGATGAACTACAAGGACAACTACTACCCGTTCCACCAGGACCGAAGCTTTCATTACTACTTCGGTCATTCGCTCCCCGGGTTGACGGGCTGGCTCGACCTGGAATCCGGGAAGGCGCGACTCTACGGCTACGATCCGACCCTCGACGACATCGTATGGACAGGGCCGCAGCCGAGCTTGGCCGAGCTGGCCGAGGCGATCGGCGCCGAGCCTCGGGACGCCCAGGAGTTGACCGGAGACGAAACTGGCTCTTCGCGGGTGCATTACCTTCCTCCCTATCGCGGCGACACCGTGCTGCGGTTGGCGGACCAGTTGGGGTTGACGCCGGAGGAGGTGAAGAGTGGTGCGTCGGCTCGGCTTATCGCGGCCGTGGTTGCACAGCGTTCGATCAAGGATGCAGCCGAGCTCGAGGAGCTCGAGCGAGCGGTGGAGATCAGCTGGGCCATGCACACCACTGCGATGAAGGTGACCCGCGCGGGGCGGAGCGAACAGGAGGTGCTGGCCGATGTGCTCCACGAGATGAATCGGCGCGGCGGGCAGACCTCCTTCGCAGTGATCCTCTCGGTGCGCGGAGAGACCCTCCACAATCACCACCACGGCAACATCATCGAGGATGGCCAACTCCTGCTGCACGACTCGGGGGCGGTGGCGCCGTCGGGCTACGTTAGCGACATCACTCGCACCTTTCCCGTCAGTGGCCGCTTCGACGGGCGACAGCGAGCGGTCTACGAGACGGTCTTGGCGGCACAGCAGGCCGCGCTCTCCGTCATCGCTCCTGGCGTTCCCTACGCCGACGTGCATCGGGTCGCCGGGCGCACCCTGGCCGAGGGGCTCGTCGCGTTGGGAATCCTGCGCGGAAATGCCGACGAAGCCGAGGCGGCGGGCGCCCACGCGTTGTTCATGCCGCACGGTCTCGGGCACATGATGGGGCTCGACGTTCACGATATGGAGGCGCTGGGAGAGGACCGGGTGGGATACGACGAGGAGTTCCAACGCAGCGACCAGTTCGGCCGACGGTCCCTGCGTCTAGGGCGGCGGTTGCAGCCGGGCTTCGTGCTCACGGTGGAGCCCGGTCTCTACTTCGTTCCCGACTTGATCGCCGGATGGCGAGCTGAGTCACGGATGAGCGAGTACATCGACTACGACGTCGCGGAGAGCTTCCTCGGCTTCGGCGGGGTGCGCATCGAGGACGATGTGGTGGTCACCGAGTCCGGGTGTCGGGTCCTGGGGCCCGCCATCCCCAAGACGATCGACGAAGTCGAGGCGCTGATGGGAGACCGTTGACGGCGAGCGTCGAATCGGCCGATGAAACTCCACCACATTGCGTTTCGTACCGATCTTGACACTCAAGACCGACCAGAAGGAGCAGCGGATGGCGCAGGAAGAGATTCGTGGACGTTTCGTGTGGTACGACCTAGTCACCCGAGACGAGGAAGCGGCTATTGCCTTCTATGGCGATCTAGTCGGTTGGCGAACGGAGGCCTTCGACGGCGCCGACAAGCCGTACACCATGTGGACCAACGGCGGCCGCCCCTTGGGAGGCGTCATGACGATGCCGGAGGGCACCCCCGCTCCCCACTGGATGGCGTACCTCGGGACCCCGGACGTCGACGCCACCGTGGCCCGAGCCCGGGAGTTGGGCGCCATTATCTTCCACGGCCCCGTCGACATCCCGACCGTCGGACGTTTCGCCGTTCTGGCTGATCCCCAGGGAGCGATCATCGCCTTCTTCACCCCCTCTACCGAGAGTCCTCCTCGCGGTGAGGCGCAGGTTGGAGACTTCTCCTGGCACGAGCTGATGACCGACGACTACCAGTCAGCCTTCGGCTTCTACGCTGAGCTCTTTGGTTGGCAGGTGATCGAGGACAACGACATGGGCGAGATGGGCATCTACCGCATTTTCGGTCGCGGTGGTATCCCCATGGGCGGAGTATTTAACAAGCCACCGGGAGCGCCTTCGGCGTGGATCTACTACGTGACGGTCGACGATGTCGATACCAAGGCGGCTGAGATTACGGCGGCTGGTGGCCAAATTCTGAACGGACCGATGGAAGTGCCAGGTGGTGACCGAATCGTCCTATTCTCGGACCCCCAGGGCGCCGTGTCTGCGCTTCATGCTCGAGCCAAAGGCTAGCCCCGGTCAGCTGAAGTGAGGTACTCGGCCAGGGTGCGGCGGAAACGAGCGGCGGTCGACCGCACCAAGGGCCGATACAGGTAGCGAAAGAACCAGCCCGGGGCGCCCACGGCTCGCTCCTCGAGGGCGACGCGGGCGCGTGGATGGTCCATGAACCGAAACCCCAGCGGTCGATAGACTTGGCGATTCTCACAGAAGTCCAGCCGGCGCAGGTGTTTGACGTTCTTGTAGCCGTAGTGGGAAGGAACGACCAGGCGCAAGGGTGCGCCGTGCTCAATGGTGATCGCAGCGCCGTCGAGTCGGGTGGCCAACAGGACGTCCGGAGCGAGGAGATCCTCCAGTGGCAGACAGGTACGGTAGCCATCCTGGGCCTGCAGGATCACCCATTGGGCCCCCGCTGCGGGTCGCGCTTGCGGTTGAATCACCCTCTGAAAAAGGTCAGCGAAGCGAACGCCCTCCCAGCGTAGAGCACGGTAGCTCCACGTCGTCACGCAGTGAAAGTCCGAGAGCTGCTCAACTGCGGGAAGATCCTCGAGGACATCGACCAAGGTCACCTGGCGCTCGACGTCGCCGGAGATCTGGAGCGATCGCGAAGTGGGATCGTGGGGAAAGCGCGTGGCGAAAGGGGTCAGGCCGAAACGGTAAAATGTCTTGGCTTCATACTGCCCGGGCGGGAGTGGGGATTCGTTTGGCATGGTGTCGGCACCCACGACGTGGAGACGTCCGGGTGAAAGGATTGTATGCCTACCCTGAGGTGACGGCGGGCGGTAGACTCAGCGCATCGTGGACAGCGCCAGTTCCAGAAGCAAGCTCGGTCTGCTCGTCTCCGGGCTTGTCCTGGTCTTCTTTCTCTGGATTCTCGGGCGTGAACTCCATCGTCTGGAGGCGCTGCTCGTCGGCGAAGGGGCCGAGGCTTGGGTGATGGCGACGCCCCTCGATTTCTCCGCGTCGAGAAAGGAGCTGCGATCTTCTCTGCCCTCCGGCCCCGTCGACAACGTCATCCTTCTGATCGGCGACGGCATGGGTTTCGGTCAGCTCACCATCGCCCGCAATGCGCTCGTCGGCCCCAGCGGTCGCCTCGAGATGGAAACAGCCCCGGTAGTCGGTTGGGTATCGACCCACCAGGGTTCGTCGCTTTATACCGATTCGGCGGCGACCGCGACCGCTCTGGCCAGTGGTCACAAGACGAGTTACGGTGCGGTGGGAGTCGATGCTTCGGGGGAGACGGTGATCAGCTTGGCGGAGGCGATGCGGGAGTCCGGAGGCCGGGTGGGACTGATCACCGACTCGTATCTGTGGGACGCCACGCCCGGTGCGTTCGGGGCGCATGTGGCGCACCGATCCGAGTACGACAGCATCGCTCAGCAGTTGGCCACGAGTGGCTTCTCCCTACTGGTCGGCGGGCGTACCTCGGAATGGGCAGAGCGTCGGGAGTATTTCGTTGCTCGAGGTTGGGAGGTCGCGGACGACTTCACGCAATGGTCAGAGGGGGTCAATAGGGGGCATTCTCAGACCGTTGCGGCTCTCCCGGATCTGGGAGATGCCACGATTGAGCCCAGCCTGCTCGCAGTGACTGAGATCGCCGTCGCGAGCTTGCACCAGGACGAGGGACGAGGTTTCTTTCTTCTGGTCGAGACCGAAGAGACGGACACTGGCTCACACCGGCAGGATCTAGGTCGCGTGGTGCAGGGAGTGCGGTCCCTGGATGCCGTGGCGAACTGGGCCTTCGACTTTGCCGAGCGCAACCGCCGTACCCTGGTGGTGGTTACGGCCGATCACGACACCGGCGGACCCGTGGTGTTGCGCGGTCTCGAGGGAGGGTCGCAGGAAGGTCGCTGGGCAAGTTTCCGCCACACGGCGTTGCCGGTGCCACTCTTCGCCTACGGCCCGGGAGCAGAGCGGCTGGCAGGAGTACGAGACAACACCGAGATACCGAGGATCTTGGCAGACCTCCTCGGCGTCGATCTCGAGGATGCTGGAAGGCGCCCAGCGGCGAGGAAGGAGTGAAGGACGACGTGGAGGACGGAGTGGAGGACGGATCTCGCAGAATCAAAACGGAAGCGGAGGGTGCTCCGGGACCCGAGGCGATCGAATGGTCCGATTTCCAACGCGTCGATCTGCGCGTCGGCACCATTCTCGAGGCCAAGGAATTTCCTCAGGCCCGTCGTCCCGCCTACATCCTCCATGTCGACTTCGGCCCTGAGATCGGAGTCAAGAAGAGCAGTGCCCAGATCACCGCGCTCTACACCCCCGAGGACCTGGTGGGTCGCAGAGTGGTGGGCGTCGTCAATTTTCCTCCCAAGCAGATCGGTCCGGTCCGCTCGGAGTGTTTGATCACCGGGTTTCCTCGCGAGGACGGCGCGGTCGTCCTCGCGGTGCCTGATCTCGAAGTGCCCAACGGGACTCGTCTCGCCTAGAACCTCTCGTCCTGAGAGTCACTCCCGATGTCTGCACTCCCGATATCTGATCGGGACCCTCTCTCAGCGATGCCGGCTCTCTCTCGTGGACTGAAACCCCCAAACGATTAGCGCCTGGCCGGCCCTCAGGGCCGAGCTCGGCGTTGCCCCTCCTCGACATAGGCCCCGCTATGCCTGCGTCGGGGCGCCTTGCCTGTGTCGGGGC
>JAIOJS010000070.1 GCA_019911795.1 Thermoanaerobaculia bacterium | reverse complement strand
TGATATTAGTGAACTCTTCGTCGAGGCACTCGAGGAGCTTCGAGTTCCATTGCCCTCGCCTCTCGAGGCTGCCGACTGCCTCAAGCGCCACTACGCGGCCAAGGTAGTCGCCGGAGAGTTGCCCCCGCGAGAGGGAGCCCGCCTCATTGTCCAGGATGTGCTCTCGAAGGTCGATCACCTACGTCCATCTGGAGCGTACGTGGGCGAGTCGTTTGGCGTCGCACAACTAGTCGGCTACTTTTACAACTACGACGATGTTTCCCCGAACGACAATGCTTCTATCTCCGTGATCGATCGTGCAATCGTCCAAGAATGTGAACGCATTTCTGTAGAGAAGACGGCCTAACCATCTGCTGAACTGGACCCCATAAGTGCTTGGCATAACTACACATCCTTCCATTGGGCTCAACACTTCCGGCTTCGTCGACCGCGGTCGCCAATGGGGCCAGTTAGCTTCCATCCGTTATGCCGCAAGGGCGACGAAGAATAGTTTCTCGGGCTCTTCGGCCTCGGTTCTCTCGTCGATCGCTGTCCATCGATATCGACTGGTGTAGCCCAGGTTTGCTGAGGTTGCTTCGACGGTCTCTGTTGTCTGATGGTCAGCAATCCAGTAGCGAAGCATCGGCGTGCCCACCATTTCCCGTCGTCGACGTGATGGCCGTTCAGTCGTCGCTGCGTTGCTTGGCCTTGTACTCCCGGCGGTGTGGCGATTGTCACCGGTATCCCTCGTGAAGGGCATGGCCCGTGCATAGACTCGTCGCCAAGGTCCCCGCTGACGTTCCTGTTGTGCAGCCGGCGTGTCCATCTGTGGCATTTTCGCCTCGGCTCTCGACGTTCAATCTTCCTCGGTAGGTGAGCGGTCCGAAGGTTGCTTCGGCCCGGGGTCGTTCAAAGGCTGTAGACTTGAGGCATAACCATTCGCTGAACTGGACCACACAGGTGCTTGGCGCTACTACACATTTTCCCACTGGGCTCACCGTTCTTGGCTTCGGCTGCCGCCGTGGCCGGTGTGGCCAGTTAGCTCCAGTCCGTTGGGCTGCACTGGCACCGGTCCTAGATCTTGAGTCCCAGGTTCCATGGAAGATCTCGTCGCTTCGAAACGTACTTCCGATTGGGGCCGTAGTCCTCCACTCCTAGACTTTCTCCATCGACGCGCATGCGAAGCTCAACAAACGCCATCATCAACTTCTTCTGGGGTGCCGTCGTTGGGGGCTTCGTTGGCTTCTTTGTCATGGGCAGGGAAGCGAGGGACTGGTTCGAGCTCCTAGGCAGTACAGTGCTAGTTGCAGTGGTCTTCGGTCTGCTCGCCGTCTTCCTTGGTCAGCGCTTTCTTGATCGCATCTTCGATTGGCTGGCTAGGTTCTCGATGTAGTCTCGACGTTGCTTAGGTGACAGCCCAACCAACCGCTGAACCGGACCCAACAAGTGCTTGCCACAAACTCACTCCAATCCCTTTGGCTCAACGGTGCCGCGCCTGCCGAAGGGACTCGCCAGTTGGGCCGGTTAGCTTCCGTCCGTTATGCCGCAAGGGCGACGAAGAATGGTTTCTCGGGCTCTTCGGCCTCGGTTCTCTCGTCGATTGCTGTCCATCGATATCGACTGGTGTAGCCCAGGTTTGCTGAGGTTGCTTCGACGGTCTCTGTTGTCTGATGGTCAGCAATCCAGTAGCGAAGCATCGGCGTGCCCACCATTTCCCGTCGTCGACGTGATGGCAGTTCAGTCGTCGCTGCGTTGCTTGGCCTTGTACTCCCGGCGGTGTGGCGATTGTCACCGGTATCCCTCGTGAAGGGCATGGCCCGTGCATAGACTCGTCGCCCAGGTCCCCGCTGACGTTCCTGTTGTGCAGCCGGCGTGTCCATCTGTGGCATTTTCGCCTCGGCTCTCGACGTTCAATCTTCCTCGGTAGGTGAGCAGTCCGAAGGTTGCTTTGGCCCGGGGTCGTTTAAAGGCTGTAGACTTGAGGCATAACCATTCGCTGAACTGGACCACCCACGTGCTTGGCACTACTACACATTTTCTCACTGGGCTGACCGTTTCAGGCTTCGGCTGTGGTCGTGGCCGGTGTGGCCAGTTAGCTCCAACCCGTTGGGCTGCCAGGGTTCCCTCCTCGTATCCATCTCGTTCTTGTCGGAAGGCGTGCCACCCACGGTTCACAATTCCGCCATCGGTTGGCCACGCTCTTCGAAAAGGCTTGACGTATGGCCCCTTTTCGAGTTCCGTTGATCCGAGACCTAGCTGTTCTCGATTGCCAACCAACGCCAGCCGTGGCTCTAGTTCTCAATGTCTGTCTGTATGTCCTTGCGGCTCTCGTGTTGGCAGGAGTACTCCTGCCATCCGCGGTATGGGCCGGGTGCCTCACCGAAGTTCTCTATGCCGCCGTACAACTTGGGCACTGGCCATCTTCGGCTGGGGAGACTTCAGCCTCAGTGGGCTTCCTGGACTGGCCGTTTTGCGTGGGGTTCTTCGGTTTGATCGTGCTTCTGGTATCTGGCCAACTGGCTTTGCTTCGACTGATCTTGCCAAAACGAGCCTGGCTACTTGCACTGCTCTTGTTGGTCCCCGTTCTATGGTTTGGCCAGATTGGTGTGCTCAGCGAAGATCCCGGTGGCATCATGGCGCTGGGATGGGCCGATTGAACGGCCTTGACTGGCGGCCCAACCATCCGCTGAACTGGACCACACAGGTGCTTGGCATAACTGCACATTTTCTCACTGGGCTCACCGTTTCCGGCTACGGCTTTCGTGGTGGCCGGTGTGGCCAGTTAGCTTCCAGTCGTTAGGCGTCCATGGAACCGCTCTTCATCCTTTGGCTGCCTGTTGTCGTCCTAGTCGTGGTCCTACTCGGGTTTCGGGTCGAAGGGGGCGTTGGTGCCTCAGGGCGCGGCGGGGCCAAGTTCGTGGCCTCGTTCGTTGGGGCTGCGGTCGTCCTGTCTCTTGTCGTGGCCGCCTACGGAAGCGCAGCCCTTCCCTTCGACAAGCTCTTTCTCATCTATATCGGTTTCGCCGTCTTCCCTCTTCTCGGGGTTACCCTTGGTGCGAACAGCGCTATGGCACGTGAGAGTTTGATCTACTGGTTTCTCCTCGTGCCGCTGGGCGGGTTCGCTGGGGTCGCTCTAGCATTCTGGTTTCCACTGGTGCTGGGCGTTGAGCACTAGTACTCTAGTAGACTCACACCAGAGACTTTGATCGGTTTTAGTTGGCCGCCTAACCATTCGCTGAACTGGACCACACACGTGCTTGGCACAGCTGCACATTTTCTCACTGGGCTCACCGCTTTTGGCTTCGGCTGTCACCGTGGCCTGTGTGGCCAGTTAGCTTCAACTCGTTAGCCGGCTGAGCGATCGTGAAACTGATATCAACCATCGGATCCATCGTGGTCCTCGTTGCTTTCTCAGGCTGCATGACGCACCGCGAGAGAGTCGATGCATGCACAGAAGCCGCGGCTCCTGGGGACTTTCCATCTGA
>JAIOJS010000069.1 GCA_019911795.1 Thermoanaerobaculia bacterium | reverse complement strand
GGGCGGGGCGAGGCGGGAGGGGGCCTTCACTAGGAAGGAACTGCCTGATGACGCAGATTGACACGACCGGGCTTGGGGGGTGCCTCCAAGACCGGTTCGCTCCCTAGCCTTCGGCTAGACCGTCGGGCTCTAGTTGGTCTTCTGAGGCCAACGGATGAAGAACCCATCGATCCACACGATATCCTGAGCGTAGTCGGTGGGATCAAAGGAGGATGGACTGTACACGTCAGTTGAATAGGCGTTGTCAGCGCCCCGACTCCGAGCCGCCATGATCGAGCCGTCGACTTCGTCGAGATCCAGCCGGAAATCGAAGACCTGCTTCCAACCATCACGCTCCGGTACGTCCTGTAAGTACTGGGGAACGAGCTGCGCTTCGAGGTCCTCGACGGTGATGACCGGGTAGTTCGCCATGTCGACATCGTCCAGGGCGGCTCCAGCGGCCATGGCCTGAGAACGATCGGAGAGCCACGACATCATGGCGGTGCCGACGATGCGGGCGTCTGCCATAGACCTCTTTTGCTTTGCCTTCTGCAGAGCATCGAGAAGATTGGGAATGAGCATCGAGGCAAGGATGCCGATGATGGCCACGACGATGAGTAACTCGATGAGAGTGAAGCCCGTCTCTCGGTTCCGATTTAGCACTGGTTCGTACCTCCTGATAATGAGGTAGCAAGGGTCGTGCCATCGTGGAGTCAGATTCCTTCAGCATAGATCCAGGCGTCGACGATTGACTGGATTCTCTCGACGCCCCGCTCAAACACTTCGACCGGAATTGCTTCATCGGCAGCGTGGATGCCTCGGAGTTCCTGGGGCTCTAGGGTGAAGGGGTTGAGGCCGTAGGCGGAGATGCCGCGCTGCCTGAAGAACCTGGAGTCGGTGAATCCGGACGAGAAGAACGGAACGACCGGCGCCTCGGTCTCGAGTTGTGCACGAAGGAGTTCAAAGAAAGGCGAGTCGGTTGGGGAGGAAGAGCTATAGGGCGACGAGACCAGCACTTCGACCTCGATCTCGGCGCCAAGCACCTCTCGAACTCTCGCTAGGACCTGTTGATCGTCGCTGTCGGGGAGCAATCGGACGTCGACTTCGGCGGTTGCGGTGGCGGGGATGATGTTGATCTGCTCCGATCCGATGACCCGAGTGACCTGAAAAGTATCAGTGAACAGGGACTCCATTCCTGGAATCAACCCCTTGGGTCCATCGGGGCCGACATGATCGTCGATGTTGTCAAAAACCTTGCGCATCTTTGAGTTCTGCAGGGGGGCGAGGCCGGCCAGATACTCTCTGACTTCGGGAGCGACCCGCCATTCCGAAGGAAGATCTACAAGTCGTCCTAGACCGCGGAGGAGGGAGTGCATGCCACTGTTTGGGCGTTGTGTTGCGGCGTGACCTCCTCGCCCATGGGAGCGAAGACGCAGCCAAAGCGGGCGCTTCTGAGCGACTTCGATGCCGAACCATAGCGTTCGTCCGTTGATGCGAAGGGTTGATCCACCCTCGTTGAGAACCGCTTCGGTTCCTCGGAAGAGTTCGGGGAAATTCTCTAAGACGAACTGGGTGCCGTTGAGTCCACCGCGCTCTTCGTCCGCCACGGCGAGGAAGATCAGATCGCGCTGTCGGGGACGTGGGGATCTGGCGGCAGAGAGGAACGCCGCGAGGTGGGCAATGCCGAGACTCTTGTCGTCGATGGCTCCTCTCCCCAGGAGGAGACCTTGCGACAGGTCTCCTCCAAAGGGGTCGTGGGTCCAGTCGGGACCTGGAGCCACGACATCGACGTGGTGAAGGAGCACCAGGGCGTTCGCCTCGGCTTCCTGGACGACGCCTGAGTCGGCCGGATTGGCCTGCAAGCGAGCCAGCAGGCTGGTACGGCCTTCGGCGCTGGCGAGGATCTGGTACTCGATGCCTTCCGCGCGCAGGATCTCTGCGAGGTAGGCCACGCCGACGTGCTCCCGACCGGGTGGATTGCTGGTGTCCAGGCTCAAGTAGCCGCGGAGGTGCCGCCCCTCTTCGGACAAGTCGGAGGCAACCTCGGGGGCCGGGGATGTGGCAGCTGGGAGAGTCCAGAGAACCGCCAAGGCTAGGATCACGAAGCGTATCCAGTGCGAAGGCATGGAGACCAGTCTATCGTGTCTGGCGAGGCGGATGCTGACTTGGGTCCGACCGACCGCTAGCTCGGGAGGCAGTAGGCCGCGAAGATACTCGGTGGAGTGGATGAACC
>JAIOJS010000068.1 GCA_019911795.1 Thermoanaerobaculia bacterium | reverse complement strand
GTCTAGTATGCCCCATGCGTCCATGCTAGCGTTCTGGTCCTGGGGCGGACGATATTAGCCGACTCCAGCTTTGAAACGACGACGGAGAGCGTGACGAGTACTCGCTCGATCCCATATCGGATAGGCATCCGGCATGGCCTCTCCTTGGGTCGCTTCATCATCAACGCCGACCGATAATTCGACCCTGAGTGTCGTCGGTCGCCAACACTAGGTTCGAGTCCGCATCTGAGCAGTTCACTCGGAGCGACGCGAGCCCGAACCAGGATACTCAAAGGAGTCAGCAGCAATGGCCACGAGGAAGATCTACATGACTACGCAGGATCGCAAACGGTTGGAGTCGATTGGCCGGATGGCCGATCAGGACCGAGACCGTGGTGACCTCTTCGACCTTTTTCAGGAGATCCAGCAAGCCAAGGTTGTGGCTCCTGAGGATGTTCCACCCGACGTGATTACGATGAACTCCCGGGCTCGTCTTCTCGATCTGGACCAGGGTGAGACGGTCGAGTACGCGCTCGTCTATCCACAAGATGCGGATTTCTCGAAAGGAAAGATCTCGGTTATTGCACCGATCGGTGCCGCAATGCTCGGTTATCGCGTCGGCAGTGTGATCAACTGGATCACTCCGGGAGGCAAGAAGCGGTTCAAGGTCGAAGCGGTCCTCTACCAGCCGGAGGCAGCGGGTGATCATCACCTCTAGATCGGTTGCTGTCTCAGAACTTCGTATCCCGATCAACGGTGCCATCGCGGAACCAGTTGCCTAGCGGCCTCTGGCAAGAGTAGGCACGCCCGCGCGGCTAGCGCTTCCAACTACCGGCTCTGGTCGCTCGGGCTAGTCCGGGCTGCATCGGGTTAGTTCAGGCAAGCTCTAGCGAGTTCCACCTGTCAGACGCTGCAGTCGGAAGCCCTTGTCGCCCTTCTGGTTGGGCGGCGCAGAGCCCCTTGCTGCGTTGCGCCGCCTCGAGGACGACACTGCATCGCCGCCCGCGCTCCGGTTGCCTGATCCAACTGGCCCCTTCAGTCCACCCGGAACAGCTGGGGATTTCGTTCGATGAACTTCTCAGTCCAAATCTCGACGAACGACCTCGCATCGTGCTTCAAATTCCACCAGCCAAAGAAACTGATGACACCGGCCCCCAGTACGTCGACGATCAGATCCCACATTGTGTCGGTGAGGCCCGAAGGGTCGTCGAACATCGGTTTTTGCATGGTCGTGCCGACAACCTGGTCCATGGAGAATTCGAAAATCTCCCAGACGGCTCCGCCGGCAACAGCGAACACAAACGCGAACAGAGCCACAAAGACGGGGCGCATCTGAACATCGATCCGGCGATTCTCGTTCAGCAAGTAGACCAATAGGAAGCCGATGAGGCCTAGAAGCAGCCCGGAGGTCGCATGCAGGCCGATGTCCCACCACCAGAACCGTGCGTAGTAGTTCCTATACTCCCCGAGGAAGAGTGCAGCGAACACGAACAGGATGGCCATCACATGATACTCAGCCGGAATCCGTACCTCTAGTCGACGACCGAGAATCGCTGGGGCAGCGGTGATCGTCATGATGGTCAGCAGCCAGACACTGCTCATCCAGAGCCGTTCAAAGAGTAGGAGGATCAACTCGACCGCCATCACGCTCTGAAGGACCCAGAGGAGCACGATCCGAATGCGTTTGGCTCGATCGACTACCCCGGACGTGGGAGGGCTCGCAAGAGGCGTTTCCCCTGTCGTTGTGTCTTGCGGTTGACGGTCCTTCACTCTGTCCTCAAGTCACCCTCGAGTCACCCTCTAGTAAAACCTCAGGCTGGCAAAAGTTCACGCAGGACCATCGGCAGGATGCCGCCATGGACAAAGTACTCGACCTCAGCCGGAGCATCGATCCTCACGATCACGTCAAACTCCACCTCGGTTCCATCAGGTCGTTTCACAGAGACTCTTGCCTTCTGTCGAGGCTCGATGCCATCCGCAATGCCAGAAATGGAAAGGACCTCTCGGCCGGTCAAGCCCAATGAATCTGCCGAATCACCGTCCTCGAACTGCAGGGGGAGTACTCCCATACAGACCAGATTGCTTCGATGGATTCGTTCATAGCCGCGGGCGATGATGGCCTTGATGCCGAGTAGCGCGGCACCCTTTGCCGCCCAGTCACGCGAACTTCCGGCGCCGTACTCTCGTCCGGCGATCACCACCAACGGCGTTCCCTCTTGCTGGTAGCGGATAGCCGCGTCATAGATACTCATCGAGTCGCCGCTGGGAACGTGCACGGTCCATGGACCTTCCGTACCCGGCGCCATCTCGTTGTGCAGACGTAGGTTGCCGAAGGTGCCGCGAATCATGACTTCGTGATTGCCCCGCCGGGACCCGAAGCTATTGAACTCCGGCCTCGGCACCCCTTTGTCCAGGAGGTACTGGCCCGCGGAAGAGTCTGGAGTGATCCCGCCAGCGGGCGAAATATGATCGGTAGTGATCGAGTCACCCAGCACGGCAAGAGTACGAGCGTCTTTCACGTCCGCTAGCGGCGCCGGTTCGCGTGCGAAGTCTAGGAAGAAGGGAGGCTCACGTACGTAGGTCGAGTCCGCGGCCCATTGGAACAGCGCTCCGGTCGGGGCCGGCATGCTCCTCCACTTCTCGTCGCCCTCGAAAATCCGGCCATACTCCAGATCGAACTGGTCAGAGGCAACCGACGAAGCAATCAGGGTTTCGATCTCCTTGGCAGTCGGCCAGATATCCCTCAGATAGATGGGATTGCCCTGCCGATCGAGTCCCAGCGCATCGACGCCAAGATCACAGAGTACGGTTCCGACCAGTGCATAGGCTACACAGAGTGGTGGTGACGCCAAGTAGCTAGCCTTCACCTGACCGTGAATGCGGCCCTCGTAGTTGCGATTTCCCGACAGCACGGCCACCACGGCCAGATCGCGGTCGATCACGGCTTGCGCGATCTCTTTCGGTAAGGGCCCGGAGTTGCCGATACAGGTCGTACACCCATAACCGACGAGGTTGAAACCCAGCGCCTCGAGAAAGGGGGTGAGACCAGCCTTGTCCAGGTATCGAGTCACGACGCGCGACCCCGGTGCCAGTGAAGTCTTGACCCATGGACGGCTTTGCAAGCCGGCCTCTACTGCCTTCTTGGCGAGTAGACCCGCTGCGATCATGACCGAGGGATTCGAGGTGTTCGTACAACTGGTGATGGCC
This sequence comes from Thermoanaerobaculia bacterium, assembly GCA_019911795.1. Classification (GTDB taxonomy): domain Bacteria; phylum Acidobacteriota; class Thermoanaerobaculia; order Multivoradales; family JAIOJS01; genus JAIOJS01. The sequence goes on along the minus strand of JAIOJS010000068.1, from coordinate 21,011 downwards.
GCGATCACGACCGAGCCATCGGTCACGGATGCCGCTGCGCTCGGAGCCTGCAAACGCTGGGCCGGGGCCTCGAGGAACTCGCCCGCAACCGAGGAACCTTCGGCGACGAGCCGTGCAATCTGCTTGGCTGGCACCTCGGGAGCTACACCGTCGATCGAGGCCTCGAAGGACCCTCTGACGCCAGACAAGGACACGCGATCCTGAGGGCGCTTCGGTCCGGCGACACTCGGTTCGACCTTGCTCAGGTCTAGATCGAGTACTTCGTTGAAGGCCGATTCGGGATCGGCATCCGTCCGGAACAATCCCTGCTCCCGGGTATACCGTTCGACGAGATCGACATTGGCCCCTCGTCCCGTCAGACGCAGGTACTCCAAGGTGTTCGCATCGACTGGAAAGAGTGACGCGGTGGCGCCGAATTCGGGAGACATGTTCGATAGCGTTGCCCGGTCTGCGATACTCAGGCTGCTCAGTCCTGAACCGAAGAACTCGACGAACTTGCCCACCACGCCGTGCGCTCTGAGTCTCTCGGCCAGGGTCAGTACGAGGTCGGTGGCCGTAGTGCCGGGAGGCAACTGGCCGTGGGCTCGAACCCCGAGGACGATCGGTTTGGGCAGGAACATCGGCTGACCGAGCATTGCCGCCTCGGCTTCGATGCCGCCGACTCCCCAACCCAGGACCCCGAGGCCGTTGATCATGGGAGTGTGTGAATCGGTCCCAACTAGAGTGTCGGGAAAGACCCAGCCATCGCGAGAGATGACGACACTCCCGAGATGTTCCAGATTGACCTGGTGACAGATTCCCATGCCGGGAGGTACGACCCGGAATCCTTCGAAGGTCTGCTGGGCCCAATTGAGCAGTGCATACCGTTCACGATTGCGTCGATACTCCCACTCGAGGTTGGCCTCATAGGCGTCGGCGCTGCCGAAGCGATCGACCTGGACTGAGTGGTCGATGATGAGATCGACCGGGACGAGTGGGTTGACTCGAGCGGCGTCACCACCCGCTCGGGCAACGGCACTTCTCATGGCCGCCAGGTCCACGACCGCGGGGACTCCCGTGAAGTCCTGCATCAAGACCCGGGCCGGCATGAAGGCGATCGAGCCCTCCGGACCGTTCGGCCAAAGTGCGAGCGACTCGACATCGGCGGGCGACACATCTCGGCCCCCGGCCCGCCGTGCGATGTTCTCGAGCAAGATCTTGACGGTGTGCGGGAGTCGTGCGATGTCGGTTCGAGTTCTGGAGGCCAGCTTCTCGAGGCTGATGTAGCTAACCGTTTCCGATGGGCTACTCAGAGTCGCGACGATGCCGAGGGGATCCCTGTCCATGACCTGGCTCCTTTCATCAAACATTCGAGAGTTTCCTGAAGTTGCAAGGTCGGCCTTTCACAGAGGCCTCCCTACCAACCGACGTCACGGATCTCACGACTCACGGTTGGTTTCCAGAAACTCTCGCAAGACCAAGGCCCCGTTGTGTAGCGTATCGCGTGCACTGTACAGAAGCGTTACCGGCCCCTGTCTCCCCGCCTCGAGGATGGGTTCCCAAGCGTCAAGGTTCTCCCCTAGCTCCCCCCGATATCGCCGCTGAAATTCCTCCCAGCGATCCACTCGATGGCCGAACCACCGCCGAAGTTCAGAGCTAGGAGCAACTCCTTTGGCCCACGAATCCAACGCGAGCGCCTCTTTCTTCATCCCGCGAGGCCACAGACGCTCCACCAAAATTCGACGACCGTCTTCGGCGGCAGGAGGCTCGTAGACTCGCTTGGTACTGAACATAGGGCCTACCTTCCTGGGCTAATACGCCAGCGTCTTGCGGGCCGCTTCGAGTACCTCATCGGCATTGGGCAGGATCGCCCGTTCCAGAATGCGATGGAAACCCACCGGCGTGAAGCTCGAGCCCACTCGATCGACGGGCGCATCGAGAAAAGCGAAGAGCTCGGAAGCAATACGTGCAACCAACTCGCCGCCGAAGCCGCCGTGCACCTTGTCTTCGTGGACGACGAGTACGCGAGACGTCTTCTGGACGGAGGCGACGATGGCAGCCCAATCGAGAGGAACCAGAGAACGGAGATCGAGGACCTCGACGTTCATTCCTTCCCCGGCCAGCTGCTCGGCCGCCTCCAGCGCCAGGTGTACGGTAGTCCCATAGGTCAGGATCGTGAGATCGCTGCCCTCTCGTCGACGCCGGGCTTTGCCAAACGGTACGGCGAAGTCGGGCGGCACATGCGCCCGGGCTTGCCGCGAGTTATAGAGAGACTTGGGCTCGAGAAAGACCGTAATGCCGCGGGACCGTACCGCGGTCCGCAGCAGTCCCGCCGCGTCGTCCGCGAAGGCGGGAACGACGATCCTGATTCCGGGCAGAGTCGTGAGCCAGCCCTCGATGTTCTGTGAGTGGTACAGGCCGCCACCGATGTATCCGCCGGAAGCGAGGCGTACCGTGACGTTGGGCACGAACTGACCGTTTGTCCTCCACAGTTCGTGCGACATCTCGACCATCTGCTCGGCGGCAGGCCAAAAATAGTCGGCAAACTCGGCGCCCTCTACGACGATCCGGATCTTGTCGTCGAAACGGGAAAAACCATCGGCCGTCCCGAGAATATAGTCCTCCGCGATCGGGCCGTTGAAGATCCGCGAGGCTCCGAACTCGGCTTGCATACCCTTTGTAACGTTGAAGATTCCACCCTTGTCCCGATACGCGACATCCTGCCCCCACAAGTAGGTGTCCGGGTTCTCGCGAAAGGCTTCCTTCAACGTCCCATTGAGGGCCTCGATGAGCGACATCTCGGGTGCCTTGACGTCGCCGAGTACCTCGGGAGTGGTAGCGTTCTCGGCGAGCCCGTCGCCGTCCGGAATCCACGGGTCCGCCAATACGAAGTCAAAGATTGAGGTCGGGTCGGGGTCGGGTGCGTTACGAGCGCGTTCGGAGCTCTCTTCATAGGTCGTGAGGTTGGCACTCTCGATCGCCGAGATCTCCTCCTCCGATAGAAGCTTTTCCGTGATCAGGGTATTGCGCAAACGTGCCAAGGGGTCCAACGCCTCGGCGGCAGCCAGCTCTTCGGGCGAGCGATAGAGCTCGTGCCGATCGGAGTTGGAATGGGAGTGGATCCGGACGCACTCGGCGTGCACGATCGCGCAGCCCTCCCCCGTCTCGACAAAGGCCACCGCCCGGCGAATGGCCCGTAGCGAGTCGAACAGGTCCTTCCCGTCACAGTGGATGATCTCGATATTCAGAAAGCCAGAGAAGTTGTCGGAGGCAAAGAGGTTCGCGGTCTGATCGCTCTTCGGAACCGAAATACCGTATCCGTTGTCCTGAACAACGAAGACCACCGGTAGTTTCTCGCGTGAAGCACCGTTGACCGCTTCGTAGAAGAAGCCCTCGGAGGTGGACGACTCTCCCACCGAGCAGAAGACGATCGCCTCCGAGCCGTAGGTCTTGATCGCCCTCCCAACTCCAGCCGCATGCTGGGCGTGATTTGCCACCGACGACGAAACGTTCTGAATGCGAATCTCGGGCTTGGCGAAGTGGTTCGACATGTGCCGCCCCCCGGAGGCGACATCGTCCCGCTTGGACATGCCATTGAGGAGGATCTCCTCGGCCGTTAGGCCGGCCGCGAGGCAGGTCGAAAGGTCCCGGTAGTAGGGGAATAGGTAGTCGTGGCTCGGCCGAAAAGTGACTCCCAGTGCGACCTGAATACCATCGTGCCCGGCGCAGGGTGCGTGGTACGACCAGCCGAGACTCTGTTTGAGGTAGTTCGGGGCCTTGTCATCCAGGACTCGGCCGAGATGCATCAGCGAGTACCACCGAGCGAGCTCCTCCCGGCTGGCATCGAGTCCCTCGATCGTCACCACGAGGCTACCCTGAGTTGGTGCTCGGAACCCGTACTACGGGCGTCGCGCATGGCAGGGATCCTCCTTCCGACAGGACGAACGAAGACTCGCCGTGCCGTCCTTACGAACCGGGCTTCAGGAGTTGCAGGCCTCACTCGGAGAGAGCCGCTTCTCGCCAGTAGCTGTTGGCAGCGGCAACGGTCTGAAAGTTGATGGCGACGACTTGCGAGGCCGCCGTCAGGGCCTCGGCGGAATTCGCGTAGTCTGAACGAAGCCGCTTGAGGGTCTCGACATCGGGTTGGGTGTACTTGACCCCGCGCCGACTCAGCGTGATGGCGAGCTCGAAACCCTCTTGCGGTGTCGCGGTGATCAACGATGGGAGCCAGGAGTCCGTCATGTGTATGAATCCACCATGGTCAAAGGTCCTTCTGAGATTCTTCCTGAAGTCTACTCCGAGTCGGCATAGAGATCACGGTGGTGCTAGGTCGAAGTGCTCGTAGTTCATAGCGATATATTCCTCCCACTGGTCCGGTACCTCTTCCTCCGGAAAGATGGCGTCTACGGGGCAGGCATCGACGCAGAGCCCGCAGTCGATGCACTCCTCGGGCTGGATGTAGAGCATCACCCAGTCTTCGTTTGCCCCGTAGATGCAATCTACCGGGCAAACATCAACGCAAGCGGTATCCTTGGTCCCGATGCACGGTTCGGCAATGATGTGAGTCATCGTGCAGCTCTCCGACCACCGCTAGGCGGCGTTGACCCTCGCAAAGAGGATGTTGTTCTCGAGGTGGATGTGCTGGTGCAGCGACTGCTCGAGCTCGGCGAGTCCAAACCAGAGGGCTCGCCAGGTGTTGCAGGCTCCTTCGGGGACCACGTAGTCGTCCGTGAGTCGACGCAGCTCGGCGAGCGCCTCCCCCACCACGCGGTGGTCGTCGACGAACGGCTCGGTCGGCGACGATGCCTCGCCATGAAGGATGATCTCTGGAAAGAGGACATCCTCCTCCTCGGTCATGTGCTCCTGGAGTTCCGCCTCGAGCCGGAGGAAAGTCTTCAGAAGAGCATCGAGCCGCTCGGGATTCCGGTCTCTGTGCACCCTAACTACCTTGCGGACCATGGACTCGAGGCGCGGCAGCTCCTCGCGCAGTGGCTGATGGTACGACTCGATGATGTGGCGCACGAGGTCGACCACCGGGGCTTCGTTCCAAGTCTCAGTCTCCCCAGGATCCGAGGAGAGAACCTGATCGATCTCTTCGAGGATCTGGGTGGTGGACAGGTCTCGCTTTTCACAGACCTCGCGCAGAGCCTTGCCACCGCCACAACAGAAGTCGATGCCATGACGGGCAAACACTCGAGTTGCCATGGGATAGTGAGCCGCGACCTGCCCGACCTTACTTTCAGCGTTGATATCCATTTTTTCAATCTCCTTTGTATCGAGAGCGAGTCAGTGAGAAGCGAGATTCGAGACCTCGAGTGCGTCACTCGGATCGTCCGTCTCGCCGATGGAGTAGGTACAGCAGGAATCGCCGTCCGGCATGAACGATTCCCGACGGAGAGTTCTGCCCAGGAGGTCGTTGACCAGATTCATCTCGGCCTGGCAGGGCAGGTGTGACACGGCCACCAGCTCCCGCAGTGGGCAGTGACAAAGACGGAGCGACGGCCCGCGCTGCGAAACCTGAACTTCAGCCAGGAAGCCCTCTTCGGACAGAATGCGTGCCACCTCTTCGAGACGCTCGCTTTCCCCGAGCCCGACCAAGCGCTCGTGCAACCGTGCCTTGCGACCTTCGGCCCGGGCGGCAAAGAAGTCGGCCAGAACGTCGTCGCGCCCCGAATCGACGAGAAAAGTAGCCAACTCGCGCAGCAGCTCTCCTTCACGCTGCGGAAACAGCTCCGCGGCGGCATCGGTGAGCCGGTAGAGCACAAAGGGCCGACCGGGACCCTCGCGCCGGAGTCCGGCCCGCTCGACCAGGCCCTTGGCAGCGAGGGCCTTGAGATGGTCCCGAAGGGTCTCGGCTGCTAAATCCGAGCTGGCCTCCAAGTCAGCGATCGTAGACTGGCCACCACGTTTCAGCCGCTCGAGGATCGTTCGCTGGCTCTCCCCGAGACCAGGTCCGAAAACCGTCTCACGGGGCAACATGAGGATCTGGTCCTTTGGGTTCTGGGGACTTCATGGACTCAGCGTAGCGGTACATTTCCACATTGTCAAGGTTGTCATGTTGTTATCCATGTTAAACATAATCCACTTCGCCAGGATGGACGATCCCCATACTCTGCGCTCCTGACTTAGTGGATCCTGAGCTCGCTGAGTAGCGAGCCCAAAGGACGCAACGAGGGAAGACATCGGAGATCACGGGACCAGACAGCCAAGCCACAATGAGGGTCGCCCCCTCACTGTTGGTGCCAGCGAAGGATTCCTATCCAATCGACGGGAGAACCAGGGCCACGATAGCGTAGAGCTGTGATGCCATCGATGAGACTCCGGCGGGAGAAGGGCAACGGCTAGCCCCATCTCCCGGGCCGAGGTCCACAGGTAAAGAGATCGCTGGTATTGGGCCGCAGCGCGTCGGTTCCGATGTCTACTCTTGTTGGTCCGTAGAAGAGCCAACGGGGACGTTGGCGCTCCAAGGCGGGGTGGAGCTTCGAGCGGCCTGGGCCTTGCGGGCGACAGTTTGACCCGCCGCCGGCTACCTACCGGCGAACTACCGAGAGGAGCCACCGACTACGCCACGCCATCCAATGGCAAAAGCTTAGCGACGACGACTCCGCGCCAACCGGCAACAACCAAGCAAAGCGAGGGAGCACACCCTGCCATCGGGCCACAACGGAGCGTAGCGAACGAAAACGCCACGCCACCAGGCGACGAGTAAGCAAAGCGAACGAGTACGCCACGCCGACGGACCACGAGCAAGCGAAGCGAGCGAGTAGGTCGTTCCATCAACGCCGACCGAGCGCAGCGAACGAAGACGCCACGCCAACAGGCGACGAGTAAGCGTAGCGAACGAGTACGCCGCGCCGACGGGCCACGAGCAAGCGAAGCGAGCGAGTAGGCCGATCCAGCAGGATTCGCTCCAAGGCGTCGCACGCTGAAAGCGGGCGCCGCCGCGACCGAAGCCCGTTGGGGCTGCCATGACTGAGCGAATGCGAAGGAATGGTAGCCCCAACGGGATTCGAACCCGTGTCGCCGCCTTGAAAGGGCGGTGTCCTGACCAGACTAGACGATAGGGCCACGTTCGTGGCATCTCCGCCCGCTGGAAACCGCTATCCAGCGAGGGAGCGCCACTTTACACCACCAAAGTCAGTGGTTCAACCAAGAACCAGCTCAGGTGCTACGGCGTCGTCGAACTCCACTGACTGGTGTTCCCCGACTCGAAGCCATCGGCGAAGATGTTGACCAGGTCCGGCATAGGCACGGTGTAAACGCAGGTCCCGTAGATGTCGAACATGCTCTGCTGAGCGTCGGCAGGGAAGTTCATATCGATCGCGGCCTGCATGACGGCAGCCCCAGCGTCGTTCTGGTTGGTCGAGCTACCCGTCATGGCAAGACCCTCCACCATCGCTGTATCCATCAGCGCAGCCCCGATCTCGTCCCAGATCTTCATGTTGCAGGTCGCCCAGATCTGCCCGTCGGTGTGGATGCTCCCGCTCAGACCTCCGGGATACACCGCGCCATAGTTGGTGGTTCGGCCACCCCAGAATGGATTGTGACCGTCCCAGCTGAACACATAGTGGTATGCAGCATCTCCCGGCACCCACGAGGTATTGGGTTCGGCCCGACTGTACGACTGCGCGAAGTAGTCACCAGTGCCTTCACTCAGACCGTTGACCTGCGACAGACTGCCCCCGGTCACCCAGTCGTGAATGGCATGCCCGAGTTCGTGGATAACCACGTCGGCGTCCTCGGAATCATCAACTCCCCCTTCACCGAAAGCCACAACTCCGTTGCCGCTGGTGTAGTGGGAGTTGTCGGAGCCATTGAGACCGTGAGGATCAAACCTTGCCCCGCCCGCATACTGAGTCGGATCGACGGTGACCCCGAGGTCCTCGTTCAGGTATCTCATAAAGCGATCGATATGGTAGAACGTGTTCGTCGCTTCGAAGGTCTGTGAGAGACGGCTGTTTACGTCCCAGGTGCCATCGTCGTCGGTGTGAAGGCCGCCGAACGGACTCTCGGTGTCCACAATCTCGGCGTAGGTGCTGACCAACGAGTAGACTCCCGCGCTCTCGGTAATCTCAGGAAGAAACACGTCATAGATCTCGGCAATCAGCTGAGGGGTGTCGGCATCGCTACCGTCGACATAGCCGGTTGCGCCGTAGGTCGAATGAGAGGTCGAAAGCGGATCGGGCCGAAAAGCCTCTCCGTTTCCGGTGGTCAAAGTACCGTAGTGCGCGAGATCCGAGACCCTGAGGGTCTCTCCGCTGATCGCGTCGGATAGTACCTCCCACTCACCGACCAAGGACCCGGAATCAATCTGCCGAACCCGATGGGCCAGGTAGGTCTTGCCGCCGACGTAGTAGGCCACCAACTCGGTCTTCTCCCAACTCGGAGGTGCGGTCAGGCCCAGTATCTGGCGCGCGTCCGAGCGAGCGTTCGCCGCCGATCGAGCCTCGATGGCCGAGTCGAGATGAGCGGGAACGTAGCTACTGGTGTAGAAGCTGACCTCGTTCTCGGCGTTGATGGAGACCGCGACATCCGAACCGAGCACGGGAATGCCCTGGGTGAGCTGTCGAAAGCGGACCGTGGTTGCCGCCTTGCCAACACGCGTGAAGGAGTGTTCGAGATCGGACAGATCCTCGAACTGCAAACCCAACGAACTCCAATTGGCGGCGAGATACTGGCGGGCCATCTCTTCTGGAGTGCCGGGCGCCACACGGAAGCCTGGATTGATGATGGTGATCGGTGCGCCGGTATCGAGGCGCACGGTACGGTTACCCTGCCGCTCGACCTGGTAGGACTCGTCCGCTCCCAGGAGCTTGGTGGGCCCGGGCGAACGCTTGGCGAGAAGCGGCGGCATCACCAGAAGAAGGGTTATAACGGCGATCCAGGGAGTTCTCTTCAGCAAGGTGGGGTCCTCCAGCGGTGGGATAGTAATTGGTTCTCGTAACGCAAAATGGTACCACAGGACCTGCGCAGCCAACCTCCCACGGTCGCGCTCTAGACACGATCCGGAGGTCACACCAGCGGTCACCACCCGTGGGCTAGAGGCTGAGCTGGGCTGGACCAGGCACCGGGAACACCAATCATCCTCGATCACCATTGCTTGGGACAAAGGGTAGACTTCGCCCGATGATAGTAGGCGTTGTGGCACAGGAGATGGAAGGCGAGCCCACCGGGGTAGGGCGCTACCTCGAAAACCTGCTCTGCGGTCTCCAGTCGGCCGACTCGTTCGTTGAGGAGTGGGTCCTCTTTTTCAGGGGCTCGCCGTTCGCTCATCCACTCTGGTCCGATCGGGCCACAGGCACATCCACGGTAATCAGGCCACAGTTTGACTGCCGTGATCACAGCCACCCCGTTCTCTGGGAGCAGATGCGTCTGCCGCGGTTGGTGGCGAAGGCCAAGCTCGATGCCATCTTCTCCCCGGCCTACAGTCTGCCCGGTCGACCCAGGATCCCTTCCCTCGTCACCCTGCACGATCTATCGTTCATCCACCGCGGCCACGAGTTGGGTTGGAAGGAACGGATCCGACGGCGCTGGCTCGCCCGACGTGCGGTCCGACTGGCCAGCCGGATCCTCACCGATACCGAGACCATCCGCGAGGAGGTCAGCGAGACTTACGGCATCGCCTCCGACCGGATCGGGGTCGTACCGATCGCGGTCGATGGCCGCTTTACTCCGAGAGCCGAGCCGAGTGACCCTGAGGACCTGGCCGCACTGGGTCTTCGAAGCGGTGATCTTCTATTCCTCGGGTCGATACTCCCCCGCCGCCATCTCGATCGTGTCCTTCAGGTCTTCGGTCGACTGGTGCAGAACCAAGACGTCCCCCCAACCACGCGACTGATCCTGGTGGGCGCCAATCGACTTCCCGACCCCAGCACCCTGGGCAGATGGATCCGCGAAGCCGATCTCGAGGGCCAAGTTGTACCCTTGGGCTATGTCTCCGACGCGCAGTTGCCGGCCATTTATCGCAGCGCGCGACTCACGTTTTATCCCTCGGAGTACGAGGGATACGGTCTTCCCCCGCTCGAGTCGTTGGCCAGCGGAACCCCTTGCATCGTGACTCCCGGCCTAGCTCTCGACGACCTTTGGCCTCAGTATCCCTACCGGGCTGCGGACTCCTCCGTGGACACCCTCTACTCCGCCGCCCGCCGGGCCCTCGATGAGGGTGCTGATGCCGCCTCGATCACAAAGGAAGGGGTGGCCAGAGTCCGAAGCGTGACGACGGAGTCCTGCGCTCGACGTTTCCTCGAGGAGTTGCGACTCGCGGTAGACCCGGGCACAGGCAATCCACAGGTTGAGACCTAACGACAATGATGAATCGAGCACTCGGGTGATCAGCATCATCATCGTCAACCACGACACGCGGGAGAGACTTCGACAGACACTCGACGAACTCGTTCAGGTCGCGGCGGAGTGGGACGAAGTGGTGGTGGTCGACGCCGCCTCATCCGATGGCTCTTCATCCATGGTCAGCCAGGACTTTCCCGAGCATCACCTCCTGCCGCTGGAGAGCAACGTCGGTTTCGCCAAGGCCAACAATCTCGGCGTGGCGGCCGCCTCCGGCGACTGCATCTTGCTCCTCAATTCCGACGCCTGGCCCCTTCCTGGCACGATCTCGAAGCTAAGCGCGGCCCTGGCGGCGGATGAATCCCTCGGCCTGGTAGCTCCTCGCCTTCTCTACCCCGACCGACGCCGCCAGTTCTCCTTGGCCCCTGCCACGGGCGTCCCCGGGGAGGTCCTTCAGAAGTTGCGAAACCCCTGGAAGAAGTACGGGTGGGTACATCGGCGCCCCCCGCGCTGGCTTCGTCCTTGGATCGACCAGGACTGGTTCACCGCCGCTTGCGTCATGGTGCGCCGTCAAGCCTACGAGGAGGTTGGGGGCTTCGACGAGCGCTTCTTTCTCTACTTCGAGGACGTCGACCTCTGCCTCAGGTTGGGTCGAGCGGGTTGGGGACTCACCGAGGTAGGCGAGGCGGTAGCGCTGCACGTCAAGGGTGGCTCGGCGTCTTCTCAGGAGATCGACCTCGCCTACCGAAAATCGCAACTGCTCTACTACCGTCTGCATCGCCCCGCTTGGGAGCAACGGTTGCTGTCACGGCGCCTGCGCCGAAAGTTCGGTCGGGTCCAGGACCCTGAACTTCGGCAGCGCCTCCTGAAGCTCCTGGAGACCTGATTCAGTCAGCGGATTCCGACGGGCCTCCCGGACGCCTATCGGGCCCCCCGGATCCCCAATTGTCCTCGGTTGGTACCGCTCGCCCATGCTAGGCTCCGCCAGATGCTGGCTCCCTTCGCCGCCCTGGTGGCGCTCGTTGCCCTGGTCGCCGTCGCTGGCCTCGCCGGGGTTTGCTACCGTCTCTTTGCCCGAGCCGGAGCGGCCCGTCACGCCTTGGCCCTCGATCTGCACGAGAAGGCTCTACGCATCGACCAACGCTGCGACTACCAGCAGCGGGAGATCGACCGGCTAGCCCGCCGACAACGGATCGCCTACCTCAGTCAACTGGTGGAGTTTGGCGCTCACCGTGGAGACCTTCCGGAGCGCACCCTGCCCGATCTCCGCCAATCCGTCATGGACCTCTACGAAGAGAGTTTCGAGTCGGATCTGACCGAGATGTCGGAGCTGTCGCAGGGAGGCCTTCGGGGATGACCCTCCGCATCGGATGGAACCTCGACAAGGCGCTCGACCCGCGCGACGGTGTGGGTCAGTACTGCCACCAGCTGCTGAAGGCTCTGATGGCGATCGATCCTGAGAACGACTACGTCCTCTACCCCCTGCACGCAGCGGTTTCGGAGGAGGATCTCGAGCGCAACTTTCCCGCTCGTCCCGAGAATTTCCGTCTCGCTCCGGCGGGACGCCGAACCCCAGGGCCCACTGATGTCGATCTCATGCACGCGACCACCTGGACGCATCCGGTGGGATTCCGCAAGCGGACCGGTACCCAGCGGGCGAAAGGGTCCGGCCAGGTCCCCTTTACTGGCAAAGTCCTCTTCACTTGCTACGATCTGACCTTCCTGAGTCACCCCGAGTGCCATACCGTCGACAACCGCATCGCTTGTCTCGAGGGAACCCTTCGGGCTCACCTTGCCGGGGCCCACTTCTTGGCGATCTCACGGGCGACGTCTGCCGAGATGCAGACACGACTGGGTGTCCCTCCGGAGCGGATCTCGGTGATCTATCCGGCTGCCGCGGATCACTTTCACCCGGAACGGGGAAAAGCTTCGGCGCCAGCTGCTGCGTCGGATGCGGCGAGGACTCGAGAGTCGCCATCCGGCGAGTACCTTCTCGCCGTCGGAACGCTCGAGCCCCGTAAGAACCTCGTCCGTCTCATCGAAGCGTACTCTCGACTTCCCAGCGAACTCCGATCGCGTTACTCCCTACGGATCGCAGGAGGCGGTGGGTGGAAGCAGGAGAACCTACCGGTGGCCCAGCCCATCGAGGGTGTTCATTGGCTAGGTCCGGTGAGCGACGAGCAACTGGTCGAGCTCTACCGCGGCGCCGCCCTGTTCGCCTACCCATCGCTCGCCGAAGGCTTCGGTCTACCCATCGTCGAAGCGATGGCGTGCGGGACACCCGTGATCACCTCCAACGTCAGCTCCTTGATCGAGGTGGCCGGGGACGCTGCGGTGACCGTCGATCCTCTCGATGTCGAGGCGCTTACCCGGGAGATCGCTGATCTGCTGGAGGATACCCCTCGACAAGCCATGCTGAGAGAACGAGGACTGCAACGTGCCGCCGACTTCTCGTGGCAGCGAACTGCCGAGCAGGTACTGGCTCTCTATCGACGCCTGACGGCGAGTGACACGCCCCGATGACGCGGCTCAACGCCTGCACCATCGTCTCCAAGAACTACCTGCCCTTCGCCCGGGTGTTGGCGCAATCCTTCGCGCAGCGGCACCCCGGGGGCCGCTTCTTCACCTTACTCGTCGACCGGGTAGACGGCTACTTCGATCCCGCGGAGGAGCCCTTCGAGGTCCTCGAGGCGCACCAGCTCGACAATGTCCCGGACCTGCCCGGCTTTCTCTTCAAGTACACGATCCTCGAGAGCAACACCGCGATCAAGCCGTACCTCCTGCAGTACCTTCTGGAGACCTTCGATCTGCCCAACCTGGTCTACTTCGATCCCGATATCCAAATCCTCGGGTCGCTCGACCCCCTAACAGAGGTCCTGGAGCGCTCCTCGATGGTGCTCACCCCGCATCTCGACACCCCGATCGAAGACGAGTTCCATCCCGGCGAGCAGGCGATCCTGCAAAGCGGTGCCTACAACCTCGGGTTCCTGGCCCTGAAGCGTGGGGACGAGACGAGCCGGCTCCTCGATTGGTGGCAGAGTCGTCTCTACGACCAGTGCGTCGTCAAGATCGATCAGGGCCTGTTCGTCGATCAAAAGTGGATGGACCTGGCCCCCAGCCTGTTCGACGACGTCACCATTCTGCGCGACAAGGGATACAACGTCGCTTACTGGAATCTCCACAGCCGCTCCGTTCGGCAGGACGGTCGGGAGTACCGAGTCGGCGACCGCCCCCTGGTCTTCTTTCACTACAGCGGGATCGAGCCGGAGAGCCTCGACGGCGTCTCCAAGCACCAGGATCGCTTCCGGCTGTCTCAGATCGGCGCAGCGGCAGATCTCTATCGAGCTTATGCCGAGGCCCTCTTCTCGGCGGGCTTTCGGGAGTGTCGCACCTGGCCCTTCGCGTACGGGGCGTTCGACAATGGAGCCAAGATACCCGACTCGGTTCGCCGGATGTACCTCGACCTTCCGCTCGAGCGTCGCAAGGCCTTTGGAGATCCCTTCCAAACCGAGGGTGTCGACAGCTTCTGGAACTGGCTCAATCGTCCCCGCCGGGGCGGTAACGGTCGGGGGCTCTCTCGGTTTGTCTACGACCTCTATCTCGCTCGTCCCGACATCGCGCGGCGCTTCCCTGATCCCGGAGGCCGTGATCTGGACGGCTTCGCCACCTGGATGCACGAGTACGGCCGGTTCGAGTTCGACCTCGACTCCGCCTTCCTCGACTCCCTGCCGACGCCGGAAGCGGCATCGTCTCTTTCACAACAGGGACTCGAAGATCGCCTTCGTCGGGTCTACCGTTCCGAACTGGCCGCCGGCGTCAAGCAGCGGGCCAAGCGCCTTCTCGGCCCCGCTCGGACCGCTCGCCTCAAGGACCGCCTGCGTCGCGGCGATGGCCCAGGATTCAGCCACGCAACGGACGAACCTACTTGGACCCCTCCCCTGATCACCTCCATCGACCGCCCGGGAATCAACCTGGTGGGCTACCTTCAGGCCGAAACCGGCATGGGCGAGGCGGCGCGGTCGCTCGCTCGTGCCCTGCAGGCCGCGGACATTCCCCATTCACTGCACAGCCTCGACCTCAACGTCCTCGCTCCCAACCGCGACCAGAGCTTCGAGCCGCAGGTCAGTGAGTTCCCGTACGACATCAATCTCTTCGTGGTCAACGCCGACCAGGTGCCCCCCGTCTTCGACGTCCTCGGTCCCGAAGTCTTCGCAGGACGCTTCAATGTTGGCTTGTGGCTATGGGAACTCTCCCGCCTCACACCGTCCTTAGCCAGGTCCTTTCGCTACCTTCACGAGGTGTGGACTCCGAGTACCTTTTGCGTCGACGCCTTCGGAGCGATCTCTCCCAATCCAGTGCGAAGACTACCGCTACCGGTGGTCGCCGGACCCGCTCCTTTCGGCAGAGATCACTTCGGCCTGCCCGCCGACGACTTCACCTTCCTCTTCATGTTCAACTACCTCAGCTACTTCGAGAGGAAGAATCCCCTCGCGCTCGTCGAGGCCTTCCAACGGGCGTTTCCGTCGCCCTCGGGAGTGCGCCTGGTCCTGAAGACCTCACATGCGGAGTTTGCTCCCGATCTAGAGCAGCGACTGAAGAGTGCGGTAGGAAACAGTCCCATCACCCTTCTCGACGGCTACCTCGCGGGAGACGAGGTTTCTAGCCTGGTGGCGTCCTGCGACGCTTACGTGTCGCTCCACCGGTCCGAGGGCTACGGACTCACCCTCGCCGAAGCGATGGCGCACGGCAAGCCGGTCATCGCCACCGCTTACTCGGGCAACATGGACTTCTTCGGGGTCAGCAACGGCTTTCCGGTGCGCTACGACCTGGTGGAGATAGCCTCCGACACGGGACCCTATCCAGCCGGCGCCGAGTGGGCCGACCCCAGCGTGGAACATGCCGCGGAGCTCATGCGACGGGTGGTGGGACAACCCGAAGCGGCGGCGGCGGTCGGAGCGCACGCAGCCCGGGATATCGCCCACCAACTCAGTGAGGCCGCGGTGGGATGCCAGCTCAGAGAGCGCTTCGATGGAATCCTCGATCGCATCCGGTCGCGCTCGAAGTCAACTCCTACTTGACCAGCCTCAGCTAGCGATCTCCGGAATCAAGGTCCACGGGGCAGGGCTTCGCGCCCATCTCCGTCAAAATCCCAGATGTCGAACGACGGTCTCTTCGCGACGAGGACCGGTGGACAGGACCCCGATCGGCGTCTCGAGCTCCTCTTCGAGGTACGCGATGTAGTCCTGAGCGGCCTGCGGTAGCTGGTCGAAGTCCGAACAACCCACGGTGTCACTCTGCCATCCCGGCAAGACTTTGTATTCGGGAACCGCCTCCTCGAGGACATCGAGCGAAGCCGGGTAGCGAGTCAGGGTCTCCCCCCGGTATCGGTAGCCCGTGCAGACCTTGATCTCAGCCTGGGTGTCGAGAACGTCGAGCTTGGTCAGCGCGATCACGGTCACCCCGTTGATCTCCCGCGAATACTTGGCGGCGACCAGGTCCATCCAACCACAACGGCGAGGTCGACCGGTCGTGGTTCCGAACTCGTTGCCTCGTTCGCGCAGGAACTGGCCTGCATCGCTGTGGTCCTCGGTGGTGAACGGTCCGCTACCCACCCGGGTGGTGTAGGCCTTGAGTACGCCGAGCACGTGATGGATGGCGGTGGGAGGTACTCCCGTTCCGGTACAGGCGCCGCCCGACAGCGCACTGGAGCTGGTCACATACGGATAGGTTCCGTGATCGAGATCCAATAAAGCGCCTTGCGCTCCTTCGAACAGGATGTTGCGGCCATCCCGCATCCAGCGGTGCAGCAGTTCTCCGGTATCGCGCACGTAGGGCGCCATCCGTTCGGCCCATTCTCGGCACTGATCGGCGACCCGATTGGGCCTCGCCAGGGCGGTGCCTCCAAGAGCGGTCAACTCCGCTTCGATACGACTGATCTGGGAGCGGAGCCTTCCCTCGAGATGAGCCGATGTTAGATCACCGACGCGAATGCCGAAGCGAGCCGCCTTCATCTCGTAGGCAGGTCCGATGCCTCGCAAGGTACTGCCGATCTTGTCTTTTCCCGCGGCTCGCTCACGAGCAGTATCGAGTTCGACGTGGCCGGGTAGGATCACCTGGGCGCGATCGGAGACGAAGAGTCGACCGTCGGTCTCGATCCCCAGCTTCTGTAGTCCTTCGAGTTCTTCGAAGAAGGCCTCGGGAGCGATGACCATGCCGTTGCCGAGAATACAGTCCATTCCCGGGCGCAGAATACCCGAAGGGATCAAGTGCAGCGAGAAATGCTGATCCCCGAACTTGACGGTGTGGCCCGCGTTGTGACCACCCTGGTACCGCGCCACGGCGTCGAACCTTGGGCAGAGCAGATCGACGATCTTGCCCTTCCCCTCATCTCCCCACTGCATTCCGACCACTACGGCATTGGACATTCGCACTCCTCCATTCGAACGCGTGACGCTAGCAGACCCCGCGTTCAGGAACAACCAAGGACACTGGCTTCCTGGCCTCGCGCCTCTTGGCGTATCGAGCGTTCCAGGGATGACCGATGGTACGATTCGCGGCGGTACCGCTGAGCGAACAGTCGCGGAACCCTCGCCATGATCAACCTGCTCGACATCGCCCCACTCCTACTCCTCCTGCTGTACACACTGCTGGGAGTGGACTACGGCGTACTCTTCTTCACCGGACGTTCCCCCCTCCGACGGTTCGGGACGCCCACGTTGTGGATGGTAATTGTCCTCCACGGGCTGTATTTGGTCGGGCTTACCGCCGCCTGGGGCCAGTTCCCCGCTGCCACCGTAGCCCAGGCCTTCTCGATCCTCGCCTTTGCCGTCGCCCTGATCTATGGCCTGCTCGAACGCTGGGGCGGAGATCGCGCTAGCGGCTTCTGGATGCTCTGCCAGGCCGCTGCCTTTCAGACGCTCGCTGTCGTCCTGCGCAGTCCGGTCACTCCCCACCACGAGATCTTCGAGAGCCCTCTCTTTGGTATCCACGTCTTCTTCGCTCTGTTGGGCTACGCCTCCTTCGCGGTGGCGGCCGGGTATGGCTTCCTGTTTCTTCGTCTCTACCGCGAGCTCAAGCGAGGGCGTTTCACCGTTTTCTACGGCAAGCTGCCGGCTCTCGAAGTTCTGGAACGCATGCTGGTGGGTGGCTTGACGGTCGGTTTCATCGCCCTCAGCGGCGGGTTGGTCAGCGGCGCCATCTGGCTCGCCCAGCGTCGACCCGACGGATGGATGAGCGATCCCACCATCCTCGTGACGCTGGCTACTTGGACCCTCTACGGCACGTCCCTCCTCCTCCGCCGCCTCGGTCACTGGCAGGGCCGACAGACCGCCATCGCCAGCCTTGCCGGCCTGGTCATCATCCTCGCTTCCTTGGTCTTGGTTCAACTGCTGCTGAGCAGCGTTCACGGAACGCTATGAGCCCTTCCCGTACCCTTCCCGAAGAGCCGGCCATCCGCTCGGGCAGCGAAGTCACCGAATCCTCCGGCCCGTCGCTGCTCACCCTGGGCGTCGACTTTCGTACTGCCCCCTTGGAGTTGCGAGAGCGAGTCGCGATGACTCCCTCGGAGGCCGAGGAACTACAGCTTCGCCTGATGGCCAGCGACGAGATCGCCGAGGCGCTCGTCTTATCGACCTGCAACCGCACCGAGGTCTACCTGAGACCGGAAGACGACGAGACCGCCTTCAGGCTGGCGCTCGAGCTCACCTTCGGCCGCCGTGCCCCCGAGATCGTCGAGCAGGGTCGGCACTTCGTACTCCACGACCGCGAAGCGGCGCGCCGACTGCTCACCGTCGCGGCCGGCTTGGAATCGATGGTCCTGGGGGAACCGGAGATCCTGGGCCAGGTGAAACAGGCCGGCGACGTCGCCGCTTCCTTAGGAAGTACGGGTCCGATCTTGCGTCAACTGGTACGCACGGCGCTCCACACCGGACGGCGGGCGCGCAAGGAGACCGAGATCGGAGTTGGGGCCATCTCTCTTGGCTACGCCGTCGTCGAACTCGGACGCCATATCTTCAATCGACTCGAAGATCGACGAGCACTGATTATCGGGGCGGGAGAGACCGGCGGCCTCGCCGCCACTGCGCTCAGCGAGCGCGGGGTACGGGAGCTCTCGTTCGCCAACCGTGGCGATGCTAGGGCCGAGACGTTTCTTCAGCGGTTTCCACAAGCCCGTCGGATCCCGTTCGAGGAGCGCTACGAGCATCTGGCCGTGAATGATCTCCTGGTGGTCGCGACCGCGGCAGAGGAACCGCTGTTCGAGAGGTCCGATCTCGAACGGGTGGTCCAACAACGGAAGTCGCGGCCTCTCCTGATCGTCGACCTCGGTGTTCCCCGAAACGTCGACTCGGAGGCGGGAGAGCTGGAGAATCTATTCCTCCACGACATCGACTCCCTGCGGGGACTGATCGAACGCAATCTGGATCGGCGACGAGCCGAGGTCGCCCAAGTCGAGGCGATCGTCGGGAATGAACTGCGTCGTTTCCTCGATTGGTATCGAGGCCTCGAGGCCGAACCGCTGGTTGCTCAGCTCCAACGAAGGGCCGAGAAGATCCGCCGACGTGAGGTGGAGAACGTCGCCAAGAGCTTCCCCCCGGAACTGCACGACGATCTCCACCGACTCACCCGCTCGTTGGTCCGACGGCTCCTCCACCACCCCAGCCACCAGCTCCGGCGCGGCGACGAGGAGACCGGTCGGGAGCATTTGGACCTAGTGCGTCGACTGTTCCAGCTCGACGAGGACTCTGAATCGTGACTCTCGCCGACACTCCAGCGAAGCCTTCCTCAGGTGGCCGTCGATCCGTCCCGGTCGAGCTGGCTCCCGATGAAGGCCCCGAAGGGCGGCGGCAGGTCTCACCCGGAGAGACCCTGCGGCTAGGCACGCGACGCAGCCGTCTGGCGATGGCGCAATCCGGGATGGTGGCGCGCTGGCTCGAGGAGGCCCACCCTGGTCTGATGGTGCAGCTGGTGCCGATCGTCACCGAGGGCGATCGTCGGCCCGGGAGCCTGGCTGGACTCGGTGGCAAGGGACTTTTCACCCAGGAACTCGAGGCGGGACTCGCCGAGGGCTCGCTCGATCTCGCCGTGCACAGCCTCAAGGACCTTCCCAGTACCCTCCCGGATGAACTGGACATCGCCGCCTATCCCGAGCGCGCCGACCCCCGGGATGCCCTGGTCTCTCACCTGGCCACGACGCTGGAGGAGCTGCCCGCCGGGGCCACCGTCCTGACCGGAGCGCTAAGACGCCGGTCACAGATCCTGAATCTTCGCGCCGACCTGGAAGTGCGCCCCCTCCGGGGAAACGTCGAGACCCGCCTCAACAAATGGCAGGCGTCCGGAGCCGCAGGCGTGGTCCTTGCAACAGCGGGCTTGGCCCGCTTGGGAATCGACAACTACCCCATCCATCCACTCTCTACGTCGTCCCTCCTCCCGGCCCCGGGACAGGGGACCCTGGCCGTCCAGACGCAACGCGGCAGCCGAGCCGAGGAGCTCTGTCGAGCCCTCGACCATCTCCCAACTCGACAATGCTCCGAGGCCGAAAGGTCCTTGGTCCTGGCGATGGGGGGCGACTGCGCTCTACCTCTGGCGGCCTGGGCACGAACCGACGGTGATCGACTACGGCTCTCCGCCCTGGTCGCCGACCCCAACGGACAGAGATTGGTCCGTGCGGAGGCGTTGGGGACCGAGCCACTCCACGTCGCAGCGCGTTGCGCGGAGACTCTCCTGGAACAGGGGGCAGAGAGCATCCTGGCCGCGGTCCGTGGCGTAAAGTGACCACCTCATCGAACAGATCCCGAACCCGGGTTGTCGTCACGCGGCCGAGCCCCCGCGGCGAGGGCCTGGCCAAGAAACTGGAGGATCGGGGATTCCAAGCCGACCTCCTGGCCCTACTCGAGGTCACCGCTCCCGCGGACTCTGACCCACTACGCCAAGCTGCGCGGGAGGGATCCAACTACGACAGCTGGATCTTCACCTCGGCTCCTGCGGTGGATGCCTTCTTCGCCCAACGGCCCTCACCGCCACGGCATGCGACGGTGTTCTTCGCGGTCGGTGAGGCAACGGCCTCCGCCCTCGCCAGCCAGGGCTACGCCGCGATCACCCCCAACGACCAGACGGCGGAAGGGCTCGTCAATCTGATCGGCGCACGCCTCCCTGGCACCGCCCGCCTACTCGTTCCCCAAGCCGCTGACGCGCGCCCCACGCTAGTGGACGGCCTATCTCGACTTGGATTCGAGGTCCATGGCGTCGCCACCCACGATAAGGTCCTGCCCGCAAGGGCAGCCAACATCTTCGCCGCTCTGTTCGACCGCCAGGCTTATGGCTGGGTGACGTTCACCAGTCCGCGCATCGTCGAGCACTTCGTCGCCCTAGCCGGAGATTCCTGGAATCGCCGTCGAGGAGAGCTCGAGGCCGCTTCGATCGGACCCGTCACGAGCGAAGCACTGCGGGCGGTGGGAGTGGCTCCGAGCGTCGAGGCCCTCTCTCCCAGCGATGACCGGCTCGTTGACGCCATCGCCAAAGCGGCGACACCATAGTGGACGCCACAGTGGACAAAGTAGTGTCAGTCGGCGGGCCCTCCCCCTCGCTGCTTCCAGCCACGCGACCGTTCTTACCAGCCAGCGGCGAGTCCGCCGACTCGCCAAATAGGAAGCGCGCCGCCTTGTGCACTACAATCCGCCGCCCATGCTAAAGACATTCTACGTACGTCGAGCCGTGGTCGCGCTCGGCGGAAACGCCATCACCAGACCGGG
>JAIOJS010000067.1 GCA_019911795.1 Thermoanaerobaculia bacterium | reverse complement strand
GAGCCGTGAAACAGCGCGAACCTCCGCTGGACAGGGATCTCCCACGTGCCTCGAGGGGCTCAATCTCGACGTCGGCGACTCCGCAGGATGGCTTCCCCATGGGACGGGGCTAGTTCCTAGGGCTCAGGTTGAGCGAGGTCCTCGTCGACTTCGGTCGACTCCGTGATCTGGACGATCGCGATCTCGACCCGGCGGTTGCGTTGGCGAGCCGCTTCGTCGCTACCTTGCGCTAGGGGAGCCCTCATCCCGAATCCCTTCATCGCGATGAGGTCCGGGCGGATGCCCGCCTCCAGGAGGTAGTCGCGAACGGCGCCGGCTCGGCGCTCGGAGAGCTCGAGGTTGTACTCCGGAGAACCGACGTCGTCGGTGTGTCCGTAGACCTGGATGCCGAAGTCTTCGGCGGTCAGAAGAACACCCGCGATGCGGCTCAGCAGTTCCTTGGCCTCAGGTCGCAGGACGGCTTCATTGAAATCGAACTCGATGCTGTCGCCGAGATTCATCACGACTCCGAGCGCGGTGCGTCGGGTTTCGGCAAGGCGACCGAGGGCGGACTCGAGGCGGTCGAGGTCTCGGTTTCTTTGCCTCTCGAGCTCCTCGGCCTTGCGTCGAGCTCGCCAGGCGTCGAGTTCGGAGTCCTCGGCCTTGCGCACTGCCGCCACTCTCTGTTCCTCAGCCAGCTTTCGCGCTGCTTCGGCATCACCGGCTTCGGCGAGAGCTCGCTCGGCTGCGGTCAGTGCGTTCTCGGCTCTCGTCCGCTCGGCGGCTGCGATCTCCGCTGCGGTGGCGGCGTTGGACTCGGCGGTATGGGCGCGCTCCTCCATGAAACCAGCCACTTGATCCGCCTGGTTGGCGCGCTCTTCGGCTGCCTGGGCCTTTTCTTGTGAGGTGGCGAGATCGTCTTGCGAGGCGGCGAGATCGCCCTCGAGTGCCACCACGCGGCCGCCTAGAGTCTCGACCTCGGTCCGGAGACTACGGATCAGTTGCCAGCCCGCATACCCGCCCCAGAGTAGGGCAATGGTGAGGAAGAGGGCGAGGACTAGGGTCGCAGTTCGATTCATCTACCTACTCTATCCAACCCGTACCCTCGAGACGGATCATCACTCTGCCCCTCTTCCCGCCATGGCGATTCCCTCCGCCTCGTCGACCTTGGCAAGCAGTATTCCGCCGATCACGAAGAAGGCGAGGACGACCGCGATACCGGCCCGCTGAGTGCCGAAAGCGGTGGTCAGGACTCCAAGGAGGAAGGGGCCCATGAACGCGGTCGCCTTGCCGGAGAAGGCGAAGAAGCCGAAGAACTCGTTCTCCTTGTCCGGTGGCACGAACCGACCGAGCAGGGAGCGACTAGCGGCCTGGTTGGGGCCCGAGAAGATCCCTACGAGAATCCCGGCAACCCAGAAGACCGCCTTGCTCGGGGCGAGGACGGCGAGCACTCCCGCGGTGAAGAGCCCAATGAGCGAGATCTGGATCGTTCGCTTGCCGCCGAGGATATCGTCGAGAAAGCCCAGCGCGAACGCACCAATTCCCGCCGTGACGTTGAGGACGATCCCGAAGAGGAGGATCTCGGTCGTAGTGAAGCCGAAGGTCCCCTGGGCGTAGATCGCTCCGAATGCGAAGATGGTGACCAATCCGTCGTTGTAGAAGACTCGTGCGACCAAGAGGTGGACCACTTGGCGGTAGTCGCGGACCTCCTTGAAGGTAGTGGCGATCTGCCGGAAGGCGGGGCCAAGGATCGGGCTACCGGCCGGTGATGCGGCAGATCGGTCCTCCTTCACAAAGAGGAAGATCGGTACGCTGAACAGGGCAAACCAGGCCGCCACCAGGAGGTTGGTGGCTCGAATGTTCTGGCCGTTCTCGGTCGAGAGCCCGAACCAGGGGACCTCGGGTTGGACGAATCCAACGAGAGCGATCACCATGCAGAGCAGGCCGCCGACGTAGCCTAGCGACCAACCGTACCCCGAAACGCGGCCGATCTTGTCCGGGGGAGCGATGTCGGGCAGGAATGCGTTGTAGAAGACGCCGGCCATCTCGAAGGCGACATTGGCGATGACGAACCAGATCAGGGCCTGCATGACCTGACCCGGCTTGGCGTAATAGAGCCCGATCGTTCCTACGATACAGAGGATGGTGGAGAAAGCGAGAAGGCGCTTGCGGAGGCCCCCGCGATCGGCGATGGCTCCGAGGATGGGGGAGAGAACGGCCACCGCGATCGCGGTCAAGGTCACACCGCGGGACCAGTAGGCGGTGCCAAGGGTCTGATCCCCGACGATGCCGCGGGTGAAGTACGTGGCGTAGATGAACGTCACGACGAGGGTCGTGAAGGCGGAGTTGGCGAAGTCATAGAGCGCCCAGGAGGCGATGGCGGTTCGCGGTCGGACTGAGGGCATCGACATCTCCGGAGGGACGGCTATCGGTTGAGGGGCTAGGGCGCGGTGGTCGGGGAGTGGATTATAGGGTAGCTGGTGAGGAGAGTCGTTCCCCGGCTTCGGTGAAGTTCTCGGTCGGAATATCGACGATGCGGGCGCCCCATTGGCCGGTAGTGAGGTCCTCGACGACGACGATCAGTAGACCGTCCTCCGGCGTTGCGGGGAGAACTAACGTTGCCGTGGTGGCAGAGGCGACCGTGTGATGGGTCCAACCGGCCACGCCGGTCTCGTCGACCGTGGCGAGACTCAGCCGACTCATCACCGCGGCCCTCGGGATAACTGCCTCCGGAGGAAGCCAAGACAGGGTGACCTCTAGGCCGTTCGGAGACCGACCGACGATGTGGATCTCCAAGTCCTCGAGATCCTCCGGAGGCTCGAGTTCCTGCAGTAGTAGAAGCTGACCTCGAGCCTCTGCGATGCGTTCGGTGGTACCCCTGCGAAGCCACTGGGGGTGGAGAATTTCCTGGTCGGCGGGCCCGAAGATCTCGAGGGGGAGGAGGGCGCCGTCGCTCGTTCCGGCGAGTTGGAGGGACAGGACGACCTTGGTGCGAAGGGAGGCCAGTACCTGGTCGAGGGCACTATCACTTCGGACCACTAGCCCTAGGGTTTGCTCGGCGAGCACATCGAGAGCGGTCTGGGGTTCTTGGATGCGCGAGCGATAGACGGATCCTGGCTCGATCTCAGGGCGGAGCCGGGCGACCTGTTCGTAGGCCCTTCTCGCTTCCTCGTCGCGGTCCTGTTCATGAAGCACTTCGGCGAGCTGTTCCCAGCAGTCCGACTGTTCCGCTGCAGTCCTGGGATCCCCGTGGAACCAACGCAGGGCAGCGCGGAACGCGTCCTCAGCGTCTTGGAGTCTTCCGTCAGCCCGAAGGGCGAGCGCAAGATCGTACGAGGCCCTTCCCCGCTCGGGCTCTCGGTCCTCCTCATAGCTGAGGCTGACGACGGGGATCCAAGGTCCCTTACTCTCATTGGGATCTCCCATTTTGGCGCCACCGAATCCGGTGAACCGGAGCTTGCCGATACGCTTTCCCGGTTTGAGGGGAGCGTCTGGAGGAGGGCGCAGAAGGGGGACCGTCATCCAGCCGTAGGCAGCGAGAGTCTGTGCCAAGGCCGTGGTTCGAAGGGAGATCGAAGTCGGTTCGACGGCGTCCTCGGTCTCGGCCCCGTCGAATCCCGAGGAGATCCAATACACCACTTTGCGGCCATTGCCGGGATGGTTCAGGAGTTCACCCAACAGGAGGTCGTGTCGTTCGGTCAGAAGTCGGATCTCCTCCTGGGCTACCGCGCTTTCGAAGGCGTCCCTCTCCTCTGGGTCGAGAGTCTCCCTGGCCTCTACGACTTCTTCGCGCAAGTCTGTGAGGATGCCCCCTCCCGGGTCGTCGAAGACGACTCCCGCCAACGCTTCGTCGAGTGCTGCAGGATTCGCGGTCGAGCCTAGGAGGCGGCGAGGCGTGGGGTCGGCGAGGATAACCTCGACCGGTCCGAGAGCGACCAGGTCCTCGAGGCGCGCCGCCAGGAGTTGCGCGGCCCAGGGGATCGTGCCCTCAGCGGACAGAGGAGCGTCGAGATAGATCACTTGAGTCCAGCCGTCCCGGCCGGGAGGGGCATCGACAGAGACGATGGGTAGAGGGAGGTTGCCGGTCCAGGCGGTCAAGCCAACCTCTTCGACCGTCTTGCCGTTTTCCAGTCGGAGCCGGAGTCGCTCGGGTACCTCGACCAGGACATCGACGAGGGTCACCCGCTCCTCATCTCCGAAGACCTCTCGAGGTTGTTCGGCCGAGGGCGCGGCGGCTGTCTCGTTCGTGGGTTCTACTTGGGCGACGGCCAGGCTACCGCCCACCGTGGAAAGGACCAGAACGAGGCTCAGATCGCGGAGAAAGGGAAGGGCACGAAGGGGGCTAGGCATGGCTTGTTGAGTGTAACCAGCGCGTGCGATGGATCATTCCCTTTCGATCCATCCTCAGGTCTTCCGACCTGCCATAATCCAGCCATGGATGACCGACCCCAAGGCTCGCTGACTCCGATTGCGATCGGTCTCAATGCCGTGATCATCGCGGTCACCGACGAGGTGCCACGCATCCTAGTGGTCAAGCGAACCGCTCATGTTCTGGCTGCACCCGAGTCCGTCGAACCGGTTGCCCTGGGGTCCGTTCCTCCCGATGCACTGCCCTTTGGCCCCCTCGATCCGGTACAACACCGAACTCTTGACCGAGGGCTTCGCGCTTGGGTAGCCGAGCAGACCGGCCTCGAGATGGGTTACGTCGAACAGCTCTACACTTTTGGCGATCAGCACCGGGACCCGCGCGAACGGAAGGGCGGTCCCCGGGTGATCTCGGTAGCCTACGTGGCGTTGGTCGAGGAGGAAGAGGTCGCCGGTGACGGCGACGCCCGGTGGCGGGAGGCCTATGAGTACCTACCGTGGGAAGATCGTCGAGAAGCCGGACCCCTCTCGATTCTCAAGGGTATCGAGACCCATCTCGAAGATTGGTTTGCTGCTGCGAGCCGGAGCTCAGAGCGCGCCGCACGCCGGGAGCGAGCGCAAATCGCCTTCGGCTTACAGGGCTCGGCGTGGGATCCCGATCGGGTACTGGAGCGCTATGAATTGCTCTATGAGGCTGGTCTCGTCGAGGAGTCGCAACGGGAGTTGGGTGGGGAGTTGCCCGCCGAGGCGGTGCCGGCACATCCCGGACTTGGGCGTTCGATGGCTCTGGATCACCGAAGGATTCTCGCTACCGCGCTCGGGCGGGTGCGAGGCAAGATCAAGTATCGTCCGGTAGTCTTTGAACTTCTCCCCGAGACCTTTACCCTGCTACAGCTGCAGAGGGTGGTGGAGGCACTTTCGGGAATCCGCCTACACAAGCAGAATTTCCGGCGATTGGTGGAGAGGGGAGGACTCGTGGAGGGTACTGAGACCTACGACGCGAGTGCGGGAGGACGCCCCGCCGAACGCTTCCGCTTCCGCCGTGAGGTGTTGCGGGAACGCTCGACGCCGGGCGTCGGACTTCCGGGAGCGCCCCGTTGACGGGTCGCCGGACCCAGCGCAGGCCTGCTCGCCAGGAGCGGGCGCCGCGAGCTCTCTGGATTCGGGCCGTTGGGCTTGGGATCCTCGGCGCCCTGATCGGGGCCGGCGCCTACTGGGGAGTGATTCGTATCACCGGCTACGAAGTGGGACTGCTCGCGATCGGGGTAGGGCTCGTGGTGGGTTTCGCGGTCCGGCTCGGTTCCCGGGCATGGGGCGGCCTGGGGTTTCAAGTTCTCGCCATGCTTCTGACCTACTTGGCGATCGTCGTTACCTATAGCCCGACGGTTGCGGACGAATTGCGGCGGAGCGAGACACCGTCGATGGAGTCGGCGGTGCCGGACACGAAGGTAACGCCTTCGAAAATGAGGAGCGACCGGGAGGATAGTTTGGCGGCGACCGATCGCGATGGCGCCGGTGTCCTGCGGTCGGTGAGGGCGGCCGGTTTGTTCGCACTGCTGGTGCTGGCGGTTCCGATGATGGGCGGTGGCACCGCCGGGGCCGGGGGATGGCTGTTTCTGATCCTGGCGGTGCTGCAGGCCGCCATCCTCAATCGGTCTGCCGGCGAGGACGGTCGCAACGCAAACGGGAAGAAACGACCTTGACAGCTTGTTATACTCAGACGTAGCATAAGGGAGTCGGCCGCGAGGCCGTTTTTCTGGCCCCTCGATATACTCAGATTGAGCATAAATAGGAGATGCGATGAATCCAGCCACCACCCCCTCTGCGGTACCTGATCTTCCGATCGCGACTCCGGAACTGCTGGCCGCGATGGCGCCCATCTACGAGAGAATGGAACGCGTGGTGCCGGCGGTCGAGTGGGCCCTTCACGCTCCCTATGTGGCGGAGATCCTACGTCTAAAGGAAGAGCGTAACGCGGTGATCCTGGCGCACAACTACCAGAACCCGGTGGTCTTTCACGGTATCGCTGACTACAAGGGGGATTCGCTCGGGCTCGCTCAGTTTGGGGCCAAGACCGAAGCCGACGTCATCGTCATGTGCGGCGTGCACTTCATGGCCGAGACGGCGGCGATCCTGTCGCCCGAGAAGATGGTGCTGATCCCGGACCTAGAAGCGGGCTGCTCCTTGGCGGAGTCGATCACCGGTGCCGATATCCGACTTCTCAAGGAGCGACATCCTGGGGTGCCGGTGGTGACCTATGTCAACACATCCGCGGATGTCAAAGCGGAGTCGGATATCTGCTGTACCTCCGCCAACGCGGTAGAAGTCGTCGAGTCCCTCGGAGTGGACAAGGTGATCTTCCTCCCCGACGAGTACCTAGGACAATGGGTAGCCTCGCAGACCGACGTACAACTGATCCTGTGGAAGGGACACTGTGAGGTCCATGAGCGGTTTACCGGCGAAGAGATTCGGAACTACCGAAAGCAGGACCCCGGCATCTATGTCCTGGCTCATCCCGAGTGCCCTCAGGATGTCCTTGCCGAAGCTGACTTTGTGGGATCGACCTCGGCGATGATCCAGGGCGTCGAAGCCTCCGGAGCGTCGCGGGTAGTGATGATCACGGAGTGCTCGATGTCCGACAACGTTTCGGTCAACTTCCCCGAGGTCGATTTCGTACGCCCCTGCAATCTCTGTCCGCACATGCAACGCATCACGCTCCCGAAGGTACTACGGTCCCTGCAGAGGCTGGAGCATCAGGTGGTGGTGGACGCAGAAACGTCGGAGCGGGCGCGCCGCGCGGTAGAGCGCATGCTCGAGGTCGGACGGGGTCCCCGCGGATGAGCCATCTCGAACCGCCCCAGGCTTGTGACGTCCTCGTGGTTGGGAGCGGCGTCGCCGGTCTCTCGGCCGCTCTGGCCTTGGAGGGACTCCGGGTCACCTTGATCACCAAGACGCAGCTGGGTCTTGGCGGATCCACCTCCTGGGCCCAGGGGGGAGTGGCGGTGGCCCTGGCGGAGTCGGACTCACCGCTTCTTCACGCCAGCGATACGTTGGCGGTGGCAGGCGACATCGGCGATGCAGATGCAGTCGATCAGCTCACGCGGCGTGGTCCGGACAGGGTTCTGGAACTGATCGAGCGGGGCGCTTCCTTTGACCGCAACGCGGCGGGGGAGCTCCATTTTGGTCAGGAAGCGGCCCATTCCAAACGACGCATTCTCCACGCTGGCGGGGATGCCACCGGAGCCGAGATAAGTCGAGCCCTTTCGGAGGCCG
>JAIOJS010000066.1 GCA_019911795.1 Thermoanaerobaculia bacterium | reverse complement strand
GGCGTACGAGATCTCCATCCTTCAAGCCGGCTTGTCCGGCCACCACCACCCGATCGCCTTCGGCCAAACCCTCGATAACCTCGATCCACGCACTGTCTTCGAGAACCGCGCGCGCGAGGATCTTCTCGACCCGTCCTTCGTCATCGAGCCGGAAGACGAAGGCCTGGTCCTCATCCAAGACCAACGAGCGCTTGGGGACGAGGAGGGCGTCACTGCGCACCGCCGTCACCAACTGCGCCTCGAGAAAGAGTCCGGGCAGCAGTCCGGTTTCCTGCGGGACCTTGACCGTCACCTTGATCGTGCCGGTCCGGGGGTCGACGATCGGAGCGATCCGTTCGACGGTGCCGAAGAAGGCGCGGCCCGGGAGGGCCTGACTGGACAGTCGCGCCTCCTGACCCACCTTCACCCGTGACAGATCACGTTCCGGAACAAAGAGCCGTACGACGAGGGAGTCGAAGTCGACGATGTCGAACAGGTGCTGATTGACCGTCACCTGGTCTCCCAGGCTGACCAACCGCTGCGTCACGGTACCGGAGATCGGCGCTCGCACTTCGGTATAGGACAGTTCGCGCTTGGCATCCACCAAGTTGATCTCGAGCTGCTCCAGTTCGTAACGCGATTCGATGAACGTCTGCTCGCTGATCAGCGCTTGATCGAAGAGCGACCGCTGGCGCTCGTAGTCACGACGCGCTTTGGTCAACTGGCTGTCGATCTTGGCCACCGCGTTGCGCTGCTCTTCGGCTTCGAGAGTGGCCAACAACGCGCCCTTGGTGACCCGGTCCCCCTCCTCCACCAGAAGGCGCAGCACCCGATGGGCGGCGCGCGAGACCACTGGAACCGACTCTTCGGCCTCGAGATCGGCCGAGAACCTCAGCACCGCCTCGATCGGTCCTCGCGCCAGAGCAGCGACCTCGACCGGGATCGCGTCTTTGTCGACCGCCTCCCCCTCGGTCGCGGCATCGTCAGCGCCGTTGGCCCGGTCACCGCAGCCTACGAGACCAAGTCCTAGAATCGCGGTCAAGACGACGAACAGGAGCGGCAACACGCGGTCACTTCCCCATTCCGTCGCCGACCCACTCGTTCCCGGGCGCTCCAGATCGAGCCCGCGGCTCGAAGTCACTGTATTCCTATCTCTCATCACCGTGCTCCCTCATCCTTCTGGCTGCTTGGCCCGGGAGGGTCACTGCCCATTCCGAGCACTCCATCCCTCCGCGATCTCGAATCTGGCAGTCGAGACGGGCTCCGGTCTCCGTTTCACCTTGGTACCGCGTGGGTCAATTTTCGAGCCTACAAGGCCTCAACACTCTAACGTGCCACCCACGCATTGATTACGCAACGATGCGGATCGATGTTCCCGGAGTCGTCACTACGCAACCGCGGGAGGCCGCGCAAACTGCCACACGTGCCCCGGGGGACCGCAACCCTAGACCGAAACGCTAGGTCAGTAGGGAAAGTACCTGGTGGTCCAGGAGCCAATACAGGCCGATGAGAAAGCCCAAGGTCGCCAGGGCGAGTGCGGTGGCCTGGCGAGGTCCCCGGAAGGGTCGGATCGCATAGTAGGTACCGACGGTCGCGATCACGGTAAAGAGGCCGTAGACGAGGCTTCCAAGGATCACTCGGGATCACTCTCCTCCTGCTCGAGCTGCTGGACGATCTGGGTCACTTCGACCTCGGCCTTGCGGATCTTGCCGCGACAGAGTTCGAGCAACTGCGCCGCCTGCTGCAGCTCGTCGGCCAGGGCATCGATATCGGTTTCATTGCCCTCGATCCGCCGTAGGATGCCCTCCAGGGCCTCCATGGCATCGCCAAAACTCAGACTCTCGGTCGCCTCGGTCCCACTCATCGCATTCCCCTTCGTTCCCTTGATTCCGATCGCAGCTCTTTCTGCGGCCTACATTGTGCGCTCATCGGTCGGTCGACTCAAGTGCATCCTCGACCCGACTGGTGACGGACCCTTCGACCAGGCGGGTGACGAGGCGTTGTCCCGAGGTCACCTCGGAAGCGCGACGCACGATGGTCCCATCCTCGGATCGAGTGACACTGAACCCCCGTTCCAGCACCCGGGCCGGGTCGAACTGAACACACAGTCGCGACCGCGCCTCGACCTCGCCCCCGGCCTGCGCCAGGAGGTATCGAGCCCCACGCAGGAGTTGACCGGCCAAGCGATCGCGATGCTGCCGGGCTTCGGCCGGCCGCCGCGGCGCCGCTCGACGCATGCGCTCTCCGAGCCCCTCGAGGTCCCGCCGCTCAGTCTGGATTCGTTGGCGACCGATGAGATTCAGGAGCCGACCGAACTCGGCCAGACGAGCGCGATCGCGCTGGGTACGATGGGCGGTCGCGACGAAGCGCTGCTGCGTCCGCCGCAACAGCGAGCGTCCATCCTGCACACGAATCCGTGAGGCCTCGGTCAGACGTCGGTTGACCTCGTAGAGACCGGCGTCCGCGATCTCGACGCGACGGAGGAGGAACTCCGCCGCTCCCGTCGGCGTCTTCACCTCGGTGTGCGCCACCCGATCGCTCACCGAACTGTCGATCTCGTGTCCCAGCCCGGTAATCACCGGAACCGGATGCCGCGCGACCGCCTCGGCGATGCGACGACTGTCGAAGGCCGCCAGGTCGCTGCGCGAGCCTCCGCCTCGGATCAGAACCGTCGCGTCGACCGCGTGTCCCACCAGGACCCCGAGAGCCGACGCGATCTCGCGCTCGGCACTCACCCCCTGGACCGCCGCATGCACCAGCAGGACCTCGAAGCGATAGGGCGAAGCGACGAGGGTCGCCATGAAGTCGTGGTAGGCAGCGCTACCGAAGGAGGTGACCAGTCCGATGCGCAGAGGCACCGGCGACAGGTCGAGGGAGGCATTGCGGTCGAGCAGGCCCGCCGCGGCTAAAGCCGAGAGCGTCTCACGGCGACGCCGTTCCAGCTGGCCCAGGGAGAAGACAGGATCGACCTCGTCGATCGACAGTTGGAGCCGCCCGCCCGGCGGGTAGAAGTCCACCCGCCCGCGACAGCGGATCTGCGCACCCTCGGTCAATTCCTGTTCCGACGAGGCCAGCTGCCGCCGAACTCGTTCCGCCGCCGTCCGCCACAACACCGCCTCGAGGCGACCGATGATCTCGTCACCGGCCCCCTTCTCCACCAACTCGAAGTAGACGTGACCGCGCTGACTCCGCCGCAGACGCTGGATCTCTCCGACGATCCAGACGCTCGGAAACGCCTCCGCCAGGAAGACCTTGATGTCGTCCGCGAGCTGAGAAACGCTGTAGGTGTGGCTAAAGAGGTTGGCCTGGCTCACGGGACTCGATGTCAACGGAACAGCGTGGAATCAGCCGAAGGTCTGCAGCTCGTCTGAAGACTCCAGCGGGATCGCCTCGGCCCACTCCATGGCCTCTTTGTGTCCAGCGGTCAGCTTGTCGAGGAAATCGCTCGCCTCGGTGCGATCGCCGAACACCCGCCAGATGTAGGTGTGTCCGGCCGGCGCGGTGAAGTAGGTGTACTTGCCGATGCTGGTACTCAGGTCAAAACCCAGGTCCTTGTCGCCGTTGCGACCGACGCAGGCGATGGCCACCGCACGACGAGCCAGTGCCAGCGCCTTGAGGGAATCGTCGTAGTCCCCCAGCTCCTCCTGCGAGAGGGCGCTGTGGAAGACCGCAACCCGCGAGGTCTCCTCCTCGGCCAGCACGGTGAACGAAACATCGTGCCGATCGAAGGCCTCCTTCGTTTCCTGGGTGGTGATGAAGACATCTTCGGTCCCGTCAACCTTGTAGGCGACGGCGAAGAAGTCTCTCTCCAGCTTGGCAAAGGACTCGGCGAGCATGCTCTCATCCTCGATAGTGAAGTAGAACAGTCGGTTCATCAGGTGGCGACCACTCATTCGCGCGAACTCCTGTCGTGTTGAATATAGAAGTTGAGGCTAGCCATGGGACCAGGCTCTAGGAAAAGTCGAGAATCGACCCTCGATCCCATCCGTCGTTTGGAAGAGCCGTCCAGCCTTCACAGCGATGCGGGGTTGAG
>JAIOJS010000065.1 GCA_019911795.1 Thermoanaerobaculia bacterium | reverse complement strand
AACTCTACCTCGACCCGGTGCCCCAACCTTGATACTCTGACGAGATGAAATCAGCCAATGGATCCGACGGAAAACTCGTCGACTTTCCCGACCTGCCGCGCCTCCCCAAGGGATCGCTCGGTGGGGCTGGGTTAGTTATTGCCCTCGTCTTTTTAGCCCTAGTCGTTCTCAACTCCTACTATCAGATCGACTCGTTCGAGAAGGGTGTGGTGCTTCGCTTCGGGAAGTACTCGGGGACCACGGATCCGGGCCCGAACTTCAAGATCCCTTTCATCGACTCGGTCATCAAGGTACCGGTGGAGCGTCAGCTCAAGGAGGAGTTCGGCTTCCGCACCGACAAGGCGGCACAGCGGAGCACCTACAAGAAGGAGGGGTTCGAGAACGAGTCGCTCATGTTGACCGGTGACCTCAACATCGCCGATGTCGAATGGGTGGTGCAGTATCGCATCGAAGATGCGTACAAGTACCTCTTCGCAGTGCGCGACGTCGGTGAGACGATCCGGAGCGTCGCCGAGGCGGAGATGCGGGGAGTCGTCGGCGACCTCGGATTCAACGAAGTGATCAAGACACGACGCCACGACATCGAAGAGCAGGTGGGCGAGCGCCTTCAGTTGATCCTCAATTCCTACGACGCCGGGGTCGACATCAAACTCGTGCAGCTGCAGGACGTCCACCCACCGAATCCGGTGAAAGACTCCTTCGAGGAGGTCAACCGTGCCCTGCAGGAGATGGAGCAGGCGATCAACGAGGCTCTCCAGGAGCGCAATCGGATCATTTTCAAGGCGGAGGGACAGG
Organism: Thermoanaerobaculia bacterium; assembly: GCA_019911795.1. Taxonomy (GTDB): domain Bacteria; phylum Acidobacteriota; class Thermoanaerobaculia; order Multivoradales; family JAIOJS01; genus JAIOJS01. The sequence goes on along the minus strand of JAIOJS010000065.1, from coordinate 4,132 downwards.
CCAAGGAGCGAATCGCCCAGGCCGAAGGCTTCAAGGTGGAACGGATCAACCGAGCTTTGGGAGACACCGAGCGATTCCAGTTGCTCCTTTCCGAGTACCGCAAGGCCCCTCAGGTGACTCGCCAGAGGCTCTACCTCGAAGCGATGCAAGAGGTGATGCCACGAATCGGCAGTAAGTTGGTGGTCGACGATTCAGTGGAGGGGTTGACGCCGCTACTCGACTTCGGAGACTCGTCGGGGTCCAAAGCAATGATTGGCGCGGCCGCGCAAGGAGGTGGCCAATGAAGCGCGTCCCCGTTCTCGTCCTGATCTTCATCACCTTCCTCGCTCTCACCTCCTGCCTCTTCGTGGTCAAGGAGGGTCGAACCGCCCTTGTTCTCAGACTGGGTAAGGTCAAGGAGCAGCATGGCCCCGGTCTGCACTTCAAGGCGCCGTTCTTCGATGACGTCAAGATGTTCGACTCACGGATCCTGTCGTGGGATGGTGATCCGGAACGGATTCCGGTCAAGGATTCGAAGTTCATTTACGTCGATACCTTCGCTCGTTGGCAGATCGCGGATGCCGAGCGTTTCTACAACGCGGTGAAGAACGAGGCGGGGGCCCAGAGTCGTCTCGACGACATCCTCGATGGTTCGGTCCGCGATGTGGTGTCGACCCACTTCCTCCTGGAATTGGTGCGAAGCACGGATCGACCCCTGGAGACTGATCGCCTAGGGTTCGTCTCAGCGGTCAATGCCGACGCCGATTCGGACGCGGAAGCGGCCGCAGCGGCAGTGGTTCCCGACGATTCACTGGATGCCGCAGGTAAACGCGAAGAGGTTCGAGAGCGCATCTTCGAGATCTGCCAGTCCAAGCTAGCCGAACTCGACCTCGGGATCGTGCTGAAGGACTTGAGGATCAAGCGCATCGACTACACCGAGCAGGTGCGGACCGAGGTCTACAACCGCATGGTCTCGCAGCAGGAGCGGATCGCCGAGCGCTACCGCGCCCAGGGTGAGGGTAAGCGCGCCGAGATCTCGGGTGGAACTCAGCAGGAACTCAAGCAGATCGACTCGGAGTCCTACCGCACGGCGCAGGAGATCAAAGGCCGCGCCGAGGCCGAGTCGACCCGCATCTACGCCGATGTCTACGGGCAGGACGAGGAGTTTTACCGCTTCTCCAAGAGCCTGGAGACCTACCAGATGATCTTGGGGGCGCACGACACTCTGATCCTGTCGACGGATAGTGATCTGCTGCGCTATTTGAAGAGTCAGCGGTAGTCCGAGGCTGCGGCAGAAAACAGCTCCGGGGTTATTCAACAACCCCGGGGCACTCCTGTTCGCCCTAGGGTCGAGCGAAGCTCGGTAGGGGCGCTCCAGGCGATGTCATCGCGTAGTCTCGGTCAGTTCAAGGCGATTCTCGAGCGTCTGAAACTGCTAATGAACCCGACGTGGAGTAGGGTCTTCCTCCTCGACGTCGAAGCCGTGGGCGAGGACGAAGAAGTAGGCGGACATCCGGTCGTTCTCGGTCTCGACGACGAGCTCGAAGACGAATTCGTCGTCGTGGTCGCCGCGGGTGCCTTCGACGTAGACGATCGGCTCCGAGGCGATGAGGAGTTCACCGAGCATCCGCTTGCCGCGAATTAGCTGAACTACCAGGGTGCCGGGATCTTCGGTGCCGAAGTGCCAGTGCAGGTCTTCGTCGTCGTAGAGGACGGTCTCGGGAGTCCCGGCTCGAAGGATGCAGTTGGGGTGCCGGGTCAACCAGCTCCAGAACGAGTCGAAGGTGAGGGTCAGATTTTCCTGCATGGGAGGAGACTCCAGGGAGGTCATTCCGGGAATGCCGACGGATCGATGCCGGGGAGGATGCGGAGCGCGTTCTTGTAGTAGAGCTTCTTCAGCACGTCGTCGGGAAGGTCCATGCCGTAGATCTTCCACAGCCCGTGCCGGCGGCGATAGTAGTCGAAGTACTCGTCGTCGGTCTCCAACACCCGGAAGTAGTAGGCGTACTCCGAGGGCACCCAGCTGTCTTTGCCGAAGAGAACGCGGTCCTGGTGCTCGATGAAGAAGCGTCGGGCGTTGCGGGGCTGGCGACCTAGTTCAGCGAGGACGGCCCCTATCTCGGTGTAGACGTTGGGCATCTCGTCGAGGAGCTTGCCGAGGCGATCTAGATCATTGCCCATCCAGCCGAGGTGGGCGTTGATGAAGGTGGTTCCCGGGTGGCGCTTGAAGATGGCGTGCTGCTCGGCCATCAGGTCTTCCCAGGAGGGGTTGGTCTCAGGATCCCGGTAGCGATCGGGCTTCTCGATCAGCTCGAGGAGGCGCTCGTTGTTACCGTCCTTCGGCTTCCAGAAGGAGGCGGGCTCGCCGGTGTGGATGAGCACCGGAATGCCGAGTTCACCGCATTGGGCCCAGACTGGATCGAGGCGAGGATCGTCGACGGCGACTCGCTTGCCGTCGAGATCGACCACCGTAAGTCCGAGGTTCTTGTAGATCTTGAGGCCCTGGGCACCGTTGGCGACGTCGCGCTTTAATCCCTCCACCGTGCGCTCGGTCCAACCCTCGGCGCCGAAGTCGGCGAAAGAGATGTTGGTGAAGACGACGAAGCGTCCCGGCGCCGTCTCGCGGGAATGGCTCACCGCCTTTTTCAGGTAGTCCTCGTCCTGGGTATCGAACAGAGTGGAGCCGTCGGGCAGGGTGACCCTCCGGAAGCCGCGACCACTCAGGTTGACCATGACGGCCATGTTGAGTTGGTTCATGGCGGCAGTGACCTCACTGAGATCCTGAGTCGGCATGCCGAACTGGTGATTGTGGACGTCGATGAAGGGGAACCTGGCTCGGGTGACGGGGTGCTCGGGTACCACCAGGGTGGAGGGTGGGTCGTAGTCCTGGAAACTCGGGACCTCCGCTTCGGGAGCAACGGTGACTTCCTGAGCGAAGGCAGAGGTCGGACCGAGGGAGAGGACCGCGCTGAGGACGACGAGGGCAGGAGTGAAGGCGGGATATCGGGAGACCATGAGTTTCCTTTGGAGTGTGTGTAGGGGGTTGGGATGCAGAGCTGCGGGGACCCTAGGCCGAGATCGTAGCAGCTCCGGTTGGGGTCGCGGCTCGTTCCTGGCCAGCCCTCGTTTCTGGCCAATCCTAGCGGGGTGTCGGAGCGACGAGGACTGTACCCGGTCGTTCGCGCAGTTCCACCCGCCATTCTTTGCGGTTGGCGTTCAGACCGGAACGGTCGACCGCGATCAGATAGTAGCCGCCCAGAGTGCGACCGAGGCGGGCGGCGGCGCGGCGCGGAAACTGGTTGGTTTTCTCGTAGGTTCCGCCGGTGTCGCGGGCGACCCGTTGCAGACCGACCTCGAGCGAGTGGGAGTCGGCATCGGTGGTGTCGAGTACGAAGACCGTGGTGTTGGCTTGGCGCAGCGCGAGTCGAGCCGGCTCGTAGTCAGCCGTCATCCGCACGCCCTCGCGACTGAATGTTCCCAGTCCCCAGCCGAGGTAGATCATCGTCTTCTCGCCGGGGAGACGTCCCAGTGCTTCCGCGGTGAGGCGCAGGGCCACTTCGGGACTGGCGGCATCACGAGCGGCACGAAAGTCGAGGGTGGCCGCCAAAGAAGGCGGCGGCTGACGGCGCTCGGTGCCGAGCCCGCCGAAGCCGATAGAGCGCTTCAGGGCCTCCATGACCCGCGGGTGGTCGTCGGTGAAATCCTGGCGCAGCCGGAGCTGGGAGTCGAAGGCAACGACGCCGATCAAGGCCCCAGGAGGAAGGTCGGCGATCAACTCATCCACTACCTGATGGAAGCGCATGGCGCCGGTGGTGTAGGACTTGTCGAGGCCGGCCTGGGTAAAGAAGAGGAAGAGCGGCGCGGTCGAGGTACTCGGTGGGGCGAGTCGCGGAATGTCATGGCTCCGATCGGCGGACAGCGACTTGAGGGCCGGGCGGGACTGATCGACCCAGTCGACGGCGAGGACGGTCGCCTCCTGACGACCGAGACGCACCCTGAAGTCGTCCGGTCCGAGCCCCAGGATCGGCTCCCCATGCGAGTCCACCACGCGGGTTACCAGACTGGCCACTGTGACCTCGATCGTTTCTCCAAAACGGGCGTCTGCGACCTGATTGGCGGGGTCTTCAGTCGCAAGATCTTCAGCGCTCCATTC
>JAIOJS010000064.1 GCA_019911795.1 Thermoanaerobaculia bacterium | reverse complement strand
AGGGGGGGGTGCCCTGAGGACTGGGTTGAACCGCGAGAAGGAGGGTAGGAAGGAGGGCGGCACCGCTAAGGGTAGCCATGGTGAATCGATACATTGGACAAGGTCTCCATGGTGGAGAGCGCTCGCCTCGGACGACTCACGGAAATACCGTAGAGCCGCCACTCACCCCGGAGGCGGAACGTGGTCGTTCTTACAAACGACCGGACCGTTGCGGCAGGTCTCCTGGCTCCCGGATCAACCTCATCTCCTACCTTCCCACGGTCACAACCGCAGTGGATAACAGGAGAGTCGTCCCCGGATACAGTGGCGGGGGCCGCGCCGGCTTCTACCGGCTTCCCTTACGCCGCAACATCAGCGCCACCCGACAGTCGGATGGTGCCTAGCGAAACGCCGTCGCGAAGGTATCGCGACGGCGTCCGAAGTCTAGCAGATGATCTGGCGGAAATCGCTCAGGCGAGAGGGCTCAGGCGCGAGGGAGTCCCGATTCTGGCGATCTAGCTGGAGTGCTAGAAGTTGTCGGCAGTTCCGCCGACCGCGCCCCAGGCGGGCAACCCACCGGCCCCAGCTTGGCTCGGGTCGACGAACTGATCGACCGAGTAGCGGGCATTGGCCGCGTCCAGATAGGAGGCGAAGTTCTCACGCTGTGTCTCTTGAGAATCCTGCTCCTCTGGCTTCGGGACATCGACCAAGAGAATTCCGAGGTCGATCGTCGTGGAGTCGATTACGCGACCGAAGCCATTGGTCTCGGAGGCAGCGGTGACACTCTCGATATCATCTTTGATCAGAGTCATGTGCGTGCCGTACTCATTGAGGAAGAGGATCTTGTTCTCGTCCCACGGCGCCTCGACGGGATCGTAGCGACTCTGGAAGGTCGTTCCGTTAGTCATCGTGATGGTGTAGGTCTCGGCCGTTGCGGATCCTGCGAGCAAGGTGAGCAGCAGGGCGCATCCAAGAGTGGAGATCAGGGTAGTCTTCATCGGAACCTCCTAGCGTTTTCTCCGAAAGTCAGGGCGAAAGTATAGCACGGTGACATGAACGGTGCCAGCGCGACGAGTCCGCGAAGGCTCTCGCGGCCCTGGATCGTGCATCTCTGGCCGCCGAACGGCGAATCAAGAGCCTGCGGCGGCCGCAGACAAAACCACAGCCAGGAGGATCAGGGTACCTAGCGCACCCATGATGATTCCGAACCAGGCTCGCCCCAATCCTCGTTTCTCTGGGTGCTTCCGAATGTCTCGAATGGCGAGGATGCCGGTCACTATGGCCAAGGGTGCGAAGATGAGGAGCAGCGAGAAGATACCGAGGTATCCCGCCGCGATCGCCCAGAGGGAACGCCCAACCGGAAGGATCGCCCGGGTCAGGGGATCGTCGGCTAGTCGGGGTCGGGGAGTGGGATTCGCGGCGGCTTGGTCCGCGAGCACGGCTCGCAACTGGGAACGCTCCAAGGCGCTCAAGAGCCCTACCGTATGTTGTCGGGCGGTCGCTGAGAGGTTGGACCACTTGGCCGCCATCTCCTGAACGCGGTGCGAGGTGGCGATACCACCACAGTGCCCACAGAAAGCGGTCTCGAAGCGGATCGACTCCCCACAGGTTGGGCACGACTTGGTCGAGGGGGGCGACTGCGTCGAGGGGAGAGCACTACCGGAGTCTCGATCGGTCATGCTGCGGTCCGGTCTTAGGAGTGACTAGCGGACAACAGTGGGGAGTCCGGTCGGCCGGTGTAGATGCGAAGGACCGATTGCATGGTGCGCCCGGCAGGATTTGAACCTGCGACCTTCGGCTTCGGAGGCCGACACTCTATCCAGCTGAGCTACGGGCGCGATGAGAGGAGTGCTTAGGCATCGCTGCGGTCCGTTTGAACTTGGCGATGGTCTTAGACCTGGAGAGGGTCTTGTCGATGCTGCCGACCGGTTGGTTGCGCTGCATCTGTTAAAAAATCTATCAAGAAAATTGGGGTGAGCGAGGGGACTCGAACCCCCAACAACTGGAACCACAATCCAGGGCTCTACCATTGAACTACGCTCACCATAACTTGTAAGGAACTGGGTTAGTGCCTCGTTGCCGAGAAACTCCGCTTTCGCCGGGGATTGGCCTGCCTGGAGGGATTCGAACCCCCGACCCGCGGCTTAGAAGGCCGCCGCTCTATCCAACTGAGCTACAGGCAGCTTTCCGACAATTGGGCTGGGTCCGAATTCGGGGCGCCCAGATTTGAACTGAGGACCCCCTGCGCCCAAGGCAGGTGCGCTACCAGACTGCGCTACGCCCCGACAAAACGGACGCTGAGTCTAAGTTAGGCCGATGTCGGATGTCAACGTGTTCTGGGTTTGCAGTTCGATCAAACGGGAGGAAGGAGACTTCCAGAACGAAAAACGCCGTCCCCTCGAGCGAGAGGACGGCGATTTCCGTAGGGTTGGAGGCTTTATTGACTAACCGAGTCTTACCAGCCGAACTTGACGCTAGCTAGCGCCCGACGGCCTAGAAGGTCGCCGCCGAAGGCTTCGTAGTGCTCATCGTCCAACATGTTCGCCACATTCAGGCCGATCGACCAGCTGTCGTTGAAGTGGTAGTTAGCGGACAGGTTGAAGACCTCGTACGAGGGGATTGGGCCCTGGAAGACGCCCGCGGCCCAGTCAAAAGACTCGACGAAGCGTCCGGTGAGGCCGATGTCGAAGCTATCGTTCGCGTAGGTCAGGCCTACGCTGTAGGAATTTTCGGGTGAGTTCGGCAGCAACTGGTCGCCGAGCTGCTGTGAAATCACCGTGAAATCAAACCAGCTATACGTCGCCGACACGTTCCACTGCGGAGTGACGTACCAGTTGAGACCGAGGTCGACGCCTTCGCTCTCGGCAGATCCGGCGTTGGCGTACGACACGACAATTGCCGGAGATCCGTCGGCCTGGTTTGTGAGACCGGGGAAGTTATTGCCGAGTGCGGCCTGGAGGAAGCCGAAGAGGCCTGCCTGGACGCTTGGCGGCAGCGCGATAGGGGTTTGGTAGGGAGCGAAAGCCGGATTAACGCCGGGCAGGAGGTCGGTGACGAAGTTCTCCAGGTCGCTCTGGTAGTAGTCGGCGGTGAGGAAGAGCTTGCCGCCGAGGATCCCGCTGTAGCCGATCTCCCAAGTCGCAATCTCTTCGAGTTCCAGGTTGGAGTTTCCAAGGGCCAAAACTGGAGTTCCTTCGAATCCGAGCTGGGTCAGGAGAGGCGCAAGCGCTGCCGCGGGGAGCCCCGCACCGGTCGCGGCGCTGGCCAGAGGAACCGGAGCTCCTGCCGCTGCCTGCAGGAAAAACTCCGAGTAGTTCGGCGACTGGAAGGCCTCGTTGTAGGTCAACCGCAGAGTCTGGTTGGTACTGGGGGCGAAGACCAAGGCGACCTTGGGAGCCACCTTGGAATCGTGCAACGAGCTGTCGTCGTAGCGTGCGGCGAGCACCGTCTTGAAGCGATCGGTGAAGGCGTACTCGACCTGTCCGAAGATGGCTTGGCGGTCACCGCCCACGTCGTTCGCGGTAAGGGTTCCCTTAGAAGAAATGTCCTCGTCTCGGTAAGAGACGCCGCCGACGAGCTGTCCCTTGCCTTTGCCAAAGCCAGTGTTGGCCTGAACCTCGGCGGCAAAGATCGTGGCGTCGAGAATCAGGTTCTGACCCGACGCGAGAGACAGCTGTTCAGGTGCATCGCGATCGTTGTAGTACGAAAGAATGTTGAAGTGATCGCTGTTGTAGTTGAGACGAAGCCAGGGGCGGTTGGCTTCTAGGACCTGGATGCGACCGATGCCAGTCTGGAGGACGGGACCCTCGGCTGTCGAATACCCGCCTTCGACGGTAAGGACGTCACCGCTGCCGAAGTAATGATCGAAGCGGATGCTGCCAAGCGCAATTTTGTCCTCGTCGGTCGCGACGCCGACCGCTTCGCGACGGAGGCAGTCCTTGGAGATACCCGCGGTACAGAACTGCGAGTACTCCGGGGCTACGTTGCGCGAGACGTAGAAGTCATCACTTTGGGTAAGACTGCCCATCACTTTGAAGTAGCTGCTCTCACCTACTTCGGTGGCGAAGCGAAGATCACCACGGAGGGTCGAGAGTTCGCCGGCGCTGAGGCGGAACTCGCCGCCGCGACTGAACCGCGGGGACTTGGTGGTCAGGTTGAGAATGCCGTTGAAGGCGTTGGTTCCGTAGAGTGCGGAGGAAGGACCCCGCACGAGTTCCGCCGACGCCAGGTCGATGGAGGAGGCGAGAGAGGGCCAATCTTGGGCTCCAAGGAAGGGAACCGATGGGTCGCGACCATCGAGCAGAACGGGTACGCGACGATTCAGCGAACTGTTGAACCCTCGGGTGTTGAGGTTGAAGTCGTAGAGACCGCTCTGGGTGATCTCCGCTCCCGGCGTAGCTTCGAGCAGGCGAGGCAACTGACCATGCGACGACTCGCGCTCGATCTCGAGTTCCGAGATCACGGTCACCGCAGCGGGGGCCTCGACGATCCGCTCGCGACGCCGCGAGGCGGAGTAGACGGTGATGGTCTCAGCGAAGCTGACATCCCAGTCCAGTAACTCGCTCAGGGTCGTTGCCTGGCCGCTGTTGATGGTCACATCGTTGACCGTCGTGATGTGCTCCCCGAGGGAAAAGGTCACGGTGTAGGTCCCAGCCGGGACTCCCTTCAGCAAGTAGTAGCCGTCGGGTTGCGTGATCTCGGCCATCGCTACTTCGTTGATGACGACGGTTGCGCCACCCAGCGGGCCGTCTGCCGTGGTGAGAGTCCCCGTGAGTTGACCTTGGGCGAAGCCCAGGGCCGGGAAGGCCAGTACTAGGGCCAGAACCGAGAGTTTGGATCGCATACCGTTGTCTCCTTCGTAAACATGTAGATCGGCTAATCGAGGTGGAGCAGGGTTAACCCGAGGCAAGGCCGGACCTTACCAATCGTATGAAATAACTAGGATCGCTGCGTGCCATTAGATCAATATCCACTGGTTCGCGTCAAGCAGATGAAGGACAATACGTCGCTGCCCGAGCCAGGTTGCGAGCTCGGCGGACAATCCCCGGTAAGCTTTGCGCGGTAGGAGGAATGATGGAGCGAAGAAGATATGTGATCATGGGTGCCGGGGAGGTCGGATTTCATCTCGCTCGGGTCCTGTCGGAAGCCGGTCACGAGGTGGTGGTTATCGAGTCGGACCCCGGTCGAAGGGCGAGCCTCGAAGAAGCGTTGGACGTCGCCGTCGTAGCCGGCAATGGCGCCTACCTGCCGGTGCTCGAACAGGCCGAGGTGGGGAGGGCCGAACTGCTGATGGCGGTCTCGTCGTCGGATGAGGCAAACATGGTGGCATCTCTACTCGCGCGTCGCCTGGGAGTGGGCCGCACGGTGGTGCGAGTCCACATCGCGGAAGAGGTCATCGCACACCGACGGACGTACGAGGAAGCCTTCGGCATCGATCTTCTTCTGTCGACGCAGTTGCTGACCACGGTGCGCATTCTCGACCACCTCCGTGGGCACCAGACTATGGCCGTCGAGTACCTCGCCGGCGGTAAGGTGCAGCTTCGCAAGTTCAGGTTGAAGCCCAACTCGAGTTTGACGAGGGCTCCTTTGCGCGACATCGGGATTCCCAAGGGCGCGCTGGTGGTGGGCTACTTCCGTCAGGGTGAGCTGGTCATCCCTACCGGAGACGACCAGGCCTCACCCGGGGACGAGGCCCTTCTCTTGGCAAGTGCCGAGGTCATGCCTCGCTTCGAGGAGATGGTCTCCGGGGTGGTATCTCACGAAGACCTGGTGGTCATCGCCGGGGCGGGGGAGACGGGGGTCACCGTCGCCGATGCCCTGCAGGG
>JAIOJS010000063.1 GCA_019911795.1 Thermoanaerobaculia bacterium | reverse complement strand
CGACCCGACCCCGCCGCGGCGCAGTCCGCTTCGAAGCTACCGTCGGTGCCGGCCTCCCCGTTCTGTCGACCCTGATCGCCCAACTCGATGCCGGAGACACCCTCACCCGAGTGGTCGGCGTCGTCTCGGGTTCGCTCAGCTTCCTCTGCGAGGCCCTTCGTCAAGGCCGACGTTTCAGTGAGGCGATGCAAGATGCCAACCGACTCGGCTACCTGGAACCCAACCCCTGGGACGACCTCTCGGGCGAAGACGCACGACGGAAGATCTGCATTCTCGCTCGCGTCGCCGGGCATTCCCTGGAGCCACAAGATGTCCGCTTAGAGCCCTTTGTCGAGGGCGACGAATGGAGTAGCCTGGACCCCGCGGAGCTATGGCGGCGTCTGCCGCAGGTCGACGAGGAGTTTGCCCGTCGGCAGCAGGAAGCTGAACGAGAGGGCCTGCGGTGGCGCTACGTCGTCTCTTTCGACGGCGTCGAGGCCTCAGCTGGCCTCCGCGCGGTAGGGCCGGAACATCCCTGCTTCGACACTGCAGGACCGGAGAGCCTCGTCGCCTTCACCACTAAGCTCTATCCGGACACTCCGCTGGTAGTTCGCGGGCCGGGAGCGGGTCCAGCCGTCACCGCGTGCGGCATGCTCGTCGACATCTCGAGAATCCTCGATTCCCTACCCGGACGGGACTCCATCTCGCCTCCGGTGCCCGCCTCCCCGGAGCCCACCTCATGAGTTCGACCGTGACCCCGTCAAGATCCTCCTCGGTGCCCAAGATCCCGGTTGGGGTTCTCGGCGCTACCGGCAGCGTCGGCCAACGTTTTATCACCCTATTGAGGGATCACCCCTGGTTCGAGCTGACCTGCGTCACCGGATCCGATCGATCGATCGGGCGTCGCTACGGCGAAGCCGCTCATTGGGCTCTTCCCGACGCCATGCCGAGTGCAGCGTCGAACCTGGTCGTCGAACGCACCGGCCGCGGACTCTCCCCCCAGCTCCTCTTCTCCGCGCTCAGCAGCGAAGTGGCCCGAGAGGTTGAGCGTGACCTGGCGGCGGCGGGTCACTTCGTAGTCTCCAATGCCTCCGCCCACCGGATGGATCCCGACGTGCCGCTCATGGTGCCCGAGGTCAACGAGGACCACCTGGGGCTTCTCGAGCGGCAGTCCTTCCCCAAGGGCGGTGCCCTCGTCACCAACCCCAACTGCTCCACCATCGGCCTGGTCCTAGCCCTCGCACCACTGCACGAGGCCTTTGGCATCGAGGCCCTGTCCGTCGTGACCCTGCAGGCGCTCTCGGGTGCCGGCATTCCCGGCGTGCCCAGCATGGTGGCGCTCGACAACGTCGTTCCCTATATCGGCAACGAAGAGGAGAAGCTCGAAACTGAACCGCTGCGTATTCTCGGAACGCTCGGTCCCCACGGCATCGAAGCTGCCTCGTTTACCGTTAGTGCACAGTGCAATCGAGTCGCGGTCAGCGACGGACACACCGAGTGCCTCTCGCTGCGCCTGCGCGGCGAGCCCTCGGTCGACGCCGTGACCAGGGTCCTCGAGTCCTACCGTTCTCCGACCACCGCCCACCTCCCCACCGCACCCGACCTACCGATCGTCGTCACCGACCAGCCCGACCGACCCCAACCTCGGCTCGACCGTGACCGCGGCGGCGGCATGTCGGTGACGGTGGGCAGGATCCGGCCTTGTCCTCTCTTCGGGATCAAAATGGTAGTCCTCTCCCATAATACGCTCCGCGGCGCGGCGGGAGGTTCGTTGCTGGTGGCCGAACAGGTCGTGGCCAAGGGACTGATACCCGGTCTGCGGGCCCCCTCCCCTGCGGTGCGGGAATGACCGAAGGCATTTCGGCCCCAAGAACCGTACGAGCCTTCGCTCCCGGAAGTCTGTCCAATCTCGGCTGCGGCGTCGATACCCTCGGGGTCGCCCTCGAAGGGATCGGAGACACCGTCCTAGCCACCCGTAGCGAGGTGCCCGGAGTTCGGATCGAGGCGGTCCGCGGCGACGGTGGACGACTCCCGGTGGATGCCGACCACAACACCTGCGGCATCGCGGCCCTGTCCCTCCTGCGGTCCGCTGGATCGACCGAGGGGATCGTTCTCGAGCTCGACAAGGGACTGCCCCTGGGTAGCGGTCTAGGATCGAGTGCGGCCAGCGCAGTCGCCGCGGTGGTCGCGGTGGACGCTCTGTTGGATCTGCGATCGACCCGCGACCAACTCCTCGCTGCGACGCTCGACGCCGAAGAGGCAACGTGCGGAGCCCGTCATCCCGACAACGTCGCACCCTCTCTTTGGGGCGGCTGGGTGGCGGTCCGCCAAGGAGAACCGTTCGAGGTTCTGAGTCTTCCCGTTCCCACGGGACTGGCGTTCGTCGTCGTGCGTCCCGCCATCGAGCTCGCCACCCGCACCATGCGTGAACTGCTTCCTTCTGAGATCCCGTTCGCAGAGGCCCGCAACCAGTGGAGTAATCTGGCAGCCCTGGTCCACGCACTGCATACCGGCGATCTCGAACTCCTCGGCCGCTCCATGGTCGACGAGATCGCCGAACCGCGCCGGGCGGGTCAGATCCCAGGATTCGGCGCCGCTTGTCGCGCCGCAAAAAAGGCCGGCGCTCTGAGTGTCGGTTTGTCGGGTTCCGGCCCCTCCCTCTTCGCCCTCGCTCGAGATCACCAGGCGCGGGGGATCGAGAAGGCGATGTCCTCAGCCCTGGCTGAGGCCACCGGCCTAGAAGTCCAGCGACTGATCTCCGCCCTGCCGGCGTCGGGAGCGCGGGTCCTCGACGACTCGGGACCCACGCGATGACCACGATGAGGTATCAAAGCACCCGCGAACCGTTTGGCCAGGGGCAAGGCACTGTCCTCCCCGTCGCGCTGCGGCGTGGACTCGCCCCAGACGGAGGCCTCTACGTCCCTCGGACCATCCCGCCGTTGACAGTGGCTCCGTTCATGGCCGCTGCCCGGGCCCCCGAACGCCTCAGCACCACCGCCACCGAGGTTCTCGCTCCTTACCTCTCCGCCGACCTCCCGATGGACGAGGTGTCGAGACTCCTCGAGGAGTCTCTCGACTTTCCGGTCCCCGTCACTGACCTCGACGACCACACCAAAGTCCTGGAGTTGTTCCACGGCCCGACGTTGGCCTTCAAGGACGTCGGAGCTCGTGTCCTGGCCCGGCTGTTCGCTGCAACCTCGAAGCCCGGTGAGGACCTCACGATCCTCACTGCAACCTCGGGAGATACCGGCGGCGCCGTCGCCGACGCCTTCCACGGAGTTGCCGGCACACGAGTCGTCGTTCTCTATCCCAAGGGACAGGTCAGCGACCGTCAGGAGCTTCAGTTCGCGGGACTCGGCGGCAACATCCACGCCTTCGCGGTCGAGGGAACCTTTGACGACTGTCAGCGCATGGTCAAAGAAGCCCTCTCCCGTACCGACCTCCGTGCGGATGGAAACGCGGGACTGCAGCTCACGTCTGCCAATTCGATCAGCCTTGGCCGGCTACTGCCGCAGGTGACCTACTACGTCCACGCATTTCGTCAACTTCCCACCGAACAGCGCGACCGCGTGGTGTTCGTCGTTCCCAGCGGCAACTTCGGCGACCTGACTGCGGGCCTGCTCGCCAAGTTCAGCGGACTCCCCGTGCGCCGCTTCGTCGCCGCGGTCAATGCCAACGACGTGGTCCCCGAGTACTTGGCGAGTGGGGTCTTCACTCCCCGGCCCTCGGTGCGTACCCTTGCCAACGCCATGGATGTCGGCAATCCCAGCAATCTCGAACGGATTCGCTATCTCTACCGAGAGGACATCGCAGCCCTCCGACGCGACGTCATCGCCTCCTCCCACTCCGACGAGGAGATCCGCGGGGCTATCCGGCAGGTCTACGACCGCACGGGACGGATCCTCGATCCGCACACCGCGGTGGGCTGGCTCGCCTGGCAGGCCTACCGCCGACAAGATCCCGACGCTGTAGGTGTCCTCCTGAGCACTGCGCACCCGGCGAAGTTCCACGACACCATCGAACCGATTCTCGGCCTGGAGATTCCGGTCCCCGAAGCACTCCAACGAGCGCTACTGCGGCCTAACCTCTCTCAGCCGATGTCTCCCACCGTCGAAGCCCTCTTCGCCGTCCTCGAGGACTACGGGAAGTAGACTCGACCAAGACTCGATCGAGACTCATTCAAGTCGCCGGTTGACGACGCCCTTTCGCTCATGCAGAGTTGCGCCCATGGAAATCCCCCGTAAACACGAGCTCATTCCGAGTCAGGCCATGGGTCGACGCATGCATCTTTGGCGTTACGGGTGGTTTGGGCAACCCGTGGTCGTCTTTCCATCGGCCGCCGGATTCGCGCACGAGTGGGATGCCCATGGCATGGTCGAAGTGCTCGGTCCGCTCCTCGCCGCCGGCAAGATCAAGCTCTACTGCAGCGAGAGCAACGTCTCACAGGCCTGGACTCGCAAGGAGGATCATCCCTCCCTCCGAATCAAGAGGCACCAGGCGTTCGAACAGTACGTAGTCTCCGAACTGGTACCGTTTATTCGGCAGGACTGTCAGACCGAAGACCTCCGCCTGGCGGCGACTGGATGCAGCCTGGGAGGCTTCTACGCCGCCAACTTCGCCCTCAAGTACCCTGACATCTTTCAGTGGTCGCTCTGCATGAGTGGACGCTACGACCTCACGCACTTCACCGACGGCTTTTCCAACCTCGATATCTACTTCAACAACCCCCTCGCCTACACACCGCGCCTCGACGGAGACCATCTGGAGAAAATTCGTCAACGCACCCATCTCGTCCTGGTCTGCGGCCAGGGTGCCTGGGAAGAGGGATGCATCGAGGAGACGATCGCCCTCGCTGACGTCCTGGAGACGAAGAAGATCCCCTACCGTCGCGACATCTGGGGGCGGGATGTCTCCCACAACTGGGAATGGTGGAAACGTCAAGCTCTCATGCACCTGACCCATGCCTTCGGGGGATAAACCGGAGGTGGCCACGCGAAACCGGCCCGGTCGGAGAACCGCCGGTTACCTCGCTCTCGGGGTCGTCATTACCCTGGCTCTGTTCTGGATCCCCGGGGGACACTACATCGCCTACCCGTTGATGCTGATCTCCACCGTGGCTCACGAGATGGGTCACGGTCTGGCCGCGCTCCTGGTGGGAGGGCGTTTCGAGTCACTGAAGATGTGGCCCAACGGCTCCGGGGTGGCCGCCTGGTCCGCTGCGGTGGGAGCCTTGGGTCGAGCGATCGTGGCCGCGGGAGGACTCGTCGGTCCGGCCCTCGCCGCCGCTCTCGCCTTCTGGGCCGGCCGTGAAGCCAAGCACTCCCAAGCCGTCCTCGGTATCCTCGCCGCGGGCCTTCTCCTCGCCGAGGTTCTGGTCGTTCGTAACCTGTTCGGCCTGCTGTTCATCGGCTGTTTGGCCCTGGTCCTCGGGGCCATCGCCCTCAAAGCACCCGCTCACGTGGCCCAGATCACCCTCCTCTTCCTTGGAGTCCAATTGGCTCTCAGCGCCTGGTCTCGAAGCGATTACCTGTTCACCAACGTCGCCATGACAGCCCAAGGACCGATGCCCTCTGACGTGGCTCAGATCGCCGAAGCCCTGTGGTTGCCCTATTGGTTCTGGGGTGGCCTCTGCGCTCTCTTCTCGCTCTTCGTCATCGGGCTGGGACTCGTGTCGCTCGGACCGAAGAGCACTGCCGGCGCCAGGCGACGGTGAGGGAAGCACGGGGTGCCAGCTTCACCCTTGTCCTCGTCCTCACCTCGGCCGTCGCTCTGGCCGCCCTTCTCCCCTTCCTGTCGGCCCTCGACTACGGCTTCGTTCGCTACGACGACTACGAATACGTGGTGGAGAATCCCGTAGTCCGATCGGGGCTCCACGCCGACTCCGTTCGCTGGGCGTTCACTACATTCACCCTCTCCAACTGGCATCCTCTCACCTGGATCTCCTACCTTCTCGACGTGGAACTCTTCGACGTCGACGCGAAGGGATACCACCTCGTCTCCCTCCTCCTGCACGCGCTGAACGTCGCGCTGCTCTTCCTCCTGCTCTACCGCCTGACCGCAGCGACCTTCCGCTCCGCCGCCGTCGCCCTCTTGTGGGGAGTTCATCCCCTCCGGGTGGAATCGGTGGTGTGGATCTCGGAGCGCAAGGATGTGTTGAGCTCGAGCTTCGCCCTCCTCGCCATCTTTGCCTACGTTTGCTACGTAGAGCGGCGCTCTCGTCGTTGGATGGCGTTGACCGCCCTGCTCATGGCCCTGGGACTGATGGTCAAGCCGATGTTGGTGACGCTGCCGATCC
>JAIOJS010000062.1 GCA_019911795.1 Thermoanaerobaculia bacterium | reverse complement strand
TTGAAGATCTCCGACCGATTGGTCGCTCAGTACCGATCGGCCATGGATATCGTGGATCGGAACGACGAGAATGCGGTGACCGTGACCTTCACCTCGGCGTACGGGCGGTCCCATGTGCGCAGTGGTTCCTTTCTGCGGACGACCGACGGCGTCCGCCGGTTCGCGCCCCATGAGATCCTAGCCTTCCTTGGCTTTCCCGAGAGGTTCACTTTGCCGCCCGAACTGCCGCTAGCCAATGGGTGGCGCCTAGTGGGCAACTCCCTCTCGTTGCCGGCGGTGCGGGTGGCCCTCGCGGGGTTGGCTTTCGAAGGACCCGCCGCATCCATGAACTGCTAGGCTAGTCATCGATGTTCCGATTTTGTAGGGTCCGTGTTTCCTCAACGCTCATGGCCTTGGTCCTGGCTTGTTTTGCTGCGGCGGCCTCGGCGGCGACCTGGAAGACCCTGGCGATTTCCGAGACAGGCACCTACGCGCGCTGGTATCGACCCGACAGCGCACCGGTCACGGAGCCTCTTCCCGTCATCGTCTTTCTCCACGGCTCCGGTTCGACCCCCGAGGCATGGTTTCCGCAGTTGGGGCCGCAGGCTGAACTTGCGGGCGCCGTGTTTCTGGTCCCCAAGTCGGTCTCGGATTACGGATGGGGAGTCGGCCGGGATCAGGTGACTCTGGAACTAGCCCTCGAGGGATTAGCGGCCGAGGTAACGATCGATCGGTCTCGCATCGGTCTGGCCGGTCATTCCTCGGGAGGAGCCTACGCCTACGTCGCCGGACTGGCAGCGGACCTCCATGTCGCTGGGATCTTTTCCCTGGCTGCGCCATTTCGGACGGTTCTGGATACGGTGGATCCGACCTACTTGCCTCCGATACGTCTCTACTACGGTACCGAAGATCCCAACTACGGGATTCTCGATCCCTTGACCGACATGTTGGATCGACTGGGCATTGCTCATCAGCAACAGGTGTCGGAGGGCTACGGGCACAGTTCCTGGCCGACGGGAACTCTCAGCGAAGGATTCGCCTTCCTGCTCGCGCAACGCTATCCGGGTCCCTGCGTGCCGACCTCCACACGTCTCTGTTTGAGGCAGGGACGGTTCGCAGTAGAACTGACTTGGCGTGACCACCAGGGTGAGGTGGGAGTGGGACATCTGGTTCCCGGTCGCAGTGACGATTCCGGTCTCCTCTGGTTCTTCGAGGATGCCAACTGGGAGCTTCTGGTCAAGGTGATCGACGGCTGCGGCTACAACGGTCACTACTGGGTCTTCGGTTCCGCTGCGACCGACGTCGAATATCAGCTGGTGGTGACGGACACTCTGACCGGCGAGGATGCGGTCTACACGAACTTGTTGGGCCAACGAGCCGGAGCGATCAACGACACATCGGCGTTCGCAACCTGCCCTTGAACGCACGCGTTGCCCAAGAACACAAGCGTTGCCCAGTAACCCAAGCGGAGAACCCTGAACGGATTTTCTCGTACCAGGCGACCATAACGGTGGAGAATGCGGTCGAATTGGCGACTGAGTAACAGGAGGCTTTTGCGATGAGTCAGCGTAGTTTGAGAGTTGGTGGGGCGGCGGTCGGTTTCTCTGTGTTTTTGGCGGCGATGGTTGGAACGACCGCTTTTGCGGCCGAGTCCACCAGCGTCGACGAACTCCTCGCCAAGGTACACCGAGAGACTCTCGACAATGGCGTCACGCTTCTGGTGAGCGAGCAGCCGGGCAGCGGGGTGGTGGCGATCAACACCTGGGTCAAGGCCGGCTATTTCAACGAACCCGACGAGGTTGCCGGCATGGCCCACCTCTTCGAACATATGTTTTTCAAGGGTTCCAAGGCCTTCCCCGAACCCGAGGCGATCGCCGGGGAGTTGGCGAGTGTGGGGGGACAGTCCAACGCCGGGACGATCTACGACAGCACGAACTACTACTTCGTCGTTCCCAAGGAGGGCTTTCGCCGGGGCCTCGAGATCCAGGCGGACGCCTTGATCAACCCACTGTTCGATGAGAGGGAACTGGCCAAGGAGGCCGAGGTGGTCATCGAAGAGTCCAACCGCAAGTTGGACAATCCCTCGGCGGTCTCGCTCGAGCGGATGTGGGCAACCGCCTTCACCCAGCATCGCATGAAGCGCTGGCGGATCGGATCCAACGAGGTCTTGCGAAACATCCAGCGGGACGATCTTGTCGCCTTCTTCGAGACCCTGTATCGGCCCGAGAATCTCATTCTTTCGGTGGCCGGGGATGTGAGTGTTGCCGAAGTTCAGGCGGCGGCTCGGGAGACCTTCGGGGCGCTGGCCAGGGGGACGCTGAAGAAGGAGCGAGGGCCCGCAGAGCCGCCTCAGGAGAGCTTCCGCTATGGACAGTCGGAGGCTGACCTGACGCAAGGCTACTCCGTCCTCGGCTGGCACACTCCGGGGGGGGGCAGCGACGATGAGGTGGCTCTTGGAGTGCTGGCATCGATCCTCGGGGAGGGTCGCTCGTCGCGGCTTTACCGTGGGGTGGTGGCCCCGGATGGAGCGAGCACGGCGAGTGCGGGTCACTACACCTTCGACGACGTCGGCGTCTTCTTTGTTAGAAGTTCGTTCGACGAAGAGCGGCGCGATGAGGTCGACCGCCGAACCATGGCCGAGGTCGAACGTCTGCGGGTCTACGGTCCCACCGCCTACGAGGTCGCGTTGGCCAGGAACCGGGTGGAGTCGGACCTTATTTTCCAGTTCGAGGATGCCCTCGGCACTGCCCAGACTCTGGCGAGCTACGAGGCGCGCGGGGACTTCCATGAAATCGCCAAGCAGCTCGAAGAGCTCGACGCCCTGACACCAGAGAAACTCCGCGACGCCGCGCGGTACTACCTCACGCTCGACAACCTTACCCTCTACCACTATCGGCCCAAGGGGACGCCGGAGAGCACTCTCGAGCGCGAGAGCGAGAAGATGATCGCGGCGATCTCCGAGGCGCCGACGGCGCCGGTCGAGATCGCTCCCCCGTCCGCGCCGGCACCGATCGCGGGCGCAGAGGCTGCCTCGGGCGTTCAGGAGATGACTCTCGACAACGGTATGACACTGATCGTGGAGCCCCGACCCGGAGCCCCGGTGGTCTCCACCGGGCTTCACTTTGCCGGAGGCCGTACCAGCGAGAGCAGCAACAACGCAGGGATTACCAGGCTGATGTTGGCGACCATGGTGCGTGGGACGGATACACGGTCGGCTGAGCAGATCGATCGTGAGATCGAGTTCTTGGGAACCTCGGTGCGCCAGCAACTGGATTCCGACTACTTTGGCTTTACCGTCGACATCCTCGCCCGGAACTACCGACCTGGGATCGCCTTGCTGGCGGACATCGTGTTACATCCGACCTTTCTCGAAGGGGAGGTCGAGGAGCAGCGACACCTGCAGGGCGCGGCGATCAAGCGAGCGAAGGACTCAGCCTTCCAGCGGCCGTTTCAGTTGCTGGCCCAACTGCTGTTCGGTAGTCATCCCTATGGACTTCCAGAGGACGGAGATCCGGCTTCCCTGGCAAGTCTCGACCGCGCGGCGCTTGGAGCCTGGTGGGCGGGGAATGTGGTGGCAGACGAAGCGACGGTGGTGGTGGTGGGCGACATCGATCCCGAGGCGGCTCGCGATCTGTTCAACCAGACCTTCGCTACTCTGCAGAAGAGAGACGATGAGCGCCGACGGGCCGCGCCGCCGATCTCTCCCGAGGTACGCATCGAAACCGCAGAGTTTCGTGATCGCAAGCAGTCGGCGATATTGCTCGGCTATCGTACGGTGCCGCGGAATCACCAAGACTGGCCGGCTCTCCGGTTGCTGCGTAACGTGACCTCTGGTCTCTCGGGAACTTTCTTTGCGGAGCTTCGCGGACGGCAGTCTCTGGCCTACACCGTTTTTGCCAGTGAGCAATCGATGGCGGATGCCGGGTTCTTTTTCGCCTACCTGGCGAGTGACGCAGACAAGGAGGAGGCAGCCCGCAAGGCGCTGCTCCACGAGATCGAACGCCTGCAGAGTGATGGGGTCGACGAGGGCACGGTCGCCAAGGCTCAGGCCTACTACGCCGGCTCGAGCCGCATCGGCCTTCAGACCAACGCGGCACGAGCCGGAGTGCACGCCGACAACCACTTCTACGGACTGGGCCTCGACTTTACCGAGAAGAGCGCCGCGGCTATCGCCGCTCTTACCGTCGATGACCTGCGGAAGGTGGCCGAGAAGTACCTGGCGCACGATCACTATGTGGCGGCCACCCTCAAGGGCAAGGCGGACGAGGAGAAGGTTCCCGGCGACTAGTGCGACACTCCCTGGATAGTCAGCTCGTCGTCGACGACCTCTGCGATCTGGTCGAAGATCGGTCGGTTGTTTAGCAGAGCGACGGGGCGACCGTTGATGAAGAGAGTGGGAGTGCTGGCGATGCCAAGTTCTCGAGCGGCCTCGACGTCTTCGGCGATCCTTGCCGCAGGACGATCCGAGGCGAGGCCCTGGGCGAAGGTCTCACCATTTAGTTTCAACGCCTGAGCGACCACCCCGAAGTCGAGGGTAGGTAGCTCGGCCTGGCGGGCGAAGATCTCATCGTGCCAGGGCCAGAAGGCGTTCTGTTCGGCGGCGCAGACCGAGCCTTCGGCGGCGGCCATGGCCTGGGGATGGATCGAAGTCAGCGGCAGGTGCCGATAGGTGAGCCGCACGTTGCGGTCGTAGGTGTTGGTCAGCTTCTTCAAGTCGGGTGCAAATCGACTGCACCAAGGGCATTGGAAATCAGAGAAAACAACGACATCGATGGGTGCGTCTACTGGTCCGGTGAAAGGGGCATCGGCCGAAGAAACCTCGGCGCGGTACGGCTGCCAGTCGAGGGCGGTGGGGAACTTGGCAGCGAGGGTTTCGACGTAGGCGTTGCGGCGCTCGGAGTGTCGCTGGTCCTCGAGGTGTTGACGGATGTCGGTCCGAACGTTGTCCAGGGGCTGCCGGATCCGACCCTGGTTGGCGTCGTAGAACTGCTGCACCTCGGCGTCGGTGACCGGGGTGAGATGCGCGGTGATCTCGGTCTCGATCAACTGGTCGGTAGAGAGGTTGCGGGCCTTGGCTTCTAGATCGAGGAGTCGGTCTGATACCAGGCTGTCGAGGTGGCGGCGGAGGATGGTATCTCTCTCCTGATCGAGAGGCCGGAGTTCGCGGGTTGCATGGGCTTCGACCTCTGCAAGTCGAATCTCGAGGTCGCCGACGGTGGCGACCACGGCGCTCGTGGTCGCTTCGGTGCGCTCGCTACAGGCGGAAGCCAGAGTCGGGATGACCGCCAGGAGGAAGCAGGTGAGGAGGAGTGGAGCCCACTCACGTCCATGCTGACGATGTCGCCGACGAGGGGTTTGGATCGGGAGGGGCTGGGGCTGGAAGGATCGAGGCATGAAGTTCTCCTGAGCGAGGTGACTCCCGAGCGGAGTCGCGTGGATGGTAGGTCTTGGCTCGACTCGATGGGGGCCGAGCCACCGTGTAGAACCTAGGTCCATCGGTCCGAGCGGACTTGAGTTCTACTCAGGAGAATCTTGGGGAAGCGGTCGGGAGTCTTGTTTTTCGGGCGCTTGCAGCGCTTCGACATCGAAGGAGGGAGCTGGCACTGAGATCGGATCGGGTAGCTCCTGCCACACTGGATGTTGGGCTAACTCATCTCGGATGCGGAGGGCGGCGTCCTGCGTAACCTCGCGCAGCACCAGCAGCTCGTCTCCCAGTTGGCGGTCGTAGGTGGCGTTCCACAGCATACGACCACTTCGCAGATCGACCAGCTGGAGCGAGATCCAAAGGTTGTCGCCTGAGCGCGCGACGGCACCTTCGACCACCGCATCGACTCCTAGAGCATCGAGCGCTTCTTCCAGGCTCCACGAGCCTGATTCCCGGGAGAGGGCGATACCGGGGGCGACGTCGACGGCACAGACGCGGGCGATATCGCCGATCAACATGTCAGTGAGGGCGGTATCGAGGAGTTGGCGGTCCTCGGCGAGGTAGGCGGCGAGCGGGAGGACGGCGAGGGAGTCGATCGGACTGGACTCGTCTGTCGGCGGTTGACTGGGTCTACGGCTGGACCCTACCCATGCCACGACGACCAGGACTCCCGCGACCATGAGTACAATCAGGATTGCCCAGCGGCTCCGCGTCTCGGGCGCGCTCGGGACTCTCATCTCCACCGTGGTCGTCAGA
>JAIOJS010000061.1 GCA_019911795.1 Thermoanaerobaculia bacterium | reverse complement strand
GGGCGGGACCGCGGGATGATCTTCCAGCGCTACAGCTCCTTTCCTCACCGTACCGTCCTGGACAATGTTCGCTTTGGCCTAGAGATCGATCCCGATCGCAAGCACTCCGAGTCGGAGATGGATGATCGCGCCCTCGATCTCATCACTCGGGTGGGGCTATCGGGGCACGAGGACAAGTACCCTCACCAGCTCTCGGGCGGTCAGCAGCAGCGCGTGGCCATCGCCCGCAGTCTGGTGGTGGAGCCCAAGATCTTGCTCATGGATGAGCCCTTCTCGGCTCTCGACGAACCTACCCGATACGAGATGCAGCGACTGATCACCGAGCTCTGGCACGACGTCCAGGCGACGGTGTTCCTCATCACCCACTCGATCTCCGAGGCGGTCTATCTCGGCGATCGCGTGTGGGTGATGACCCCAGGGCCGGGTCGCCTCGGAGCGATCTTTGAGGAGGTGATCCCGCCGACTCGCGATAGCGATCCGATGCAGGTGCAGGAGAGCGGCGAGTTCAAAGAGGTGGTGCATGAGGTGGCTCGCGTCTTCACTGAGCTGGACGCGGAGCGCTAGAGCGTGCAAGAACGCCTCTCCTACCTCGACTACGTCAAGGAAGCCTTCCATCGCAAGGTCCGTGTCCCCCTGTTGGGAGACCTCCCGATGAACTGGATGATCCTCGGCGTGGCCGGGGTCCTCGGCATTGCCAACCCGGGTTTCTGGCTTCTCGGGCTGGCCGCCGAGCTCGGCTACCTGGGATTTGTGGGCGGGAGTCCCCGCTTCCAGAAGTTGGTCCAGGGCGAGCGTCTCCTCCAGGTGCAGCAGCACTACGAAGTTCAGGTACATCGAGCGGTGGAGCGACTCTCCCCAGAGGGCAGCGAACGGTACCGTCGGCTTCTCGAACAGGGACGCCGGATTCTGGGCATCTCGACCGCGCTGGGGGACCCCGACAGTCTTGGAGACATGCACGATCTCAAGGCGCGGAGCCTCAACCAGCTCCTGGGGATCTTCCTCCGACTCTTGACTTCGCGCGAGCTCATCGCCGAGAACCTGCGCGGCCTCGACCGTGAGGAGTTGCTGAATGCCATCGCTTCGGCCGAGGCTCGCCTCGCCGCCGCCGACCCCCAACGCGACGAAGCTTTGGTCCGTTCCCTTACCGGCACGCTGGAGATTCAACGGAAGCGCTTGGGTAACCAGGACCGGGCACGCAGCAGTCTCGACGTTATCGACGCCGAATTGCTGCGCATCGAGCAGCAGGTGGAGCTGATTCGTGAGGAGGCCGCGGTCAGCGGCAAGCCGGAGGTCCTCTCGGAACGCCTCGATGCGGTGACAACGCACATGAGCGAGACCGCCTCGTGGATGGAGGAGCAACGTGACCTCTTCGGATCCCTGGGAGCGGAGACTTCCAACGACCCCCTCGGTCTCCCGAGGTTGCCCGAGATCGAAGGGTAGACGATGACCAAGGATATGGAAGTAGCGGACGCCTCGGACCAGCTCCCGGCGTGGGCGCAGGAGATGCGCAGCGTCTACACGGCGGGATCTCATAGTCAGTTTCTCCTCTACGGCAACGTCTTCGACCTCGTGTCCGGGCCGGAAAAGCCGCGACGAGAGGACCGCTACGTCTCGCTGCGGCAGTTTCTCACCACCTCGATGTTCTCGCCATTCGATGTGGTCATCCACTACGACCGCGGGCGCGGGGTTCGGGTGCGCAAGGGCGGAGACCACTTTCAGCGGTTCCTCGAAGCGTTCGATGCGTTCCAGGGAACCTCCTTCTCAAGGATCCCAAGTGCAGGCACTAGTGGAGACGAGGCCGAGGGGCTGGACCTCGCGAATTTGCTGCCCCGGGACGCCAAACGCGCGTTGGAGCTGATCGATCGCTTCCTGCGGGGTAGCCAGCATCGAACCCTCCCCAATCCCGAGGGAGGAGGTCGAACGAAGGCGCCACTCCGCGTGGCTGTTCTTGTCGACTATGTGCACTTCATCGCGCCGCAGGGAGATCCACTCCACC
>JAIOJS010000060.1 GCA_019911795.1 Thermoanaerobaculia bacterium | reverse complement strand
GTTTCGGGATGGTGGTTGGCTTCGGTAATCGGTTCGCTCATGGGTTCTGTCCTCCTCGACTTGGATCTGCCCTGTGACTCAATGGAGATCGCACCTTGCGATGCGGGTTCTCTCTAACAGACGCAGGCGGGCGCTGCGGGGTTCCGTGACGCCAACTCCCGATCAGAAGAAGCGAAGCCAAAGGTAGATGTGCGCGATCAAAAGTGTCATCAACAGCACCGGCATTCCCCACGCCATGAAGCGGAGGAAGGAGATCTTGTGTCCGGCGCGCTCGGCGATGCCGAGCACTGCGACGTTGGCAGAGGCGCCAATAGCGGTTCCGTTACCGCCCAGGCAGGAGCCGAGGGCGAGCGCCCACCATACGGGAAGAATTGCTGGGTGCTGGAGGGTGCTCGCCGCCGCCGGAGTTCCACCGCCGACCACATTGTTGGCCATGTCGGAAACCAGAGGTGCCATCGTAGCGACATAAGGAATATTGTCGACGAAAGCGGAGAGGAATCCGGAGAACCAGAGCATGACGAAGCTGGTCGTCGCGGTGGACTCCAAGCTGGGACTGGTTTCGTGAATGACGAACGCAGAGAGCTGAGCGACCAGTCCCGCTTTGACGATGCCGCCGATGACGATGTAGAGACCGATGAAGAAAAAGATCGTCGGCCACTCGACCGCCGCGAGGACCTTGTGAGGATCCTCCTTCGAGATCAACAGGAGCACCGCGGCGCCAGCCAGAGCCACGGCCGCCGGTTCGACATGGGTCACGCCGTGCAGCATGAAGCCGGCGGTGACGAAGAGGAGGACGACCACGGACTTACGGACCAAGGAGGGGTCGCGGATCAATTTGCTCTCATTCATGCCCAGGATGTGCTGACGCTTCTCCTCATCGACTCTCATGCGACCGAAGAAGATCCACAGAACGCCGACGAGGGCGACGAGCATGACGAAGACGACGGGACCCAGATTGGCTATGAAGTCGATGAACCCCAGTTTCGAGCGCGAGGCGATCATCAGATTGGGCGGGTCGCCGATCAGAGTCGCGGTGCCCCCGATGTTGGAGGCCAAAGCTTCGGCGATGAGGAACGGCACCGGATCGAGTTCGAGTTCGTCGGCGAGGAGCAGGGTGACCGGCGCGAAGAGCAGTACCGTAGTCACGTTGTCGAGCAGCGCGGAGAAGAGCGCCGTGGCTAGGACCAAGACCATCATGATCGGCCAGGGTCGGCCACCGACGAGCTTGGCCATGCGCACCGCGCTCCATTCGAAGGCGCCGCTCTTGCCGAGAATATCGACGATGATCATCATGCCGATGAGAAGAAAGATCACCCCATGATCGATTCCGAGCTCGACCGAGTGAAAGGCCTCCTCCTGCGATAACAGGCCGAGAACCAGAGTCACGGCGGCGCCCAGCAGGGCTGCCTTGGTCTTATGGACCTTTTCCGACACGATCAGTGCCAGAGTGAAGACGAACGTCAGACACGCGGCCCAATAGGCCGAACTACCAGAAAGCACTTGCGATTCTCCGCGGGATGTATGGGGACTCTGGGACTATTGCCACGAGTCCCGAGCGTCATTCGATAATGAGGGGGGCTAGTTTGTCGAGAATGGTTCGTCGCGTCACCATGCCGACGAACTTGCCATTCTCCAAGACAGGTAAAGTTTTCCGTTGCTTCTCGACGATGAGGCCGACGACTCGCATCAAGTTGTCGCCGAGAGAGACCGAGTCGACCTTCGTGGTCATGAGATCCTTGACCAGGACCCTACGCAGCCGAGGCGCGCGCTCCTCCAAGTAGCCGGGATGCACAACGTCGGCGAGTTTGAAGTCGAGGTCTAGGTAGACCGGAACGATCTTGCGCAGCAGGTCGTGAACGCCAACCAGACCGAGGAGCTGCCCCTCGTCGCCCAACACCGCGGCCGTCGCCTGCCGGCTTGCCATCACCCGCGGGAGAAAGTCGCCGAGGGACTCGTCGGGCCGGGCGGTGAGTGGGTCCTCAATGAGAGCGTCGCGTACGAGCATCGTAGTGGTTCCAGGTCTGTCGAAAGGATCGCGGGCAAAGAAGACACGAACCCGGTCTTCGCGCGGGAAACCCTAGTGTATTTTGGGCGGAAAAGCGATCCCGATTCGCGATGGACTGGGCTTGGACTGGAGCCTCAGAAGGGGTTCGTCGCGAAAACTGAGAGCTCTGGGATAAAGGCCCGATCCCCCATCTCGAGTCCATCGACGATCGCGGTTGCGATGTCCTCCGGCTGGAGTTTGCGGTCGCTGGCTTCCTGATCCGAGCCCGCCCGCCGGAAGAAGTCGGTGATCACCTCGGAGGGGTTGATGAGGAGGACCTTCACGTCGTGGCGACGTAGCTCGTCGCGCCAGCAGTCGTTCATGCCGCGCAGAGCGAACTTTGAGGCTGCGTAGGCAGTACCACCGGCGAAGCCCTTGAGGGAGGCGGTCGAGGCGATGTTCACGATGGCACCCGACCGTTGTTCGATCAGGTGCTTCGCCACTTCGCGCGCCATCAGGAAGGCACCGAAGACGTTGGTTTCGAAGACGCTTCGAACGTCCTCGAGACGCGTGTCGACGAGGGGAGCAAAGGTACCGAATCCTGCATTGTTGATCAGACCATCGATGCCCGAGAACTCCTCGATGAAGCGTGCCACCATCGCCTTGGCGTCCACTTCGCGACTGACATCACCGGGTAGGGTCAGGCATCCGAGTTCGGCTCCAGCCGCAGCGAGGCGTTCGGGGTTGCGTCCGTTGATAGCGACCCGAGCGCCCTTGGCGATGAGGGCGGCGGCGGTGGCCCGGCCAATGCCGCTGCTGCCACCGGTAACGAGGATGCGGGAGGACTCTAGTTTCATGGC
>JAIOJS010000059.1 GCA_019911795.1 Thermoanaerobaculia bacterium | reverse complement strand
GGTTGGGGATCGACCGCTGGAGCACCACAGACCGCCTCGAGTTCTGTCGCCAGGGACTGGACTGCGCCCGCTGGATCGCTCGCACGTACCGTCACATTGACCGGCTGGATGGACCAGGCATCCGGACCGACCTCCACCGTCAATGGAACCTCGACGGTTTGACCGCCAGCGAGGGTCACTGAGGAACTCCCCAATGCGGCTCGCCAACGATGATCGCTCGACACGACGTCGAGCTTCAGACGCAAGGACTCCTGATCAGGGTTGCGTAGGGCGAGGGGGAGGGTGACTCGCTGCCCCTCGGGCCAGAAAGCTGCTATGCGATGTGGCCCTGCCGGCAAGGCGGCCGCGACCGCCGGCGGCCCCGGCGTCTGCGGCTCTGCCCCGTTGCTGGTGAAGAGATACTGGTAGGCACCGAAACCCCTGATACGGATAGAGAGTTCCTCACCGGCAGGGAGGGTCCCACGATAGACTGACAACTCCTCGTCAAAGACGAGTCCGGGGTCAACCTGTTTTCCGGCTGCATCGTAGAGACGAAGGCCGTCTCGCTTGGGGAAGCCCTCGAGCGTTCGCTCGGTCGGCTCGATGGTGACCGATGTGGGGGTCTGGAACCGCGGCAGCTGATACCAGTCGGAATCCGCGGACCCCCGGGTAGAGCCTTCCAGCCGCAGGCTCGCCGGAAAGGGTGAGGCTTCGTGCTGCTCATCGTTGGGTTCTCGATCGGTCGGCACAAGGAACGGATTCAGTCGATCGAGGCGGATCGCATACGGCTCGTCGCTGCGCCCACGCTGGGCTCGGAGTTCGATCAAGTGTCGGCCCAGCGGGAAGACCGCCTGATACCGATAGGCTCCGTCCTCGTCGGGGACGTCGATAGTCACCGGCTGGGATCGGCCCGCTGGCCAGACGTAGACTTTGACGACGACCCCAGGCGGTGGCATCCAGCGCAGCTCCACGTGCTCCTCGGCTAGAGAGTCGAATCGGTAGTAGTCGCGATCGCGTGTTTCTGACAAGTGCCCGCTACGGACCTCGCCGAAGCGCAACCGGTGCGCCTGTTCAGGAGCATCGTTGGGCTCCAGCTCCATGCCAGGCGTTGGCGGACCGATGGGCACGGCCCGCAATGAATAGGAACCGCTGCCAGTCGAGCCTCGGACCTCCAGCCGGTGCTCACCGGGGAGCAGGTAGAGGTTGGTCAGGGTGTGAAGCGTTGGGTCGTCGGGCGACACGGTGGCGCTGGTGTGGCTACGTCGGCTTCCGAGGTAGGTGACTTTGGCGATGTTGTCGCCGCGGGCCTCGATCGTCCAAAGCTGAGGATCACCTTCGGTAGTGAAGCTGAAGTGGTCCCGGTCGCGTCCCTCGAGGTGACCTCGGGCGGAATAGTCGGCGCCGAGGGCCGAAGCCGTTTCCGGATCCTCGTTCGGCTCGATCTCCACTGTCGCCGGGCTCGTGTCGTGGGGTGGCAGTTTTCGCGAACTCTCAGATGCTGTTGGTGCGGTGAGTGCACCACCGTCGCCGGTCAGGTACAAGACCGCTTCTCGGGGGGGCTGCGAGAGTGCGAGTTCGGTCGATTGGGTCGATTCTCCGAGCCGCGCGCCGGGTGCCTCGGTTTCCGCCGGGCCGAGTTCCTTCTTGGTCCCGCAGGCTAGTAGGAGAGAACCAACAAGACAGGCTACCAAGAGAACTAGCGGCAACGGTCCTTTTTGGGAAGGCGCGTAACCAACCGAAGTTGCCAGCTCACGCGGTGGCAGAACAGGGCTACTCGTAGAAAGACGAGAAACGTCGGCTCGGCGATGAACCATCATTTTCACCCAAAGGGTGGGGACGCATTGATTTGCGCCTCCAGTTGGTCAGCGGGTTGCCCCGGATGCTGCTGACCGCTAGGCCAAGCGGAAGGGCACCGAAGAACATTCAGGGCAGAACCGGCACGACCCACTGCGACTACCCAGTCGATGACGATGAGTTCGTCGTGGTGACTAGAGTAGGGACTCGAAGGTTCCAAAAGTTCCTCGGGGGCTTCAAGAAGGTTAGGTTGAAGAGTCTACAAGGTCACTATATCTCGGCGGCGATCGGGAAGAGGAGGACTGTGCGACGAACCCATCGGCGGGATCTCGGTGCCGGGTACTTGCAGGGGAATGAGAGGGTGGGGCTAATATCGGTCTAGGGATCGGCTGTCGCTATGTACCTGCCACCGAGGTGCTGAGATGGCGAAGTGGACTCTAGGCCCTGATCAAGGCCTTGCTCTCAACCCGAGTCTCCTCTGTCATCATCTTGACAATGGGCTATTGGGCTCCTAATGTACGTGGGTCGTACTGAAGGAACTTGACGCAACCTCATAGTATTTCCATACCCTGGATTCTCGGAGGACCCCCCAAATGAAGAAGTTTTCCCTGCTCGGCGCCGTCATGGTGCTGTCACTATCTGCATCCGCTTTTGCCGCCGACTTTGGCCCGAGTGCAATCGGCCCGAAGGTGGACCATCCGGTCGCCGCTCCTGACGGAGGCGCAACCTCGATCACCCAGAGCCTGGATACGGCGACGATCACGTCGTTGAATTCCGTCGCTTGTCCAGCAGACGACGACAGCTACTACCGTCGGTTTGATCTCGACGGCGAGTTCGGCATCATTGGGCAATACGACATCTCGAGTGTGGACATTGGCGTGGAGAGCAATATCGGTGCTTCCTTGACGGTGAACCTCTACACCATCCCCAACGCCGACCCTTTGTTGGTCGCCAACTTGACTCCCATTGGGACCGCCCTTGTTTCGCCGCTCACCGCGCCGGATCTTTCGATTGCCAACTTGCCGGTGGCGGGTTCAGTATTGGACCCCGCCGCGGTAGACCTCGTGGTCGAGATCGTGGCCTTGGACACTACCAATGCTTTCACCTTCTTCATCGGCTCTAACGCCAACGGACAGACGGCGCCCAGTTACCTTCGCTCGGTGGGTTGCGGAGCTGCTGAGCCGACGGATACTGGTACCCTGGGCTTCCCTGGTATGCACATCTTGATGGTTGTGAACGGCGATGAGATCGTCGGCGGTCCCGTGGTCCCTGTCATCGAGGTTCCGACCCTCAACAAGGCCGCACTCGCTGGTCTTGCCTTGCTGCTTCTCGCCGCAGGCTTCGTCGCGGTCCGACGCTTCAACTAAAAAGCGGCCCACGGTTCTAGACGGTGAAAGCCCCCGAGGAGACTCGGGGGCTTTTCTCGTTCTGGTCCCGTGGGTTCGGGCAAAGTGGCGGAGTAAGAAGTGGGGCCCACGCTTCTAGCCCGCCGACCGCACGAAATAGGTGACTTCGAGGATCGCTCTTCCATCGATGACGCGCAAGCTTCCAGTGAGGTCAACGTCGACCGGCCCGTCGAAGTTCCGCCCTCCGAGTACCAGGTCGTCGAGTTCGTTGGGGCACAGAGCCTCCTTGCCGTACTCCAGGTTGGCGAGACCGGCGACGGTCGAAGGCTCGAAGTTGATGGCATTGAGCAGCAGCCGACTGACGTGGGTGTCGCAGCTGCAATCGCGATCGTCACTGATGTCGGCATCGCCGGTATCACCAATGACCTCGACGTATCGGAAGAGATCGGCCGAGGTGCGCTCTCCCTCTTTGCGCAGACGGTACTTTGTACCGTCGTTGCAGGGAGGACTCTCTCCTCCTGCCGCTGGGAGGGCTCTGAACTCTGAGGTCCATTGGACTTCCGTGAGCCAGGGTGCCCCTAATTCGTTGCCGAGTTGGAAGCGGGTCACGCGGTCGGTCGGTCGCGAGCCGAAGGCGTCGAGAAGGTCGATCCTCCGAGTCATCTCGACGGATGTGAAGCCTCCTCCACAGGAGCCGCTTAGGATCATGACGAGTCCTGTAAGGAGTAGATTCTTAGCGTTCGTCATTTCAACCTCTACAGTGGTGGATCGTGGAATAGCGGAAACGCTGTGGGGTCCGGCAAATGCTCCCAAGGGTCAGGGGAGGAGAGTGCGGTCTCGCTATCTCTGACTTGTTCGGGCTGGCTTCGGCGGTCCTGTCTCACCGGGTTCAACGATGGCTACGTTTAGGCTACACCCTGCCGGCAGGTCCAATGCGGCATTTGTTGCGGAGATTCAGGGTCAGGCTCGAGGGTTCTCGGCTGAGGGCGCCCCTCGGCTCGGCGGCCGGAACCTCTGAGGAGCCTCCGACAGTGATCTCCATCACAGTGCTGGTCGTCTCGCATTGCTAGAGTTCCCCGCATGAAAAGTCGCACCCAGACTCTCCTTCTCGCTCTGACCGCCTTCGGCCTGAGCCTAGCGATCCCGACCTACGGACAGGGTTTTTCCGTCGGAGCCCACGGCGGGACCCAGGGCCTAGGCCTCAGTCTCTCGGCCCAGTTCTCCGGGAATCTCGGGCTCCGCTTGGTGGGCGGCCAGTACTCTACCGACCGAACGATATCGAGCGACGCTGTGGACTATCAAGGCGACTTCCAGATCGGCAGCATCCTCGCTCTGATCGACTGGTACCCCACCGGGGGCGCTTTCCGTGTCAGTGCTGGCATGGGCTGGAACGACAACCGGGTGAACGTGAGCGCACCCCTCGAGGACCTGGTCCGCGATCAGCTGCCCAATCTACCTCCACTCAGTTTCGAGCTCGGTACCGCGGAAGGGACCGCCAAAGGGGAGGACCTCGTGCCGGCGTTGCTCTTGGGCTGGGGCAACCCGACCCGCGGGAGCCGGTTCGGTGTCTCGTTGGACCTCGGTGTGCTCTACCAAGGTGAGCCGACCGTCGAACTCGAAGCGAGGACGACTCCCGAGGTTGACGCCATCCCAGGGGCACGAGAGATCCTTCAGGCCCTGGCGGATGTGGAAGAGATCGAACTCGAGGAGGAGTTGAAGGACTACTCCATCATTCCCGTCGTGAACCTCAGCTTCACCTTTAGTTTTTAGGATTCCCTCGATCTCTTGGAGCCCTCGGGGCCAGAGACATGACGCATCCCGTTGGATGCACGCGGTGAGCCTCTGGGTGCCCTCGCGGCAGAGGAAGCTCTACTGACCCAGACAGCGCTCTTGGCCGAGTTTGGGGACGGTCCAAGCCGCTCTCACGCGTCGGCGACGTTGACCAGCCCTCGAGTCTACGACTACAGCCAGAACTGCCGACTACAGCTAGACTAGGGTCAATGACGGCTGACGATCCGAGGGAGTCCAAGCTCGGTGGAGTCTCACCGGAGGCCCCCGAACCGCAGGAGACCCGAGTCCAGGTGCCCGAGATCGCCGCGCGACGCTGGGCTCTGGAGAACGCACCCGAGCAGATCGGCCCCTACCGGGTCCTCGGGCAGCTCGGTCACGGGGGTATGGGAACTGTCTATGAGGCGGAACAGCTAGGCCCGGTGCGGCGACGGGTCGCCATCAAGCTGGTGCGTTCGGGTCTGCTCGATGCGACGGGAATGGCCCGATTCGACGTCGAGCGGCAGGCGATGGCCCGCCTCCAGCACCCCAACGTGGCCCAGATCTTCGACGCCGGCGCCACCGAGGAGGGGCACCCCTACTTCGCCATGGAGCTCGTCTCCGGCGAGCCGATTACCGAGTACTGCGACCGGCGACGCCTCTCCATCGAGGCGCGCCTCGACCTCTTCCGCCACGTCTGCGCCGGAGTACAGCACGCTCACCAGAAGGGGGTCCTGCACCGCGACGTCAAACCCTCCAACGTCCTGGTCACCGAGATCGACGGGCGTCCGGTCCCCAAAGTCATCGACTTTGGGATCGCCAAAGCACTCGACCAGCCGCTCGTCGAATCGACCCCGATGACCGGCAACCAGTTGATCGGAACCCCGGCCTACCTTTCCCCGGAGGCGGCGCGCGTCGGGGAGACCGAGCTCGACCTCGACACCCGTTCGGACGTTTATTCCCTCGGCATCCTCCTCTACGAGCTCCTAGCGGGCCGTCGCCCCTTTGCCGAGACCAACCAGAATATCCTGCAGATCCTGCGGCAGATTGCCGAGGTCGAGCCGAAGAGCCTCAGCGCCCGCTGGAGCCAGCTCAGCCGCGAACTCCAAATCGAGGTGGCGGCGGAACGCCACACGGATCCCGACTCCCTGTCGCGCCGATTGCGGGGAGACCTCGACTGGATCGTTTCCAAGGCGATCGCCAAGGACCGCAACGAGCGCTATGGTTCCGCCGCCGAACTCGAAGCGGACATCGGACGACACCTACACTGCGAACCGGTGACCGCCGGGCCGCCGACGTTCCTCTATCGCGCCCGCAAGTTTGTGCGTCGCCGGTCGGGAACGGTGGCTTCGATCTTCCTGGTCATTGCCGCGCTGACGGCTGGCTTCGTCGCGCGCTCGCTGGAGGCCCAACGAGCCAATCGGGAGGCCGCCGCGGCCATCGAAGCCCGGCGCCAGACCGAGATCGCCAGCCGCGAGACCGAACAGGTGAGCGACTTTCTCAAGAACCTCTTCAACGTCTCCGACCCCGGGCTCGCCAAGGGTAACGCCGTCACCGCCCGCGAACTCCTCGACACCGCCGCCGAGTCGCTGAAGACGGACCTCGCAGACCACCCGCTGGCTCAGGCTCGCTTCATGCAGACGATCGGTGACATCTACCGCAAGCTGGGGCTCTACGAGCCGGCCGAGGAACTGCTGAAGGATGCGCTGGCCATCCGCGAGGCCAACCTGCCGGCCGACCACATCGACGTCGCCGAAAGCCTCAACGGCCTCGGAGTCCTCATGGCGCAGATGGGCAACTTCGCGGCCAGCGAGCCGCTGTTCGAACGAACCCTGGCGATCCGCGAGAAGACCCTCGAACCTGACTCCCATAAGCTCGCGGCCAGCCTCAACAACCTCGCCAACCTCTACGCTGACACGGGGCGCTTCGCCCTTGCCGAGCCCCTCTACCTCCGCTCGGTCACCATTGCCCAGAGTTTCCAGGGGGAACTCCCTCCAGATCTCCTCGTCGGCCTGAACAACCTCGCGGCGAGCTACTTCGAAGAAGGTCGTTTCGCCGAGGCCGAACCCCTCTTCGTCACCTTCCTCGAACTCCAGCAAGCCGCCCAAGGCGCCGACCATCCGCACGTTGCGGTGGCCCTCCTCAACCTCGCGGAGGTGCGTTGGCACCTCGGAGCGCTCAATGAGGCTGAGACCCTCTACCTGCGGGCCTTGAGCATTCTCGAGAACGTACTCGGCCCGTCCCATCCCGACACCGCCTACTGCATGAGCAGTCTCGCCGGGCTCTACCGAGACCAGGGCCGACCCGATGAGGCGGAGGCTCTCTACCGCAAGGCCCTCGCCATTCAAGACGCTTTCCTCGATCCCTCCCATCCGGAGCGTCTCGCAACCCTCGAGGGACTCGGCGCTCTCCTCGAGGCTCAGGGTCGATCGGACGAGGCCAAGACTCTGCTGTCCGGGATCTAGGTCGCCGACTTTGCCCTGCCGAGGGTGAGTTCTCGCGGCGAGACAGCTCGACGTAAACGAACCGCCCGAGGGGGGCCACAGTCCGCTGGCCGAGCCGGCTGAAAGGGGCCTCCACGAAGTGATGCTGCCACTCTTGAAGCAGTTGCTGGTCGCCTGCAAGAGTGCTAGCATCATTCCATGATGCGGGGATTTGCGGTAGCACTTTCGCTGACAGCGCTTCTCGCCGGTGGGTTCCACTCTCGGCCGCTAGAGGGCGTCTCATTCGACGCGGGGTCGCCAGGAAGCCGGCAGCAGCTTGCGGCCCTCGTGTCCCCGGTCGGAACCGCTCTCGTCGCTTCGCGCTCGAGTTCCTCCCCGTCGCCGCAACTGGATGCGCAGACCCTGGCTGTCCTCGACGGACCGGCACTGCCGCAAGGATTCGCAGGATCCCTCGCGGAGGAATCGAGCAGTACCCCAGTCCGGTTGCTCTCGCATCAGCCCGCTTCGCCACGGGGACCACCTCCTCCCAGCGTCTGACTCACCAACGCAGACGGCTAGAAAACTGGCGAACTCCTGGTTACAGGAGAGGAGGTCCTGTGGTTATGGATACAGAGACGATAGTAGCTCTCGTTTTCGTGATTCTTTTCTTTGGTGGTGCCGTTGGGGCGGAAGTCTACTCTCGGTATCAGAATCGGCGCGGTCTAGGGGCCGTCTCCCCCCCGAAGGCGCCGGGACTGAGCGACGAGGAGGCAACCCGCCACTAGGCGAGAGGGAACATCGGCGCAGATGGTTGTCGCACGGGAGACTAGTCGTCGAGACTGCAGGCGACTCACTGCAAGTCAGTGCGAGATCCTTCCCCGGCAGGCGGGCGGGAAACGGGAAAGTGCGGCCAATTGGGAAGGTGGGTGCCGGGAATCTATCGCGGACCACCGGCGAGTTCGGGTCAAGTCGAGCCTCTCCCGAGAGGATCACTCACTCACCGTAAGATAGGCGACATGCGATTCGCCGCCCTGCGGACCCTGCTCTCCCGTTTCACGAGGCCCGAACTTCTGGCGTTGGGTACCCTTGTTTTGGTTCTCGTGGTCGTCGCGGTGCGATCACCGTTCGTTCCTGGGCTGGCGGGGGAGTGGAGGATCCATTCCGGCATTCTGGTGGCCCTTCTGCTGTTTGTTGGGCTGGCTCATCGAGGTCGGAGTTCGGCCTTCTGGGTCGTGGTTCGTCCCCTCGGAGCGCTCGGAGTGATGTTCGCGCTCTACTTCAGTCTCGCCACGGTCCCTTTCGAGGCCATTCCGTGGGAGGCGGACGGCCTGCTCTTCGATGTGGACCGGCTGCTGTTCGGGGGCGTTTCACCGTCGCTGTGGCTGGACGGTCGACTCGACCGCTGGCAGGTCGAGCTCTTTAGCTTTTGCTACGCCCTGTTTATCCCCTACCTGTATCTCTCGTTGGTTGTCGGGATCCTGGGTCGCGAGCACCGCGAACGCGAACGGCTCTTCGCGGCCCTGGTGATGCTCTACGCTCTTGCTTTCCTCGGTTACCTCTTCGTTCCAGCGCGGGGGCCGGTGGTCTTCCTTGCGGATCAATTACAACCGTTGGCCGGTGGGTTTTTCCACGGGCAGGTGCTGAATGCGGTCGAAGCGTCGGGCGGTCCACACGGGGCGATGCCGAGTCTCCATCTGGGGATCTCACTCCTCGTCTGCCGCTTCGACTTGAAGGTGAATCGGCTGCGTGGCTTGATCTACATCCCGTTGGTGTTGGGGATTCTCTTCGCCACGGTTTTGCTGCGGTACCACTGGGTGGTGGATCTTCTCGTCGGAGCGCTTCTCGCCGGTCTGGCCCTGAAGCATTCGAGAGGGTTGGTGCAAAGCGCCCCGCCCGCCGGAGGGCGGTCGTGATGTGGTATTGGCTGATCGCGGGTTACTTCCGCCTCGCTCTGTGGGTCTTCTTTCGACGGATCGAAGCGAGCGGCGTCGAGCGAGTACCCCAGGATGGACCGATTCTTCTGGTCTCGAATCACAGCAACGCGTTGGTCGATCCCTTCGTCATCATGCAGCCGCTCTCGCGGCGACTCGACCTGACGGCGAAGAGCACGCTGCGCCAGAACCCGCTGCTGCGGTTTGTGATGTGGGGTCTGGATGTCATCCTGTTCCATCGCCGCGAGGACGTTGCACCGGGCGAGGTCGCTCCCAGCAACCGGTCGGGCTTCGAGGAATGTCGAGAACGCCTCCTCGCCGGTAGAGCGGTTTGCATCTTCCCGGAGGGAAAGAGTCATTCCGAACCCGCCATGCGGCGTTTCTTGACGGGGGCGGCGAGGATCGCCCTGGACTACGAAGACCAACACCCTGAAGCGACACGGCTGCGCATCGTTCCCGTGGGGCTTCACTACGATCGCAAGGACCGCTTTCGCTCGACGGCTTGGGTCCGTTTCGGTGAGCCGCTGGATGTTCGCGCCTGGCGTCGCGTCCATGAGCAGGGGGACGCGACGGAATTGACAGAGCGTATCGAGAACGAGGTGCGGAATCTGCAGATCGACTACGACGGCCAGGCCGAACCGCAGGTGTACCGATTCGTCGAAACCCTCGTCCGAGGAAGGGGACTGGCACCCACGTCGCTGGGGACCCGTGAGACGAGGGCCGATCGACCCGAGAAGATCCAGAACCTCGTAACGACCCGCCGTCTGATGCGGCGGTTCGAACCCCGTCGCCTTCGGCTCCTGGAGGAGCGGATCGCTCGCTTCCGCCGCAAGCTCCAGTTCCTGGGGATCGCTCCGAATGAGCTCTTTCTACCGTTGAGGACCGGGCGTGCCATCTTCTTTGTTCTTCGTGAACTCGAACTGTTCTTCGTGGGGCTGCCGATCCGAGCCTGGGGTGAGGTCAACCACTTCCTGCCCTTCCAGCTGGTGCGCTGGATCACCCGTCGGATCTCGGAGGACGACGACCAGGTGGCATCGAATGCGACCGTGCTGTCGCTTCCGGTCTTTCCCATCTTCTACGGTCTCCAGACTGCCGTGGTCGCCGGATTCTTCGGCTCGGGCGCCGCGGTCCTCTACCTTCTGTCGTTGCCCTACTCGGGTGCGGTAGCTCTGCGACACCGCGATCGCAGCGGCGGCGCCGTGAGGAGGGCGCGTACCTTCCTGGCCTTTCGTCGGTCGCCGGCGATCCAGCGACGATTGGTCGGCGAGGCGCGGGAGCTGCTGGCCTCCATCTCCGAAGCTGAGCGAGAGATGGAACAGAGGGCTCCGGCCTGGGTCTTGGACTTCCGGGACGAACGGGCGGAGGCACTCGAACGATCGGGTGGCAAGGGCGCCAACTTGTCCCGCACGACCCGACTCGGTTTTCCGGTTCCTGCGGGGTGCGTCCTCACTGCAGCCGCCTACGAATCTTTCGCGGAAGAGACGATCACACCGCTCGGAGTCGAGTTGGCGGCGATTGGACTGTCGGACCCCGAACGGAGCCTGGCCTTAGCGGCGCAGATTCGTACCCTGGTTCTGGAGACCCCACTTCCGGATGAGATTCGGGAGTCGATCTTTCGGCAGGTCGCGCCGCTGGTCGAAGGGGGAGCGGTCGCCGTTCGCTCGTCTTCGACCCAGGAGGACCTTGGCGGCGCTGCCTTTGCCGGTCAGCACGACACGTTTCTTCATGTCCTCACGATGCAGGACCTGTTCGACAAGATCCGACGTTGCTATGCCTCGCTGTGGGAGGACCGCGCGGTGCGCTATCGACTCGAACGGGGGTTCCGCCTCGAAGAGGCGACGATGGCCGTGGTCGTACAGCGGATGGTCCCGGCCGAGGTGGCCGGGGTGGCCTTCTCGGTGCACCCGGTGAGCGGTTCCCTCGATCAAGTGATCGTCAATGCCGCCTATGGCCTCGGCGAGACGGTGGTTTCGGGGGATGGCGCCATCGATCAGTTCGTCCTCGACCGGAATGACGGAGAGGTCTTGGAGTCGATCCTCGCCGAGAAGTCGTTCCGACTCGTGGGGACAGACGAAGGGGGAGTGGAGGAGGTGGCGGTCCACGGCGCGGAAGCCAGCGCTCCCTGCCTGGACGTCGATCAGCTGCGCACACTGAGTGGTCTGGCTCAGCGTGCCGAGGCCGCCTTCGGGTTCCCGCAGGACATCGAGTGGGCATGGTCCGCTGGAGAGTTTTTCCTCCTGCAGTCGCGACCGGTCAGTTCGATCCCTCCGCGTTGGACGCGCGACGAGTCGGCGGAGCGCTTCCCCAATCCGATCACCCCGCTCACCTGGGACTTCACGCGCGATGGCTTCCACGAGTCCTTGGCCTTTTCCCTCGACCTCATGGGTCTTCCCCCTTTCGAAGGTCTCTGGTTCGAGCGCTTCGATGGCTACATCTACGGCAACCAGAACGCCGTCGAGCTGTTTGCCCGAGGCCGGGGAGTCGGGGCCGAACTGCTGGAGGATCCAAAGGCGCTCGAGCGAGCCTTGGCCAAACCGTACGCTTGGGCGCGCGAGCTTCCGGTGGCCTGGATGAGTGGCCTCGATCGTTACCTCGTCGCCCTCGGACGGGTAGCGGGGCAACCGCTCCGAGAGAAAACGGAGGCTGAGCTTTGGGAGCACGTTCTCGAGATCGATCGGGTGGGGCGCGAGTACTTTCGACCCAACATCGCGATCTCGCTGACTCAAGGGGCGCTCCATCGTCTGCTCTACACCCTCGTGGAGGCCCTTGTGGGGTCGGATGGCGCGGCTGAACTCCACGACGATCTGACCTGTTTTTGTGAGACCAAGACGGCCCTGGTGAACCGAGAACTCTTGCGGCTGTCGTCGACCGCTTCGGCCAGCGGCGCTCTGGCTGAGCTGCTCCGTCGGGAGGAGAGTCGTGCCCTATGGGATTCGGGTCAGTTGCAGGTCTTCGATCCGTTCTGGCCGGCGTTTCAGAGGTTCCTCGAGGACCATGGCCATCGCGAGATCGAGTTCGATGCCTACGTCCCGACCTGGTCAGGACAGCCGTGGGTGGTCCTGGACCATCTGCGACTCCTCGTCGATCGAGTCGCCACCGAGCCCGAGGATCGAGTGGAGCTGCGCGCCCGAAACCGGCAGCATCGGGCCGAGGTTCGCCTGTTGGCCCTGGTCCCCGAGGCGTTGCGCTTCCTGGTCGGCGAGGTCCTTCGCTTGACGCGGGTCTATACCGCGCTCGACGACATCGAGCACTATGAGACCACTCGACTGTCGGTCCCTTTTCGAGCCGCGTTGGTCGAGCTGGGGGACCGATTCCTCGAACTCGGTGCTCTAGAGCGGGCAGAGGACGTCTTCTTCTTGCAGAGGAGTGAGGTCGAGGGTTTCTTGGCGGGGGAGATCGAGGCAGGGTCCGTAGCGACTCTGAGTGCGGAGCGCCGGACCGAGCACGACCGGCAGTGGCGGACCAGTCCTCCGCTGGTGCTAGGCGAGGAACCGAGAATCGCCGGTGCCGGGGATCTCGCCGGGATTGCTGGATCCCCGGGCACGGCCGAGGGGCCCGTCTTCAGAGTGTTCTCGGCCGACGACTTTGCCCGTTTCCCGCCAGGGGCGGTTCTTGTGGCGCGCACCACCAATCCGGCTTGGACACCCCTCTTCTACTCAGCTGCGGCCGTGATCACCGAATCGGGAGGTCCGCTGTCGCACGGCGCGGTGACGGCGAGGGAGCTAGGGCTGCCGGCGGTCATGGCGCTGCCCGCTGCGCTGAGCCTCTTCGAGGATGGCGAGAGGGTGAGGGTTCATGGTGGCGCGGGTGTGGTCGAGAGGCTCGACGGAGCGCGGCGCATAGGCTTGTAGGATTTTTGGGCGCCACGTCCCACCCCGCCACTCCCCTCGGTGGTGTCGTGAAGTCTTCGAACCTACCGGTCGATGTGCTGAGATGCGCCTCGAAATCTCGAAATGTACCTGACACTGAGATGGAGAGCGGTGCATCGCCGACTTCGACGGCTTCTTTCAGGTGCTGAGTCCCTCCTTCCCGAAGCTACTCGGTTGGTCCGAGTCCGAACTCAAGGCCCGGCCGTTCATGACCTTCGTGCACCCTGAAGACGTCGAATCCACCATCGCTGAATTCGAGAAGCTCCAGACCGGAGTCGACACCCTTTACTTCGAGAACCGCTATCGTCGGCGAGATGGTAGCTATCTCTGGTTGGCCTGGAACGCGCACGCCCAACCCTCAGACGGCCTATTGTATTCAGCTGCTCACGACATCACTCCAATGAAGGAGAGTCAGCGGCAGCTCGAAGCAGCTCGCGACGAAGCCGAGGCGTCGAACCGAGCCAAAACCGACTTTCTCGCCAAGATGAGCCACGAGCTCAGGACGCCGTTGAACTCTGTGATCGGTTTTGCCAGCGTATTGCTCGATCGCGAGCCGTCCGAGCACGACGAACAGGAGCACCTCTTTCTGGAACGGATTCGGGCCAACGGAACTCATCTCCTGGCCCTGATCAACGACGTACTCGACATCTCTCGGGTCGAAGCGAAGGAAGTACAACTAGAGCTCTCTTCGGTGGATCTCGTGGCCTTGGTCAAAGACTGTGTGGCGGAGATGGAATCCAGAGTCGCCAACTCTTCGGTGCGCCTGCGGGCCGAGGTACCTACCCAGTCCGTGGAGCCGGTGAGGGCAGACCCTCGCCGTATGCGGCAGGTACTGCTCAACCTCCTCGACAATGCCATCAAGTTCACCACTCACGGCACGATTACTCTGCGAGTCGTTGCCCGCCGGCAGGGAGGACGTCCCTTGAGAGTGGAGGTGGAGGACACGGGACCGGGAATCGCGGCGGAGGATCTGCCGCGTGCCTTCGAGGCCTTTCAGCAGGTCGGGCAGGGGTTGGATCGTAAGTACCAAGGAACGGGACTGGGCCTGTCGATCTCTTCATCGCTCTGCCGGCTCATGGGGTTCGAACTCGAGGCGAGGAGCAAGCTGGGGAGCGGAACGACCTTCAGGTCGTCCTCGAAACAAAGTTCGGAAGCGGCGAGTTCGCGTTGACCGAGGTCTTTACACCGGCCGATGGGCAGGAGGTAAGGCCGCATGCTCTGATTCATGTAGCCGGTCACACTGCTTTGGTTATTGACGATCAGGAGGAAGCGCGCGAGCTCCTAGGGCATGCACTCCGCGAGGTCGGCATGCAGGTGGTCGAGGCGCGTTCGATCGTCGACGCCCTGGAGCGGGCGTCGACGGTGCGACCGGACGTCATCACCCTCGACTTGTTGATGCCAGAGGGGGGAATCGAGGGCATCGACCGGCTGATCGGGGATCCCTCCCTAGGCGGTATCCCCATCGTCGTGGTCAGTGTGGTTGCTGACGAGTATCGAACCCGTCTGCCCCAAGCGGCTGCTTTTCTGACCAAGCCGGTCGATAGGTTTGAGCTTCTCGAAACGCTGGCTCAGCTCTTGCCTGCCTAGACTCCGGAAAGAACCGCCCCGGCCGAGAGCAGGCCAACCAAGAAGCCTCACCCATCTGGCGGGTCCGACCGCCCTCCTGGAGGGGCGATGGCCAACTGGTATCGCAGCTCGCCCCTCTGTTCTTCGTGGATGCGGCCCGTGCCGGGCTCGCTGCAAGGCCTGCCGGTATAATCCAACCGTCGGGTTGAGTGTCGATCCCCGTCACCAGACACCCGCGGGAGGTCGAGTATGCGAAGACAAAAGTCAGTCCGACGCCCCATTCGAGAGTTCGCGTTCACTCTTTGTGTCCTCGCCGCCTCGGCTCTTTCAGCCGAGCCACAGGGTGCGACGTTCAACGCTCGAACCGCAATCGTCCTCACGCCTACGTTCTTTTCTTCTCCGCTCGAATGGTCCCTTCTCGAGAGCGGACAGGTCTATTTTGAGGCTTTCCGGACCTCGACGAGTCAGAACGGGCTGTACATCACCGGGGGACCCGGAGGCTTCCAGTCGATCATGGAGACGGGTGACGCAGCTCCTGAACTTCCCGGCCTGACCATGGTAGGTCCTTCCGGCGAGTGGGTCGGGGT
>JAIOJS010000058.1 GCA_019911795.1 Thermoanaerobaculia bacterium | reverse complement strand
ATATTGTCCATCTGCCGCTTGAGCTCCTCTTGCTGCTGCTTGATCTCATCAACCTGCTGGTTGAATTCATCCGCCGCCTCGTTCTCTTCGGCGATGCGCTGGTTCTCTTCGATACGCGCTACTGCGGCAGAGTCACCGATCCTGCGGTACGCTTCCTTGGCTTGGTCGAGCTTCTTTTCCTTCTCGTAGACGAAGCCGAGTTGCCCCCAAACGAGGTTTTCATCCTTGGAGTTGGAGGTCTTTCCGAGAGCTGTCTTCAGGCTCGCTTCAGCGGCTGAGTAGCTCTTGGTCGCCGTTTGCGCTTGGCCCAGGTAGTAGTCGGTCAGCCAGGTATTCGCGCCGGCTCCCCGCGCCCTCTCAAAGGTCGAGGCGGCAGCGCTGTACTGCTTGGCGCCGAGCTGCGCTTCGCCTAGGAGCAAGAGGTTCTCACCAGAAGCCGAGACGGCGACGAGTTGCTCGGCAACACGAGCGGCGGAGCCGTAGGCGCTGTCCTTGGCGCTGCCGCGGGCTGACCGACCCTGGAGGAGGTGAGCCTTGAGAAGGGAGCGCTTCTTGTCCGGGTCTCTGGGGTCGAGCTGGACGGCCTTCTCCAACACCGGGATGGCGCAGCTCTCGCGTTCAGCCAAGCAAGACTGACCGTAACGATACTGAGCCTCTGCATCACTGGGACTGGCCTGCGCTGCCGCCTTCAGACTCGCCATCACCTGATCACTACGACCGCTACGGTCTAGGGCGACGGCCTGGTACTGGTGATAGGCGGTCTGCTGCTTCTTGGACAGTGCGCTGGGGTCGATGGTCTGCAGGAGCTTAACCGCATCGTCGTAGCGCTTGGACTCTAGGTAGGCCAGTGCAAGAGGAAGACGGATGCCGTTGTTTTGTGGTTCGAGGTCGTATCCCTTCCGCAGTTGGATGGCGGCTTCCTGAGGCTTCTTGGTCTTCAGAAGAGCCTGCCCGAGCATCTGATAGCAAGCCGCACAATCGGTGCGGGAATCGACCAGGGCCTGAAACTCTCGAGTCGCGGTGGCATAGTCGCCTGCCTGGAACGCAGCAACCCCTTCCTCCCACCCTGCATGTCCGGCTACGGGCATCAAGGTCGAAAGGCTGACGGCTATGAGGGTCGAGGTCAGTATTGTTCGCATTCTAGGCTCCTTTTCGTCGGCAGTGATCGCGACGAGTGGCGATCTCTGTCGAGATCTATTGCAGACACCGTGCCAAAAGGCTGAAATCGTAGTCAGGGTTGGGTCGTTTATCTTGTCGATACTTTTGTCGGGTGTGGACGAGGACGTGCGGAGGAAGAGAGGTGTTGGTTTGGGCCTTGAGTCAGCTGTCCTCGACCTAGGCGGCCCCGAGGATTTGCTGGACTCGGCCGAGAAAGCTCTTGGCTTGGTTGGGGCCGAGCGCGGCGGAGATGGTCTTCTCGTGATCGCGTATCAAATCGAGGACGGCGTCGGCCCCTCGATGGGCCTCAAACTCGGCTCCGCTCTGACGGT
Source organism: Thermoanaerobaculia bacterium (assembly GCA_019911795.1). Classification (GTDB taxonomy): domain Bacteria; phylum Acidobacteriota; class Thermoanaerobaculia; order Multivoradales; family JAIOJS01; genus JAIOJS01. The sequence goes on along the minus strand of JAIOJS010000058.1, from coordinate 4,740 downwards.
AGCTGCCGTCGAGTTCCGAGGATCTTGGGTGGTTCTGAAGAAGCTCTCGGGCCTGTCGGTGGATCGCTTCGGCCAGTTGGCGCAGCCGATCGGGACTCGTCGAGCGAAGCCTCTCGGTATCGAGACGGTTAAGATCTTCTTTGAGCTCGATCAGGCCAGAAGTGATCAGTCCGTACAGGGTCTTGCAGGTCTCGAACGGGCTCAGCCCGAGTCCGACGGCAATCTCTTCGACCGATCGGCGCTCATCGACTCGGCGGATCAGTGACCACTCCTGGGGGGTGAAGGACACTGAACTCTTGGAGCTGTTCGGAGTGAAGACCGGGACGAGGCGTGTGGAAGGTATCCGCTTGGAGAGGATCTGCCATTCGTCGATTCGACGGGCTGCTTCCATGAGGAGGTTGGTGTTGGACTTCTGGACGGTGTGGTGCGGAGCCACTTCATCGGGGGTGAAGACAAAGTCGCCCTGGGGCCAGATCGCGAGGTCATACACGGCTTCCTCGCCCTGCAGATCGCCCACAACGGCGTGGACGATCTGCCCTTCGGCGAGGAAAATGGCACCGGTTTCAGCGCCATTGGTCAGCTTGAATACACCGGTCTTTCCCGAGACAGACACCAGTTGAATGATGTCGGGTAGCGGAAGCTCTTTTAGCGAGCCCTGGAAGGCCATCGGTGCAAGTCGCTCACTTTGTAGAAAAAAGTTCTGAGGGTGAGAGCGCTGAAAGTCAAGTGATGCAGTGCTACTGAATGCGGAAGTTTACCGTCAAGTTGTAGTACACATCGACGGGCTTCCCGTTCAATGTGGCGGGCTTGAACTTCCACTTCTTGACCGCGTCCGCGGCAGCGATATCGAGTCCCATGGGCAATCCCTTGAGCACTTTGACGTTGGTCACTTCGCCGGTCTTGTCGATGATTGCCTGCACGATCACGACTCCCTGAATACGGGCCTTGCGGGCCATCTCGGTATAGACAGGTTGGGGAGCAGTAATCTTTTCCGGTGCGACGACATCTCCGGCGACGAGGATGGGACCCTCGGGTTCCGCCGGGGGCGGTCCGTCAGGGATGTCGAACACCAAATCGGTGTCGGGCAGGTCGATATCCGGCTGCTCCTCCTCCGGCATACGGATCGGTTCCGGCTCGTCGGGAGTGGGGTCAGGAATCGGAACCTTCTTCTTCTTGCGTTCCGGTATCTGCTGCTCCTGCTTCGGTGGCGGGGGCTTGAACCGAACCTGCTGGACGACGTAGACCTTGTTCTTCTTCTCCTCGGCCTGCACGTCGGACATCAGGCTTGGAAAATTGATGATGCCGATGATTAGATGAAAAACGGCAGCGACGATCAGCGCCTTCTTCAGGGTCCGATTGTCGTCATCGTACTCTTGCGCGAAGGTCTGCAAATCGCCTACGGCGAGGTCGACATCCTCTTTGCTCTCTTTTGCCTTGGTCTTCTTGTCTGCCATGGGTCCCTTTCCGTCGTGCGTCTAGAACCAGAAACTCTCGATTTCCCGACGAGTCGGGATCGAGATATTCTGTATCACCATGCCGATTTTCTCTTCGCTTTGGCGGAGTTCGTCGAGTACGGTCACCATGTCGACGTAGGCGGCTTGTGGGTCGGTCTGAATGATGACCGGCTTGGTGGGGTTTTCCTTCAAGATGCCTTTGAGGTGCTCCAGGAGGTTGTCCAAGGCCATCGGTTTACTGTCGACGAGGATGCTTCCACCCGGGTTGACTTGGATGTGGACCGAATCCTCTCTCTCGATTTCGGGCGGATTGTCATCCTCCTTGGGAAGGCCGAAATCCAGGCCGCGAGTCGCGGTGAAGGTGGTGGTGACCATGAAGTAGATAATCAGCAGGAACGCGATATCCGCCATCGATGAGGCGGGAATCTCGTCGCTGATCTTGTTGTCTCGATTGATCTTCATGTGTTACTCCCGGTTCAGTTGACGGGGACCGTCTCCTGCTCCGAAAGCAGGTAGATAACCTCGACCTTGGCTTGCTTCAAGGCGTCGATGACCTTGTCAATATGGTCATATTGGACGTTCGAGTCGGCCTTCAGGACGAATGGCTTGCTCGGATCGGACGCCACGACGGTCGACGCGAAGGACAGGACGTCCTCCACACCAGGGACCTGGTTCGAGAGTTCCTCGCCGTCGGACACCTTGATGACGTTTTGCTCAGTCACCGACACATAGGCTGCCTTCTTGGGAACCTCGAGTCGGATGTGCGTCTTCGGCAACAACACCTGGGTCTTATCGACCTCGAAGGTGATAGTCACCATGAAGAAGATGATGAGCAAGAACGCGATGTCCGCCATAGAGGCGGTGGGGATCATCGGCGTGAATTGCTGGGACTGTTGCAGCTTCATCGGGGTAGTACCCTCCTAGCGATCAGGAAGGGGTTCCGGTAGTGGCAGCAGGACTGGTTCCAGCGCGTTCGGGGCTGACACCACTGCGGTCCATCTCGCCGAAGGTCTCGAGGAGCATGTTGGCAGAGGTCTCGATGTCGCGGACGAACTTGTTCACCTTGCTCATGAAGAAGTTATAGAAGATCTGTACCGGAATGGCGACGAATAGACCGGCGGCCGTAGTGGTAAGAGCTTCCTTAATACCGATGGCGACGAGGCCAGGGTTGGAGAGACCGGCTGCCGCGAGGGCGTCGAAAGACTTCATCATTCCGGTGACGGTTCCGAAGAAGCCGAGGAGCGGGGCCACGTTGGCCGTAGTCGCGAGTATCACGAGGCGGCGCTCGAGGCGGCCGAGTTCGTAGAGGGCGGCGTTCTCAATGGTCTTTTCCACGTCCTCTTTGGGCTGACCGTACTTGAGGAGTCCGGCTTTCATCACGGAGGCCACGGGACCCTGGTACTGCTCACAGATCTTGACCGCATCCCGGATAGATCGATTCACGATGAGGGCTTTGCGAATCTTCGCCAGGAACTCGTTGACATTGATCGCAGCTTTGTGGAGGACCCACCAGCGCTCGAAGATGACTGCCAGCGCGAGGACCGAGAACAGCAACAGGACCCACATGACCCATCCGCCCTGTTGCATGAGTTGCATTACGTTTCCGCCAATCTTGTCCACCGTTGCCTCCTCTGAATGAGTTGGACCCGCCGTCGGCGGGTCTAGTTCCCGGGCAGGGGTTTTGGGAGCTTCGGGGAAGCAACCACCTCGACCAGGTAAGTTCCTAAGTTGCTGTTACCGCAACACGCGATAGGGCAGCCGGGATGTTAGCACAGCGAGAAAAAAGGGGTCAAGCATCCACGGGAGTTGCCTAAGAGCTTTGAAATCAATATCTTGTATGCCCTTGTGACGCCTTGGTTTGGGTCAGCGGGTAGTGCGCTCCATGGCACAAGGCAGCCGCTAGAGCGTCTGCGGCGTCCGCCGTCAAGGTCTTGGGGTCGACCGTCAGCAGCATGCCGACCATCCGACTGACTTGGAGCTTCTCGGCTCGGCCACTCCCGGTCACAGCCATCTTGATCTGAGCAGGGGTGTACTCGGCCACCGCGAGTTCGAGGTCACCGAGGGCCAAGAGAATGGCACCTCTTGCCTGGGCCAGCACGATCAGCGATCTGGGATTGACCCCCTGGAACGGCGTTTCCAAAACGGCAACGTCGGGATGCCACGCCTCCACCACCTGCCGAAGTTCCCGGGCTAGGACAGTGAGACGGGTCACCAGGGGATCTGAGGGACGACACGAGATCCGTCCTTGGTCCAGGAGACGGTTCTTGCTTCCGGAGGTCTCGAGGACACCGTAGCCCGTGAAGCGGCTGCCGGGGTCGATGCCGAGAATTCTCATGAGGGAGCCGACCGGTTGGCGGTTGGAGAAGACATGCTGGCAACGGTACCTCAGTCCCTGACGGGAGTCGAGGTAGAGGAGGGTTGGGGATTCTGGTGACCCACCTGATATGATTCCGGCCCTAGAAGGACTGCTATGTGTTGTATCGAATGGACCCGGGACGAACCTCGTCGAGGTCGAGAGCTTGCCTTGTCGGTTTGTGGACGCGTCCAGCAGAGGTCATACTTGGAGGCATACCGTCGGTCGGGATTAGCCCGATGCGGTGAGACCAGAGGAACTTGATGTCGCTGATCATCGTCATCGAACAAGATCGCTCTCGAGCCGAGAGGGTGAGTTTGACTCTCGAGGCTGAGGGTTGGATTGTCGAGATTTTCCAGAATCTGGAGGCCGCGCGCCAACGTGCCGCGAGCAACTCTCCGGATCTCGTGGTGGTGGGAGAGGGACCCGATGCCGCGGCCGCAGTCACAGCATTTGCGAGTGGCTCGGGTGGCCCAGGGGCAGTAGTGATTGGCAATGCCATCCCGGGCGCCGATGGCTCGGTGGACTCGGCGTCTTCGGACGAACAGATCCGCCTGACCGTGAGGCGTTGCCTGTCGACCTTGTCGCGAGCGGCAGTGGAGCAGGCGGCCATCAAGGCCGCGTCATCAGGAGGACAGTTTACTTCTGAGGACATCTTTGGCGACATGCTCGCGGAGGTTGAGGAGGAGGTCGCAGGCGCGGCCGAACCCGGGCCGCAAAGTACTTCTCCGTCTGCGCCTCTTCCGGCCCAAACTCCTGCGGCCTCCGCGTCGAGAACCCCCGGTCCCTCCTTGCCATCGTCCCGTCCAGAGCCGTCCCCTCCGTCGACAGAGGCTCGGTCGCAATCGTCGGTTGATCGACGCCTCGAAGAGACGCTCTCGGGTGTTCTCGGCACCCCGAAGGTGCGCAAGCGGCCCAGTGCAGCCAAAGCAT
>JAIOJS010000008.1 GCA_019911795.1 Thermoanaerobaculia bacterium | reverse complement strand
CAACTTGCCGTCGATCTCGACTTGCGGCGGGCGTCCCACCGAGAAGTTGAGATCGGAGATGCGCTCTGACTTTGCCAGAGCCGCCTCGAGCCAGGTGTCCAGAGTGAAGTTCTTCATGAGGAATTCGTGCCGGAGATTAGCACAGGGCTCTGACATTGGAGGGATCCAGCCCCATCCACGAGTGCGGCGGGGACTCTCCGGTGCGAAGGGCGACGAGGTGGTCCGCGGGCGGAGGCCCGCCAAGGTTATGATCGTCGATATGACCCTAGGTCAACTTTTGATCGGTGGCTACTCGTGGCTCGACGCGCGCGCTCTCTGGATCCTCGTCGGGGCGGTGCTGATCCCGATCGTTGGAATTGCGGCTGCCTGGGTGGGAAGCACCGGGCGCTCGGATCGCGACGGGCGACTCCTCGCCGACATCACCTTGGGGTTTGGGTTCGTGCTGTTTGCAATCGAGGTCCTGGCGGTTTCCCTGGCAGAGATCGCCTTCGTCAAGGGGCTGCTCGACGCCAACTTTCTCCTGCTCGTGGCGCCTCTTCTCGCTCTGGGATTGAGTCTCCTGGGTATTCGCCTCATCTTTCCGCTGTCGGAATTGGGTTCTGCGCGGACGGCCCGGGACGTGTTCCTCTTCGTGATCTCGCTGTTGGTGGTGGTGTGGCTGTTCAGCAAGTTCCGCGGCTGGGGGATCGTCTTCTTCGGCGGCTTGCTGCAGCTACTCTTGGTTGCGGTCCTGCTGGCTTTCCTCCTTCGCTATCTCTTCAGGAGACTTCGATAGACGTTCCGAGCCACCTCTCGCATTTCAGGGTTACCTCCAAGCTGGGTGAGGGAGGGATGGGGGAGGTCTACCGCGCCGAGGACACCAAGCTCGGACGTGAGGTCGCGATCAAGGTCTTGCCGCAGGCGTTCGTCACGGATCCGGAGCGGCTGGCTCGGTTCGAGCGGGAAGCCAAGGTCCTGGCCAGCCTCAATCATCCGAACATCGCTGGGATCTACGAGATCGGCGAGGTCGAAAAGACTCAGTTCCTGGCCATGGAGTTGGTTCCGGGCGAGAACTTGGCCGAGCGCATCCAGCGCGGACCGATTCCATCAGAGGAGGCGGCCGCGATTTTCTCGCAGGCGGCCGACGCGGTGGCGGCGGCACACGGTCAGGGGATCATCCATCGGGACCTCAAACCGGCCAACGTGATGGTGACCCCGGAGGGCCTGGTGAAGTTGCTCGATTTCGGTCTCGCCCGCGTGGGGGACTCGGCGAACGGCTCTGGGGCGGGACTCGGTACGGAGATGGGAGTCGCCATGACCAGGTCGCCGACCATGACGTATCAGGCTACCGCGGCCGGTGTGCTCATGGGGACGGCGGCCTACATGAGTCCCGAACAGGCCAAGGGGCGCGTGGCGGATCGCGCCGCCGACATCTGGGCGCTCGGTAGTCTGCTGTTCGAGATGCTCGCCGGGGTCAAGGCATTTCCTGGGGACTCCCTGGCCGAGACGCTGGCGGCCGTGATTCACGAAGAGCCCGACTGGGAAGCGCTTCCATCGACCGTCCCGAAGTCGGTGCGTCGCCTTCTGCAACGCTGTCTGGCGAAGGATCCGCGACAGCGCCTGCACGACGCGGGCGACGTGAGGCTGCTGCTCGAGGAGGGGATGAACGATGCGGCGGAGCACCCCGACACGGAGCGGTCGAGTCCCAAGACCTTCGCCCGTTTCGGTTGGTGGGTGGCGGCGGCAGCAACCTTGGTGGCTGCTCTCCTCGGGTTGCGCCTATCCCTTGGTGGCGGTGCCCTGGGCGGTGAAGGGGCGTCCGGTGGCCCATCGGCCCCCGAGCCTGTAACCCGTTTCTCGGTTGGTTTTCCCGCCAGTTCGGAACTGCAGTTTGTCGACGTCCCCAGTATCGCCTTGTCGCCGGATGGTCGCTTTTTGGCGTTCTCGGCGACCAATCCGGCCTCGGGTCGAAACGAGATATTCCTTCGCCCATTCGACCAGACCGAGGCGCGGGCCGTGCCTGGAACCCGCGACGGCAGCGCTCCCTTCTTTTCGCCCGACGGGGACTGGCTGGGCTTCTTTGCTCCCAACGAACTGCGCAAGGTCCGGGTGACGGGGGATCAACCGCTTACCCTGGCCCCGAGCCCAAACGCCCGCGGCGGGATCTGGTCGCCCGATGGATCCTCGATCTATTACTCCCCCGAGTACACCAGCGGTATCTGGCGGGTGCCGACCGTTGGAGGTCGGGCCGAGCCCGTCGTCGAACCGGACGAGGCATCCGGAGAGCGTACCTTTCGCTGGCCCGATCTCTCGGCGGACGGTCGCTTACTCCTCTACACCGTGGGCGATGTCCAGAACCCCAACAACTACGAGGGGGCCCGGCTCGAGGTCTTCGATCTGCAGACCGGAGAGCGCCATGCGCTGCTCGACGGGGCCAACATGGGCCGCTTCGCGCCGCCTCGGCACGTCGTCTTTTTACGATCGAACATGCTGTTCTCGGTCGAGTTCGACCCCGAGAAGGTCGAGATCCTGGGAACCCCGGCGCCGGTGGTCCAGGGTGTAGGGGGCGAGCCGAGCAGCGGAGCCGGCTATTTCGATGTTTCATCCAACGGGACCCTCGCCTTCATCCCGGGGAGTGCCGCGCAGTTCAACAGTTTCCTGACCCTAGTGGATAGGAACGGAAAGGCGACGCGTCTTCCCGGAGCACTGCGTGGCTCGCAAACTCCCCGGTTCTCGCCGGAGGGAGAGCGTCTGGCGGTGGTCGTTTCCAGCAGTCGTAGTAGTCCGACTGGCGATCTCTGGATCTACACCCTGAAGACCTCCGCGCTCGAACGCCTGACCTTCGACAGTAGCCGGGGAGGGCCAACTTGGAGCCGGGACGGCCTCCGAATCGCCTATTCCAATCTAGATGTTTCCACCATTTTTGCCAAGGGAGTGGAAGGTGCGAGTCCTGAAGTGCAGCTTGTCGAGAGGAGTAGCGTGCCCAACCTCCCCGCGTCTTGGAGCGCGGACGGTAAGACCCTGGCCTACCAGGAACTTGGGGCGACGGCGGACATCTATCTGAAATCCGAAGGAGAGGCCCCACGACTCTTCGAAAGGGATGCGGTGAGCCCCTCCTTCTCGCCGGACGGTCGGTGGATTACCTACAATTCTCCGGCCAGCGGGGACGCGATCAGCTACGTCCGACCGGTGAGCGGGCCGGGCAAGTGGCAGGTTTCGGCCGGTATCGGCAGCTACCCTAACTGGTCGACCGAGAGCAATGAGATCTTCTATCTGGCGATCGACGATCCGAAGCGGCCTTTGATGGGGGTCGAGGTGCTGCCGGGAGAGACCTTCCACACGGGACGGGCCGAGGAGGTCCTCCCGTCGACCTTGGCGTACGTGACCGCGACCGCGCCCCTCGTCCAGTGGGATGTCTCGCCCGACGGTCAACGTTTCGTCTTCGTCGAAGTCGAACGCGATCCGACGGCGAGTCCTCGCGTCGAGGTCGCCCTCGGCTGGTCAGGACGATTGCCGACGCAAGAGCCGAAGCCCTAGCACTGCGCCGCTGGGAGGGCCCGGAGACTCTACCCTTTGTGCCGTACCGTCAGCACGGGGCAAGGAGCATGCTGCACCACGCGTTCCGCGTTGCTGCCCAGCAGTAGATGGCTCAGGCCGGTTCGTCCGTGGGTGCCGATGGCGATGAGGTCGACGTGGTGCTCTTCGGCGAAGGAAACGATGGCCTCGGGCGGGTAGCCCTGGCAGGCGGCGGTTTCGACGTCGAGTCCCTCGCGTCCGAGCTCCTCGGCGATCTTGAGGAGCTTCTCCTCGGCGAGCGCGGCGACATCCTGGTGGAAGTTGAGGCCGGTAGGGATGGCGCCGTAGGCGGTGTACTCGATGGGAAGGTGGTAGGCGTGGAGGAGGATCAACTTGGCACCGCGCTCGATGGGACGGAGGACCTTCTGGGCCTGGCGGGCGGCGTGGAGGGCGTTGCGCGAAAAGTCGGTGGGCACCAGGATGGTCTTTATCGGCCGGTGGGCGGTGGCGTCGCCGGGATGCACGGTGAGGACCGGGCAGGGGGCGTGCTGCACGACGCGCTGGGCGGTGCTGCCGAGGAGGAGGTGACTGATGGCGGATTGACCGGTGGTTCCGAGCACGACCACGGCGGGCTGCATCTCTTCGGCGGCACGCACGATGGCCTGGGAGGGGATGCCGAGTTCTAGGCGAGTCTCGATCGGTACGTCGTGCTTCGCCATCCGCTGGGCGGAGCGGTTGAGTCGCTCGACCGCGGCCCCCTGCATATGCTCTTCCAGATCCGGGGGTGATGGCATGAAGTCGGTGATTGGACCGTGGAGGTGGAGGGCGTGCACGAGGACGACGCGTCCGCGGTGCGACTTGGCGAGCTCCACTCCCCAATCGAGGGCAGCCTCCGCGGTCTCAGAGAAGTCGGTAGCGACGACGACGAGGGGGCCGTCGTCATTGGCGGTGGGGCGGGGAGTGTCTTGCGTCATGGGCTGATGTTATCAAGTCGTCGCCTCGCGTGGGTGGCGGCGGTTCTCAGCGTGCTCTGCATCGGGCGCGCGAGCCGAGACCCGGCCCCTGTGCTATCGTCCGCCCGCTCGCGGCCTCATCCGTTGTCGATGGATTCGAGGACCTGACGGCCACCGACCCGCCCCGCTTTGCGACTCACTGGAGCAGCACGATGACGACCACCCTATCCGGCCCCGTTCGGGTCCGCTTTGCCCCATCACCGACCGGGAATCTGCACGTTGGCGGAGCCCGCACGGCAATCTACAACGAGCTGTTGGTCAAGAGCCTCGGCGGTGCATTCATCCTGCGCATCGAGGACACCGATCGAGAGCGTTCTGACGACGCCAAGACTCGGCAGATCATCGACGCCATGCACTGGCTGGGGATCTCGGTCGACGAGGGTCCGTTCCTGCAGAGCGAACGCTATGCCCGGCACTCGGAGCGGGCGGCTGAGCTGCTCAGCAAAGGCTTGGCGTACCGTGACTTCCGCAGCTCGGAGGCGATCGAGGAGGTTCGCAAGCGGGCCCACGCGGAGGGCGTGACCCTGAAGAGCCTGGCGCCGGAGCCAACCGCCGAGGAGACGGAACGACGGCTGGCCGCGGGTGATCCTTCGGTGGTGCGCTTCCGCATGCCGGAGGAGGAGATCGTGGTCCACGACCTGGTGCGGGGCGATGTCTCCTTCCCGGCGGAGGTGCACGAGGACCTTGTCATCCTGCGGGCCGATGGATCGCCGACCTATCACCTGTCGGTCGTTTGCGACGACATCGATATGGCGGTCGACCTGGTGCTGCGAGGCGAGGATCATCTTTCCAACACGCCGAAGCACATCGCGCTCTTCCGGGCCCTCGGCGCTACGGTGCCGCGTTTCGGCCACCTTCCGCTGATTCTCGGCGCCGACAAGAAGCGCCTCTCGAAGCGGACCGGCGCGACCTCGGTCGAGGAGTTCCAGAGTCAGGGGATCCTGCCGCAGGCGCTTTACAACTATCTGGTGTTGCTGGGCTGGTCGCCGGGCGACGACCGCGAAGTGATGACGAAGGACGAGATCGTTGCCGCCTTCACCGCGGCGCGACTCGGTGGGTCCGCGTCGGTCTTCGATGTCGACAAGTTGGCCTGGATGAACACCCAGTACATGGTCAACCTGTCCGACGACGAGTTCATGCCGCAGGCCAAGACTTTCCTGCCCGCCGTCGGTCTGGCCGCTGAGGCCAACAGCGAGCGCATGGCCCGCGCCTTGACCCTTCATCGGGTACGGAGCGCCAACCTGGTGGAACTCGCGGAGCAGGTCGGGATCTACTTCAGCGACGAGGTGGAGTTCGACGAGACGCTCTCCCGCAAGTATCTTCGCAAGGACGAGAACCTGGTGTCGCACCTCACGGAACTCTCCCGGCGCTTCGCCACTTCCGACTTCACGGTCGACGCCCTCGACGGAGTCCTCCGGGCGCTGGCCGAGGAGGTAGGCGTCGGTGCCGGAGCGCTGATCCACCCAACCCGGATGGCGCTGTCGGGGAGCAAGTCAGGGCCCCCGCTGTTCGACCTCGTCGCCCTCATGGGAAGCGAACGGACGGAGGCGAGGATGGCGCAATATGGCGAGTATCTCGCGGCTTTGCCGCCGGAGGCGGAAGGTTAGTGGCGGGACCGTCTTGCCTCCAGCCCTTGACCCGAGAGGTCCGTTCAAGTTAAAACTGTCTCCCCTCGTTGGGACGTCGTCTAACGGTAGGACAATCGGCTCTGGACCGATCAATCGGGGTTCGAATCCCTGCGTCCCAGCCATGTGGCTCCAGAATGCCCTATGGTCGCTCTAACCTGATCTGGCGTAGAGGACTCGAGCCCTATTGGCCCTGTGGCTTGGTCACAAAACCTGGGTCTCTTGCGAATCCTCGCCCCGTAGTGAAGGGGAGCAGGATGGGAATCCTGCGTTCCCAGG
>JAIOJS010000057.1 GCA_019911795.1 Thermoanaerobaculia bacterium | reverse complement strand
GGGAGAGACCGACCGCAGCCCGATCGTCCCAGAGAACGGTGCCCGCACCTCGCTCTTCTCTAACTGGGCCTCGGCCAACAGCAGTTCGGCGCGGAGCACGTTGGCTTCCGAAAGGGCAGAGTCATAGTCCGACTGGCTGGTCAGCCCATCGTGCAGCAGCTCTTGTTGACGGCGCGCGATCAACTCGGCGAGACGAAGGCGGTGGACCGCGCGCCACGCTCGGCCGCCACCCGACGCCGGTCGATCTGTACCAAGACGCTGTCCTTGGCGACCGGCGTGCCCTCGCGAAAGAGCACCTCCTCGAGTTTTCCAGAGATCTCGGCGACCAGCTCGACCTGCTCGTTCGCACGCAAGTTTCCGGTGGTGGAAAGCCGCTCGGCTGCAGCTCGGCGCACCAGGCGGAGCACGTCGACCACCAACGGGGCGCTCGGGGCCGTCGAGCCACCGTTCGGCGCTCCGTTCGGCGCTTCGTTCGGCGCGGGAGGGGACCCACACGCCACCAGGTTCACTGCAACCAATACCAATAACAGGGTCGAAATCCGCAACATGTCAAGCATCCTCACGAAAAGAAACCCAGCGCGCGCGCTGGGCAGAAACTCGACGGTACTCGAACAGGGTCGGATCGACTCGGGGTCGAGTTTAGGAATCGCAATCCTGATGATCGCGCTGTCGGTAATCGGCTGGATCTTCCACCGACGGCGTCCCGGATGAGGTTCCGCGATGGCTCATGCCTCCTGGGCGGGTTTGGGGGCGGTTTCCCCTACGCCGCGCTGCAACGTGCCACCAAGAGCCGGCACTGTCATCGCAGAGTGGACGCGGGCTCCAAGTGGCCATTCACGCGGGGAAGGCAGTCACGGCGATCGTTTTCTCCGTGCTAAAATTCTGGGCGAAAATAGGACGGATTCCCGCTACTCCTGTGACGATACACATGTGCCTGAAGACCATCGACCGTTCCTCGCATAGTCGAAACTCGCTGGGCTCTGCACGAAGGGAGGTGGGCGCGTCCCGCACGATCGTTACTGCCAGACCCCCCTGGGGCCTCGGTGCTGCTGTCACTGCGATTCTAGTTGTTGCTCTGGCAGCAGACGCAGTGCCGCAGCCCCCCAAGGTCATGTTCACCACTTCGGTCAACGGTACCGGGGACCTATCGACGTGGACCGATTCGGGGGGCCTCGTCGGTCTCGCAGGTGCCGACGCCGTCTGTCGCTCGCGCGCCGCTGCGGCCGGTTTGGCCAACTCTGAGAACTTCGTTGCCTGGCTGTCGGACGCGAACCATGATGCCTACTGTCGCGTGCACGGCTACTCCGGGAAGAAGGCGAACAACTGCGGGCAGCCCTCGCTACCCACGGGTGCGGGTGGCTGGTTACGGACCGACGGATATCCATTCACGCGCAACATCGAGACGCTGCTCCAGATCGGTGCCTGGGTGGCGCCACGCCTCGATGAGTTCGGGGCGCTGGCCGATGTATCGTCGGGCACCGCGTTCACCGGCACTCTTCGCGACGGTACGGTCGACGACGGCGGCGAAACCTGCTCCAACTGGTCCTCCGCCGCGCCAGAACTCTTCGGACGGGGCGGATACTACGGCGCCGGGTGGTTCGAGTGGACCCGTTCGATCCACGGCTTCTGCCAGTTCTCGAGGGTTTTCTACTGTTTCGAAGCGGGCGCCGGACCAGCCCTCGAACCGCCCGAAGTGCAGGGTGCGATCGCCTTCTTCCTGGGCAGGTTCGGAGAAGGTGAAGAGGTCGGCGGACTGTCCCAGGGCGATGCTATCTGCCAGATGTCGGCGGAGGATGGAGGACTTCCAGCGCCCTCTTCCTACATGGCTTGGCTGTCCGACGATACGGTCGACGCGGTCGACCGGTTCCCCTACGACGGACCGTGGATCCGCCCCGACGGGGTGCTGATCGCCAACAACAAGGCCGACCTGACCGATGGCGAGCTGACCGGCCAGATCAACGTCGATTATCTGGGGCAATACTGGGGTAAGGACGACATCGGTTTCGTCTATTCTGCCTGGACCGGTACCCGACCGGATGGAAGCAATACCGGAGACAACTGTGTCGACTGGACCAGTAACTACATCGTAGACCCGGACATCCCCGCCTACGGATCCTTCGGTCGCCCCGAATTCGTCGATTCCCGCTGGACCGAACTCAGCGACTTTCAGGGACCCACGCCAGCCTTCTGCGGAAATGACAACAGTTTCTACTGCTTCTCCCAGGTGGCGACTGGACTGACCGGCGAGATATTTGCGGACGGGTTCGAAGTCGGCAACACCTCGATGTGGTCCACGAGCAGTCCGTAGTCGACCCTGACGGCTTTTGGGGGGCTACCGCTCCTGATCTAGTATCGGACTCATGCACCACCCTATGCTGATACGCCCTGACGAACACTTGATCTTCTGCCCCGAGAAGATGGGTAAGTCCACCCTCTTCCAGTCGGACCGCATGCTGGTTGGACTCAACGCCTTCGAGCCCGGGCAGGAGCATCGCCTGCACGCCCACGAGGGCATGGACAAACTCTACTTTGTACTGGAGGGTGATGGGTTGTTCCTGTTGCAGGACAACGAGATACCGATGCGGGCCGGCGAACTCCTGGTGGCTCCGGAGGGAGTCCCGCACGGGGTTCGAAACACCGGTACCGATCGGTTGTCGGTGATGGCCGTTCTAGCGCCAGGTCCAGTCTGAAGGAAGCCACCCCACAGATAGAGGTCTCACCCGGAGCGCCAAAGTCGAGGCGTAATCGACCCTTCAGGAGACCGTAAGGTCTCCCTTCGTCAATTGGTTGGCGGCTTCGCGGTAACAGTGGACGCTTCGCGGTAACAGTCGACAGAGTGAAACCAGTTGCGTTTGAGGATGCCCCTCTCCTCCGTCGAAGCGCCACTTGGCCCTATTCTTGGCTGATTGTCGCAGGTTGGCACAGGAGTAGATGTATCCAATAGGACCCCATGAGTAGATGTATCCAATAGGACCCCATGCCAGGAGACACACGATGTGCGACCGAATCGAGTTCTACAAGACAGCCAGACCCCACCCACGTGCTTCGCACAGCTACACATTTTCTCGCCACGTTCTCACCCGGCTCCCTGCTTCTGGCTTCGACTGTCGCCGTGGCCGGTGTAGTCAGCTGGCTTCCAGCCGTTGTCGGACAGGGGGACTCATGGCTACTTCTAGCGTTGGCGAACCTGTGTCGGCCTCTGACTGCAGTCTCGTCCGAGCCTTGGTGGTTGCGTTCGTTCTGTTCACCGGGGTGTTTGCGGCCACTGCGCGCGCTCAGGACCCATCGCCGCTCATGAGCGTCGAAGCGCTCGGCCTCGACCGCGAGCAGGTGCGTCGTGTTACCGTATATTTCTCCACTGCCGACAAAGAGCATGCACTTCAATTTGCGACGCTGTCCGAGGCAGCTGGAGCATACTTTGAGCGTGAGTTTGGGGCGTCGTTCCCGCTCCGTTTGGCGGTCCTGTCACCGGAGGACTGGTTCGACCCCTATCCGGGCGGCGACTCCCTGCCTTACGGGATGCCATGGGGCTGGGTGGATGATTTGCTAATGACAGCGCCTGCTTCGCTGGACACGGGTGTACTGATCTTCGGCCCGGACCGCGACGCCAACCGGCAACGCGTCGAGTTCGTTCTTCTTCACGAGTTCGGCCACCTTGCAAGCAAGCAGTACTTGCACCCTGATGGTCCCCGTCCGTACTCATCGGTAAAGTGGTTCGAGGAGTTCCTCGCCACGTACTTCGCTTATGCATACGTTCGCACCCATGACCCCGAGTGGGCCGAGGCAAGCCGGAAGGAGTGGCTGGAATTCGTCAGGGGTTACAGCCCCGCCGTCATTTCATTGGACTGGAGCTTCATGCAGGAACTTCCTCCCGGGGAGTTTGCCCGGACCTACGCCTGGTATCAGAATTTGCTCAACCTTCGGGTCGTGGACGTGTATGACAGGCACGGGTTGAACTTTCTGCGAACGATAGGGGAACACCTGCCGTGGGAGAAATCAGGAAACTGGACGAACGAGTCTGTGCTCCGGTCGCTGGACGAGTTCGCCCCCGGCTTCGAAGCCTGGGCCGGCGGCCTCGAGATCGGCGATTATCTGCCCGCTGTTTCAGCGCTGGACGAGGAACGCTGAGGGCGCCCCAAGATAGAGGCCAAATCTTCCTTCGCGCCCTGGGCGATCAAGTATCCGAGCCGGTCTCCCGAAAAGGACTCGACAATTGGGCATCAAACCCGAAGTCTTGCAGCCCGCGGCTGACGACGGCCGTTGGCGCCTTCCTCGGACGCACCTCCAGCCCGTTGAAGGATCCGAGGACTCTCGAGATCGCTATACTTGCCGAAATGGCTTCGGTTTGGGTTGCTTAACGCCGCCGCACTTCAGAAGGGAGAACTCGTTGACAGACGGTCTCGCACAAGGGACATCAAGGTTCTCGGTCGACACGAACAAGAACCGGCTCGACGTTGCGCTGATACATCGGTTTCTGTCATCGTCTTACTGGGCCAAAGACGTGCCCATAGAGGTGGTTCGGCGATCCATCCAGGGTTCGCTCTGCTTTGGCGTCTACGAGGACGATCGACAGATTGGTTTTGCTCGAGTTGTCTCGGATTCTGCGACGTTTGCCTACTTGGCCGACGTGTTCATCCTCGAGACCCACCGCGGTCGCGGTTTGTCGAAGGTGTTGATGGCGTCGATCACTGACCACCCGGACCTTCAGGATCTGCGTCGGTGGCTACTCTCGACGCGAGATGCCCACAGCCTGTACTCCCGATATGGTTTTACGTCGTTGGCGGCACCGGATCGGGTGATGGAGCGGCATTCGCCGAAGGTCTACTCGAAGGGTTGCGATGGCGGCGCTGGGATTGATCGGTGAGTACGAGTTCGCGGTGCACCCCAAGCTAGCGGGCCCGGGGACCGACACTGTTCGCGGGGCCAACCAGAGTGCGTCGGCTTGAACTTCGTGAGCTGGCTGGAATTCGGTCGGAGCGAGGATCCGAGCCAAGGGCGCCTCAAGCCTACCGTTGGCGCAGAACGACTTTGTCGGCGGCTGAACGCCAGCATCGTTAGGGTATTCAACCGACTATCAATGCAATGGAGACCATGAGTTCAGTCCTGATTCGCCGCGCAGAGGCTCCGGATGCTCCGCTGCTCGCAGAATTTGCAGCGCGCACGTTCGAGGAAGCCTTTGGCGCAGACAATAACCCGGAGGACCTCGAGGCCCACCTGGAGTCAGCCTATGGCGAAGCGCAGCAAGGCGATGAGATTGCAGACCCGGACGTTCGAACTTTGCTCGCTTTCAGAAGTAAAGAACTCATCGGGTTCACTCAAGTGCGTCGCAAAGTGTTTCCTGCGTGCGTGGTCGCTGAGAAGCCGGTTGAACTGCATCGTTTCTATCTGGCTCGCGCTGCCCGGGGAACCGGAGCAGCGAAGCCGTTGATGCTCAGGGCACGCGAGGCGGCTCGAGAGCTCGGGGGCCTACACTTGTGGCTCGGTGTCTGGGAGCGCAACCCAAGAGCGATCGCTTTCTACAGGAAGTCAGGTTTTGCGAAGGTTGGGAGCCACGAATTCGTGGTCGGGAGCGACACGCAGACAGATTGGGTTTTCATCGCGGCACTCTCCGACCCGAGTGCAACCTAGGAATCCGTCCCAGCGGACCGCCTTCAGCAGGCCTTGAACTCAATCGCTGAGCTGCCTCAGATAGGAGATATCAAGGGCCGAGAGTGCCATCTGCGGGCCCTCTCGTTGCTGCAGAATCGCCACACTCTGCGAAGATCATGGTCTCGATGAAGAGATCTCTGATCGCACTCGGTTGGATCGCAGGCGTGCTGCTCCTGTTGGTCTTTGTGAACCGCGCTGGCAACCGTAAGAGTGAGCCTGGGCCTAGCGCGCCTTCGCACTACCCGCCGACCGGTCTAGAGGAAACTCAGGATGGCGTCCTCTACGGTCGAGTGACCACCAACGCCGGTACAACCTACGAAGGGCGTCTTCGCTTTGGCGGAGACGAGGAGGCGCTTTGGAGTCACTACTTCAATGGAACGAAGGACCAGAACCGCTGGGCCTCCTACGTACCCCCGGAGCAGCTTCCCAAAGAGGTCAGGCCAATTCGGGTCTTCGGCATCACGTTGGCCAAGCGAGTGGTCGAGACAAGTCTGACTCGGCCGTTCATGGCTCAATTCGGTGAGATCGCGGTCATCGAGGCGAGCGGGAGAGATGTTCGGGTCACGCTCAAGAGCGGGAGCACCTACGATCTGGATCGCTTCGCGGCCAGCGATTTCGACGACGGTCTGCGTATTTGGGATTCCCGCAACCGCGTCATCGACCTCGACAGTCGGGAGATCCGCAGAGTGGATCTCTTCGCACCGGAGCCCCCCGTCGTCGGCCCTGAACCACTCTACGGTACGGTGCGCACTGGACGGGAGGAGTTCACGGGGTTGGTGCAATGGAATCGACAGGAATGCATGAGCTCGGACGAACTCGATGGCAGGACCGAAGAGGGTGAGATGAGCCTACGATTTGGGTCGATCCGTTCCATCGCGCGCCGGTCGCGGGACAGTTCCCTCGTAACGCGGACCGACGGAAGCGAGGTCGTTCTCTCCGGGACGAGAGAAGTGGGCAGCGGCAACCGCGGGATCTACGTCGACGATCCCCGGTTCGGAAGGGTGCTGATCTCCTGGAACTCTTTCGCGCGTCTCGACTTGAGTTCCGCGGGTGCCGGAGTGGGCTATGGTGATTTTCCACCGGGACAGCCACTGTTGGGCCGCGTGACCACCCGTCAGGGCGATCAGTTCGTTGGCCGATTGGTCTACGACCGCGACGAGAGCGAGACAACCGAAACCCTGGACGCGCCGTCCAGGGGTGTCGACTACTCCCTGCCCTTGGGTCTGATCGCGTCCATTGTGGTCTCAGAGGATGGAGAGGCCGACGACGGACCGGTAGGGGTGACTCTCCACAGTGGCGAGGAACTGAGCCTCGAACGGTCGGGTGACCTGGGTGGGGGCAATGCCGGGTTGTTGGTTTTCGGCGCCGGTGGGGAGCATCCCGCTTACGTGTCGTGGGCCGAGGTGAGTCGGATCGAATTCGATCGGCCTCCGGAGATGCTGCCACCGAGCAATCCTCAATAGCGGCGCTGGGGTTGTCGACTGGAGTCGTCCCTCTTCGCGGGATTCTTGGCTGGGACCTTTCGTTGGTGATCAATGGACCGCCGGTCTCGTTTGGTGGGCGTCGTATTGCCCCTCCGGATCGTTCTATCATGCGGCATGACCACCCCGTTCCGCCTCAGAACCTACCCGGGATCGTGTCCGGGATTTCAAAGCCTTCATGCGGCGTCAGGATGCGGCACGCGCGTTCCGCTGAGCAGGCCTCGTGGGGCATGGACCGCAAACACCCAGCAGCCAAAGCCGCAGGATACGAAGCCGATGACGAAGAACGGAGGCACCAAACTAGTTCACGGTGTCTTGTCGTGCCTGCTGGCCCTGACCCTGCAGGCGACACGCGCCCATGCACAGCCGTTGCCGGAATCAGTCCAGGCGGCGATCGATCAATGTGAGCGCCTCGAATACGCCGAACCGGCGGAGGCCCTACGCATTGCCGACCACGGCCTGACGCTGGACCCGCAGATGACACCCGCGCAGCGCGGGCTATTGCTGGCCTGCCGGGCCTGGTCGCAGATGCAGACCGGCGAGATGAACGAGGCACGG
Organism: Thermoanaerobaculia bacterium; assembly: GCA_019911795.1. Lineage (GTDB taxonomy): Bacteria > Acidobacteriota > Thermoanaerobaculia > Multivoradales > JAIOJS01 > JAIOJS01. The sequence goes on along the minus strand of JAIOJS010000057.1, from coordinate 4,075 downwards.
GAGCAAACCCTGGAGATCGACCGTTTGGCTGGGGAAATGGCTGACCCGGACGATCCCCGCGACCGTGTCGGCCTGCTCATACGCTTGGCCTCGCTGCATTACCGTGGCGGCGATCCGGTTTCGGCCCTGGAGGTCATGGATCGGGCCCTGGAGCTGACCCGCAGCCACGGGCTGGATGAAGATCTGCCTCACGTATTGGGCAACCTCGCGATCTACTTGACGGAATCGGGCCAGTTCAAGCCGGCGATCGAACACTTCGAGCGCATTCTGGAACTGGCCGAGGGCAATCCGAGCGCCGCCAGTCCTCAGGTGCCGGTTCGCTACAACTTGGCGCGCGCGCTGTTGCTCGACGACCGGCCCGAGGAGGCACTGCCACACCTGCAGTGGCTGATCTCGGCGATGGAAAGCGCCAAGGACCCGCGCCTAGCCACCGCCGTGAGCATGACCGGCAGCGCCTGGCGAAAGCTCGGCGACTTCGAGCAAGCAGAGCAGTACCTGAACCGGGCCCAAGCGCTGCATCAGCAATTCGACAACCCGGGGGAGCTGTCGGGCCTGCGCGGCGAGCAAGCACTGCTGGCACTGGATCGCGGCAGGTTGGCGGAGGCGGAGGCCTATGCTCGGCAGGCTCTGTCGTTGGCCCGGAGCATCGAATATGAGCGCAGCATTCTCGAGGCGCTCACCCAACTGGTCGACATCCTGGCGCTGCGTGGCAACTATGCCGAAGCCTTGACGCTGCACCGTGAGTACGCCGAACGGAACCAGACTTTTCTCGAAGAGAACCAGCGCTCGCGCCTGGATGCGCTGGAGTCGCAGCTGGGGATGGAGCGCCAGGCGCGCGAAATCGATGAGCTGCGCCAGACCTCGGCAGTCCAGCAGCTGCAACTGCGTCAGGAATCTTTCCGTCGCCAGATGGCCTGGGTTGCGCTGTTGGCCGTCCTAGTAATGGCTCTGCTGATCTCGATCTTGCAACGCGCCCAGCAGCAGCGCCTGCTGCGGGTCAGCCGTACCGACGGTCTCACCGGCCTGGCCAACCGCCGCCACCTGACCTTTCAGATCCAGGGTTCAGCGTCAACGCGAGGCAATCGTCTGCTGATGCTGCTGGATCTAGATCACTTCAAGCAGGTCAACGATCGCTGGGGCCACGACATCGGCGACCGTGTCTTGCTCGAAGTCAGCGGCGTGCTCCGAAGGGTGGCCGAAGCGAACGGCGCGATGTGTGGTCGTTGGGGTGGCGAAGAGTTCGCGTTGTTCCTTCCCGGTACCGACGCCCAGGCCGCCGCAAGCCTGGCCGAGCAACTGCGCCGCGAGATCGCCGACCTGCAGGTCGAGGACGGTGCAGGGGGGCGCCTGTCGATCACCGCCAGTCTCGGCTTTGCTCCCGTCGAGGGCCTGCGGCGTGACTCCGGCCAGGAGCTGTGGGAGCCGGCGCTGAAATGTGCCGATCAGTTGCTCTACCGCGCCAAGCACGCCGGGCGGAACCGTGGCTTCGGCGTGTGGCCGGCCCATCCCGGGACCGAGGTCAATCCGCTGGCGATGGATGCCGCTCTGGATTCCGGCGAGCTTCAACTACTGTCTGTTCCAGCCCGGAGCCCAGATTGAGGGATCCCAGATAGAGGTCTCGAGGACTTGGTAGCGTGGTGGCGCTGATCTCCGCGGCTTGCGGTTGAGCTCGTAGCCGGACCACTTGGCCCGTGGTTGAGGTGAATAGCGCAGTTAGAGGTACAGATCCTCTGACTAGGAGCACTCCAGGTGAAGCCGAAACCTCGTTCCCATCGATCGCCAGCCCAAGCTTGTTCATGGTGCCTGCACCTTGCCACCTTGATTGGGCTACGCCAGATTCCTGTCGCCCTTGTTTGGGGTTTGACCCTCCTCATCGGATCAGCGATTCCGGGGGCGGCAGCGATCTGGACGGTGTGTCCGAACGGTTGCGACGCAAACTCGATCCAGGGAGGCATCTCCCTCGCGAGCCCCGGAGATACTATCGATCTACTGACCACGGCGCCGCACACCGAGGCGGACATCCTGGTCAACAAGTCCGTCATCGTTCGGGGCCTGGAAGGAGTCGGGGGAGGCATTCGGGGAGCGGCGACGCAGGGGACGGCCAGCGCTCGTGTCTTCACGGTGCTGCCCGGCGTGACCTTGGAGATCCATACAGTGGAGATCTCCTTCGGCAACGCCCTAGAGGGCGGAGGAATCTTCAACCAAGGGATCCTCGTGTTGGAAGATGTCGAGCTGGCCAGAAACGATGCAACGGATGTTGGTGGCGGCCTATTCAACGACATCGGAGGCTATGCCGTTCTACGACGCAGTCAGGTTACGGACAACTTTGGCCAGAATGGCGGCGGGGGGGTGTGGAACCGAGGAACTCTCGTAGTCGAGAACAGTCTGCTGGTCGAAAACGTCACCAATGGATTCGGCGGCGGCATTCGCAATCAGATAGGGCACCTCACCCTGTACCGCACCTACGTCCGTAACAACCTTGCCTCCGTAGGGGGAGGGTTGTACGACAGCGGCAGTGGTCTGACGATCGAGGACTCTTACTTCTCGGGGAACGAAGCCGGGTTGGGCGGAGCCCTGTACCTCAAGGCAACGGGTGCTGCGGCGAGAATAAGTCAGAGCACTCTTTCCGAGAATATCGCCGACTTCGGAGGGGCCATCTACACCAGGGCTTCGTCCGCCCCTCGACTGCACGGTGTCACCCTGTACGGAAACCTAGCCCACCATGGCGGTGGGGCGGTCTACGTTTATGGTGGCAAGTCGATCGTCCTCCGATCGACGACGATGGCTCGCAACATCGCCGATCAAACCACCGCCAGCAACGGCGGTGGAGGAGGCATTCGTTTAGGTACCGAGTGCGATACAACGATCTGCTTTGCCGCTCGGGCGCATCTGACCAACACTCTGATTGCCGACAATACCGACGTTACGGATGCCGACACCCGCGATTGTTTTGGCATTCTGACATCTCATGGGTACAACCTTCTGGGTGCCGGAAGCTCGGGGGTGGTCGGTGCGTGTCGCATCGAAGGAGACCTCACCGGGGTGCAGGTCAATGTCGACGCCGTGCTCGGTTCCTTCGCGAACCATGGCGGACCGCTCACCTGGAATGGCGTCACTCCCTGGACCCTGCCAATCGGGGGGTCCGGTCCGGCCGTAGATACCGGTGACCCCGCCGGCTGTATCGATGGGCAGGGTTACCCACTGGACTACGACCAGCGGTACGCCCCTCGACGCGGCGGGCGCTGTGATCTCGGTGCCTTCGAGTTCGGAGGTATCCCTGCGCCTCCCGATCCACTGTTTGGCGATGGTTTCGAGACGGGGACCACCCAATTCTGGTCGTCGTCCTCGCCTTAGAGGTAGGGACGAAGGGGGCAGTGCGGGCGACGGACGCGACACTTGGCCCTTTCCAGGGCCGGCTGTCGCAGGAAGGGATAAGAGAGACTGTAACCCCATTGAACCCAACGCAGGAGACACACGATGTGCGATAGAACAGAGTTCTACGAGACTATCGGAACGAGATCCCACCCAGTCCGAGAAACTCCAGGAGAGGGAATCTCTCCCAGTTTGAGAGGTCCGATGGCTGCACAATCGTCTCGCTCACGTCTCAATTGGGCCGCCGCGCTGACTCTCGGACTCGCGTTGCTGCAACCCTCCAGCACACTCGCCCAGGACAGCGCCGCCGAGTTCGAGGCGGCGTTTCGTAGCGGAGAGTCGACCCGATGTATGGAGGCCGGCAACCGGCTCAGTGACTACAAGCAGTTCGCCGCCGACTTGGCGGCACCCCTGTTTGACGTGGTCGAAGGGGACTCCATTTGCGCGGGCAACGCACTGTCGGGGCTGATCAACCTTGGCCGTGACATTCGCGATGGAGTGCCTGCCGAAAGGGCAGTGCCACACCTGATTTCCCTGATCGAGAAAGGACTGCTGGTATCGCACGGGCCACCCGCTTCGCTGGCCGAAAGCTCGATGAGTCTCTTAGGCTACTTCGGCGCAGACGCCAGTAGCGCCGTGCCTATTCTGGAGAGAGTCGTCCACGAACGCGAAGATGACTGGTCGAAGCGGTCGGCCTTGAGCA
>JAIOJS010000056.1 GCA_019911795.1 Thermoanaerobaculia bacterium | reverse complement strand
ATGCATGCCCTTCACATGATCATCGGCGGCGGCATCCTTCTGTTCTACATCTTCAATGCCGCCCGGGGCCGCTATACCCCAGAGTACAGTCATCCCGTCGAGCTCTTCGGTCTCTACTGGCACTTCGTCGATATCGTCTGGATCTTCCTCTTCCCACTCCTCTACCTACTGGGACGCGCGGGCTAACCACGACCACCGTTCCAAGCAGTTTCAAGGAAGCAGTCTATGTCTCGAACCCATTCAGACGTCCCGTCCCACTCAGAGTCGGGGGTCCCACATCACATCGTCGGGCCGGCGACCTACATCGCAGTGATTTGCACTCTCTTCGGTCTCACCGCCCTGACCGTGTGGGTTGCCTTCCATCACCTCGGTGACCCCTGGAACGACGTCGTCGCGATCTCGATCGCGGTGACCAAGGCTTCGCTCGTCGTGCTCTTCTTCATGCATGCAAAGTGGGGGGAATCGACCACTAAACTGGCCGTCCTCATCGCCATCTTCTTCCTCCTCCTGCTCCTTCTCATCACCTTCTCTGACTTTGCGACTCGGGGTTGGCTTGGAGTCCCAGGAAGCTGATCACGGGTACCGGCGACGAAGTTCAGGGCTGATTGGAACCGCCGGATTCCCCGGGCGGAACTCACGACTTCTATGCCGACCACACCTGCCAGGTCGAGAATCCGACTTCTCACAGCTGCCACCACGTAGCAAGGCAAGCCGCCGAGGGAGCGCAGCGCGGTATTGTCTGCGATCTGTTCGTGGTCGTCCCCCATGAAGTCGTCCCACACGAAGTCGTTGGACTGGGTCGCACCGTCGACAGCGACGAGAAGTCCCATAAGCGTCGATGTCGCCCAAACGAAGAGCCAACGGGAACCTAGGCGTTCCAGGGCGGTTTCGCCTGTGAGCGTCGTCGGCCTTCCGGGAGACGATGGGGATGATGGATAGACCCTTCGGACGCTGCCGGTCTGCACCCATGGAGCCTTCGATCGGCGGCGGCCTCCGCGGCACCACGAACCGAAGCAAGTCAGCTGATGGATATACTCGCGCCGTCGACTCCCAGTTGGAGTCAAGATTGTCGAGCGACCAGCCCCCATGAGCCACCCAGTACCCTCCATCGACTTCCGGCCATCCTTGGTGTCGTGGAACCTGACCAAGAAGTGCAACCTGAAGTGCCCGCACTGCTATCTGGATGCCGGAAAGTCAGCGTCCCGAGAGTTGGATACCGCGGAGTGCCTCGCCCTCGTCGACGAGATGGCCGACCTAGGGACCGAGATGGTGATCCTCACCGGGGGGGAGCCGCTACTACGCAAGGATATCTACGAGATCGCCAGCGCCGCCTCACGGCGCGGATTGTGGGTCGTGATGGGAACCAATGGCGTGCTGGTGACCGATGCGGTAGCGCAGAAGATGGTGGAATGTGGCGTCAAGGGGGTGGGGATCAGTATCGACTCGATCGACGCTGCCCGTCACGATGCCTTTCGAGGGGGCAAGAACGCCTGGCACCACTCGGTGCGAGCCCTCGAAACATGCCGCCGCCACGGCCTCGAAGTTCTGGTCCAGACCACCGTCATGGAGGAGAACTACGACGAGGTCGGAGACCTCCTAGCCTTCGCCCGCGACCAGGGTGCCTGGTCCTTCAACCTCTACCTCCTCGTTCAGACGGGTCGCGGTGAGACGATGACCGAACTCTCGTCACAGCGCACCGAGTCCCTACTCACCTGGCTGACCGAACAGCAGGAGCGCTATCGCCCCATGCTGGTGCGCTCCAAATGTGCGCCCCAGTTCAAACGGATCGCCTACGAACAGGGCCTCGCCGGGCTTGAAAGTGGCGGCTGCATGGCCGGAACCCACTACTGTCGAATCACCCCGGAGGGCAATGTCACACCGTGCCCCTACACCGTCGAGATTGCCGGCAATGTCCTCGACTCCAGCTTTACCGAAGTGTGGGAGAGCGCCCCTCTGCTGCGGGACCTCCGAGACCCGGAACGGCTCGAGGGTCGCTGTGGCGCCTGCGAATACCGCGACCTCTGCGGCGGCTGTCGCTGTCGCGCCTACGCTCACACCGGGAACATCTTCGCCGAGGATCCTGCCTGCCCTCATCAGCCGACCGGGGAACGGCTGACCAACGCGGCCGTGCGCTGGAGCCCCGCCGCCCGGGCTCGACTCGAGAGGATCCCAATCGCGTTCATCCGTCGCAAGTTGGAGAGCGGCATCGAGGCTTTTGCCCGACGCCAAGGCGCTGATGTGATCACCGCGGAGTTGATGGAAGAGGGAATGCAGGGATCGGGCCGAGGCCCCGTCTTCGGATCGAGGGCCCGCCCTTCCTAAGCGGCAGCCCCGACTAAGCCTCGATCAGTTCCAAGAGTCGTTCAGGGGGACGCCCGAGCACAGCCCGCTCACCGACGACTCCGATCGGTCGCTGCAGCAGGGTCGGATGTAGGGCCATCCATCGAATCAAGGCTTCTGCAGGTTCGTTCCCCGTCAGACCGAGCTCGCGATAGACAGGATCCCGAGTCCTCAGAGTCTCGGCCGGCTCTAGACCAAGCGCGGAGAAGAGTTCCCTTAGCTCGTCCTCGGAAAGGGGATCTTCAGTGTACTCACGGTACTCGAAGGGGATCTCATTCTCCTTCAGCAAGGCGACCGCCTTGCGACAGGTGCCTCAGGTCCTGCGACAGATCAACTGCAACAAATCGTCCTCCTTGCCCGGGAGTCCATCTCCCCGGCGCCAATGATAGACGAAGCCCCGATCTGAGTTGCAGGCCAACCTCATCGATGGACGACTTGGGACCGCAAGTACCCGAGCAAATAGCAGGGTTTGGCGCTCGAGAGATGCACGGTTTGGCGATCGAGAGATGATAGTCTCGGACCCCCGACCTACCCCTTGGAGACCTCGATGAAAGCACCTTTCTTCATCATGGAGTCGCGGACTTGTAGCGCAATCCCCGTGCCATCTTTTTCTCATCCCTACGAGTCTTTCCCACTCGGTCTCCACACCGGGTTTCTCCAGTGGGTTCGCTCCCTCCTCTTCGTGGAGACCGCCAGCCTTATGACTAGTCTCGACCCCGCCCTCACTGCCTACACCTATCGGATCCGCTTCATCGACATCGACACCATCATCGACTCTTCGCTCCTCGAACCGCCAGGAAGATCCAATGGGCAGGGGGCGGAGAACCTGACCCTCAACCCGGTTCGAGGACTTGGAGTCCGGACCCCAAGTGTCGCTGGAGGAAGTATCGCTGGAGAGGATGTCGCAAGATGCAAGATACCGTACTTCGACATGCAAGAGACAGTGTTTCAACGGGCGAATCCTTGACGACCCTGCCTCCGAGATGCTAGAACGTGAACCAACAATTCTGATCACGAACGATACCTGCCGCTAGCTGCGGCAGCTCTCAATAGAGGTTGCGAGGGAGTATGGCGGAAGCCCAAAAGGATCTCGATCGCGCGGAACTCGATCCGATCGAACGTCGACCGGCGTTGATCGAGGGAAATCCTGAGTTCCACGACATCACCGAGGCGGTGGCTCGGCCCCTGGAATGGAAGCCGCCACTCGGCTGGTACCTCTTCCTCGCTTTCAGCCTCTCGCTTCTGGGCCTCCTGGGGATCGCCCTCGGTTGGCTAGTCTGGGAGGGTACCGGGATCTGGGGCAACAACGTTCCCGTCGCCTGGGGCTGGCCCATCGTCAACTTCGTTTTCTGGGTCGGAATCGGCCACGCCGGAACGCTGATCTCGGCCGTCCTGTTCCTCTTCCGGCAGCGCTGGCGAACCTCGATCAATCGGACGGCCGAAGCGATGACACTCTTCGCAGTGGCCTGTGCCCTCATCTTCCCCGCCATCCACACCGGCCGCCCCTGGCTCGACTACTGGATGATGCCGATCCCCAACCAGATGAGCCTGTGGCCGCAGTTCCGCAGCCCCCTGATGTGGGACGTCTTCGCCGTCAACATCTACGGCACCGTATCGCTGATCTTCTGGTACCTGGGACTGATCCCCGACCTTGCAACGATGCGGGATCGGTCGACCACCAAGCTGAGGCAGACCCTCTACGGCATCTTCTCTCTCGGCTGGAGAGGCTCCCATCGCCAATGGCTGCACTACGAGCGAGCCTATCTCCTGCTCGCGGGACTGGCGACGCCTCTAGTGCTCTCCGTGCACTCGGTGGTCTCCTTCGACTTCGCGACCTCCCAGCTCCCGGGTTGGCACACCACGATCTTCCCTCCCTACTTCGTCGCCGGAGCGATCTTCTCGGGATTGGCGATGGTCATCACCCTGATGGTCATCTGCCGCGTCGTCTTCAAGATGGAGCACATCGTCAACATGCTCCACTTCGATCGCATGGCGAAGTTGATCCTGGCGACCGGCACGATCGTCGGTTATGCCTACGCCACGGAGTTTTTCGTCGCCTGGTACAGCGGCAACATCTACGAGTACTTCACCTTCCGCAACCGTGCCTTGGGACCCTTCGCCTGGGCCTATTGGACGATGATCACCTGCAACGTCATCATCCCGCAGGTATTCTGGTTCAAGGCCGCTCGCCGCAGCATCCCGGTACTCTTCATCATTTCGATCTTCGTCAACATCGGCATGTGGTTCGAGCGCTTCGTCATCGTGGTGACCTCTCTACACCGTGACTTCATGCCGTCGAGTTGGGACTACTTCACTCCTACCTTCTGGGATATCGCGACGTTCCTGGGTAGCTTCGGCCTCTTCTTCACGCTCTTCACCCTGTTCGTTCGCTTCGTTCCGATGGTCGCCATCGCGGAGGTCAAGGGAGTCTTGCCCCAAGCCCACGTCCACCACCACAACCCCATCGTTCACGGCCCCGCATCGGCGGGCGGTTCGCACGACCATTGAGCGAGGAGATCTCGATGAAACCCTACGGAATCCTCGCCGAGTTCGCCAACCCGGACACGCTGTGGCAGGCCTGCGAGCGCGTCCGCGACTCAGGGTTCACTCACTGGGACGCCCACACTCCTTTCCCAATCCACGGCCTCGAGCGGGCGATGGGATTGAAGCGCTCCTGGGTGTCCTTGGTGGTCCTGACCCTCGGACTGGGCGGCGCCGCCGCAGGCATGGGACTGCAATGGTGGGCGAGCACCCAAGCCTATCCACTGGTGGTCAGCGGCAAGCCGATGTTCAGCTGGCCCGCCTTCGTGCCGATCATGTTCGAATGCGGCGTCCTCGGCGGAGCGATGGGTGCCTTCTTCGGGTTCCTCGGCCTGTCCCGACTACCGCAGCACAACCATCCGCTCTTCAACTCGACTCGCTTTGAGGGATTTAGCGACGACCGCTTCTTCATCTCGATCGAGGCAGAGGATCCGAATTTCGACCGCGAAGGCACCGAGTCCCTACTCCGCCAGGCCGGCGCCCAGTACATAGAAATGGTGGAGGCCTGATGTCGATGGAGATCGCGACCCCCAATCTCGATGCGGTCAGTATCGCCGTCCCGGAGCGTGGTCTGTGGACCCAGCTGCCACGGATAGGCGCCGGCCTCGGCATCGCCGGACTCGTCCTGACCTGGCTCTTGGGACAGGCCGATCCCGCCCAGGCCATTCACTCCTACCTGGTGGCCTTCGTCTTCTTCCTCAGCCTGGCCCTGGGAGGGCTGTTCTTCGTGGTGATTCAGTTCCTGGTCCGGGCGGGCTGGAGCGTCACCGTCCGTCGGCTCGCCGAACACGTCATGGCAACGCTTCCGGTCTTCGCGGTGCTCTTCATCCCCATCGCACTCGGGGTTCACGAGCTCTACCACTGGAGCCACGCCGATGCGGTTGCCCACGATCCCATCCTGCAACACAAGAGTGCGTACCTCGATATCTCAGCCTTTCATCTCCGAGCGATCCTCTACTTCATCGTGTGGTCCGTCATTGCGGTCTACTACTGGAGACAGTCGCAGCGACAGGATCAGATGGGGGCCGTCTCGATCACGCGGCGACTTCAAACGCTCTCGCCGCTCGCCCTGATCGGCTATGCCCTGACCCAGACCTTTGCCTCCTTCGACTGGTTGATGTCCCTAGATCCCCACTGGTTCTCGACCATCTTCGGGGTCTACTTCTTCGCCGGCTCGGTGGTCGCCATCCTCGCCGTCATCATTCTCCTGGCGATGGCGCTGCAGCGGGCGGGCGCCCTCCACGACCTGGTCACCTGGGAGCACTACCACGACCTCGGAAAGCTGCTCCTGGGTTTCGTCGTCTTCTGGGCCTACATCGCCTTCTCTCAGTTCATGCTGATCTGGTACGCCAACATTCCAGAGGAGACCGAGTTCTTCGCCGCACGCTGGAATACCGATTGGAAGAGCTTCTCCATCTTCCTCGCCGTTGGGCACTTCGTCCTTCCCTTCTTCTTTCTCCTCATCAGGGACGTCAAGCGGCGACGGATCACCCTAGTAGCGGTCTCCTGCTGGCTGCTCGTCATGCACTATGTCGACCTGTACTGGCTGGTGATGCCGAACTTCCATCACGAGGCACCCAACCTGAATCCTCTCGACCTCACCGCTGTGATCGGCGTCGGCGGTGTTTTTGTCGCCGTGCTCGCCACCATCATGAGGCGCCGACCACTGGTTCCCGTCAAGGATCCACGTCTGGCTGAAAGTCTGCTCTTCGAAAACGCGTAGAACGCAGCGCGTGGCAAATCGGGACTCCCTGCTAGAATCGGAAGTCAACCGCGTCCTGCGGACTAGAGAGGACTTCCTTGCCAGCCCCGAACCTTACAGATAGTGCAACGGCGACCACGCCCGACACCCCAGCTACATCGACGACCCCGTGGAAGGCTCACCCCTTCATCCATCTCGGTCCCGACCGCTATTACCATCCCTTGACCGATGTGACCCTTCTCGAAGGCGAGAGGGGATTCCTCGAGTTGCAGCAGATCTTGGCCGGCAACGAGAGTGTCGACGGCGTTCCCGCAGAGATCCTCTCGCTCCTCATCGAGGACGAATGGCTCGTCGGCAACGAAGTCGATGTCTCGACCCAGTACCTGCTGAAGTACGTCTCCCTGGAGGCGCATACGGTCTGCAACCAGTCCTGCTACTTCTGCCCGGTCTCGCTCGATCCCCGCGAAGACCATTTCATGCCGACCGAGCAGTACCTCGACCTTCTCGACCAACTGAAGGCCTACCGCGACACGATCGAAGCGGTCTTCATGATCAGCTACAACGAACCGACCGCCGACAAGCGCTTCGTCGAACAGGTTCGCGCGATTCGTGACGCCGGGCTCCCTCCAGCCACCCTGACCAACGGCACTGGACTGACCCCAAAGCGCGTCGATCAGCTTCTCGAGATCGGCGGACTACGCTTCCTATCGATCAACCTGTCGACCCTCGACCGCGAGCGGTATTCCAAGGACCGCGGGGGTGACCACCTCGAGTTGGTCCTGAAGAACCTGGACTACGCCAAAGACAAGGCACTCGCCGACGAGATGGCGATCGTCGTTCTGGGCACCGGCGACGACCAGCACAAGGCGGACTACGAGGCAATCAAGGAGCGTTTCGACGGATCGCGATTCGACACCCGGTACTACGTGGTCAACGACCGCGCGGCCTACCTCCAGATCGGAATCGGGGTCGGTGGTCACAAGCGACAGAAGCTCCGCGGCTGTGAGTACGTCGGTTCCCGCCCTCTGCAGCATCTGCACATCACGCCACGCGCCAAGGCAATTCTCTGTTGCCAGGACTACTCCGAAACCGCCGAAGTCGGCGACCTCAACACCCACTCCGTGGCTGAGGTGTTGTCGGGGCCTGGGTTGGCCGAGATGAGACGCTGGGCCTACGGCCTCGAGGAGGCGCCGGCCAACTTCATCTGCCGCAACTGCCCCATGGCGATTACCTACGAAGAATGACGGACGGGCCTTCCGAGACCGACGACAACGAGTCCCCGACCCGGCCCCGGGCCACGAGGAGCATGACCCCGACGGGTTCGGCTCAGACCGCCTCAGGAATCTCCTCTTGGCAGAGATACCTGGGATCAGGGACCCGCCTCATGGTCAGCGAGACTGCCGTCGACCTCGTGCCTTCCGAGGCCCTGGAAGGACGGCAGGTTGTTCGGCGCGAACTCCATGACCAAAGTTCCGAGGACCTCTTTGACGGCATCGCAACCGTCGTCGAAGCTGACCACGGCGATGTCGATGTAACCGGACAGCTCACCGAGCTGCGAACCGGACTTAGTTCCGAAGGCCGACTCCTCTTGGCGTTCCGCGACGTTGATGAAGTACCTCCGCAATGGGTGAGGGTCGCTTCGGAACTCGGCTTCGTCGTCCTCTATGCTCTCCGGCTGACTGCCACTCCGCCGGCCACGGCATTGCTCGTCCTGCAGCCCGATGAGAATCGCATCAGCAGCTATCGTGAAGGGGATGAGACGGGCATCCTCGAGCTCTTTCAGCGCAGCTTTCATCACACTCGCAGCGTGGAGCGGTGGGCGTGGGCCTATCGCGACAACCCCTGGTCCGGGCACAACATCAGCGTGGCACGAACTGCGGACGGAAAACTCGCGGCCCACTACGCCGGCTACGGCATGCCCTTTTGGTATCAGGGTCGAACCTTCACCGCTCTACAGATCGGCGACACCATGACCGACCCCGAATTCAGGGGGGTGGGACGGGGGACGACCGGCCTGATGGCTCGCACTGTCCGCCACTTCTTTTCGCGATACCGCAACACTGGATTCGGCTTCTTCTACGGCTTCAACACCGGCCCCATCCAACGCTTTTCGCGCTGGTTCATCGGCGGCATGGAGGTCGAACCGGTCCACTACCGGCGTCGCAATGGTGAGGCCCTAACGTCGATCCGCTCCAGGTACCGGATCCGACGAGTCAACGCCTTCGATAGCCGCTCTCGCACACAGTTCGATCGCTTCTTCTCCCGAGCGGCGCCCGCCTACGGCTATCTAGTCCGCCGCGACGGCGAGTACGTCGATTGGCGCTACCTCCGATGCCCCGATGTCGACTATCAGCTCTACGCCGCCTACCGCTGGGGTCGACTCGTGGGTTGGAGCGTCTTCCGTTCGGGGAGCGAATGCCTGGTGTGGGGCGACGCGCTCTTCGCTCCGCGACACCACAGCGCCGCAAGCGACATTCTCGCCCAAGTTCAGAACGACAACCCCACTTACGCTGACCAGGGGATTGAGGCCTGGTTCCCCGCTCGTCCGTCCTGGTGGCATGAACAGCTACGAGCTCTAGGCTTCGAGGATCTCCCTAACCCTTCCAAGCTCGGCTTCATGATTCTCCCTGACGCCGAAACGGAAGCTCCCCTCGAACACCTCTACTACTCGATGGGCGACGGCGACCTCTTCTAGGCAGACCGGCAGAAGTTGACGCGTCCGCGCGGCAAGCATTACAGCTTGCGGACGATCAGGTAGTCCTGGAACCTATGCCCGCCGACATCTTCGGCCGTCTCGGGACGACCGCACCAGAAGCCTCGGTAGTGGGGAAGCCGGGGCTCGAGCCCGGCGGAGCGCAACTGCTCGAGGACCCAATCGAGTTCGAAAGCGACGGCATCCTCTGGACTCTCAGGGTTGTCGATCAAACCGCGCTTCCAGCGATGAGCGAAGACGGGCTGGTGCGTCCCGCCCTCCATGAAGGCGCGGGTCGTGTCGTCGAGGAGAAAAAAGGTCGCCAGCGCCCAGGCCCCCGGACGGAGCACTCGCGAGAGCTCGTGAAAGTAGGCAATGGTGTCGGCTTCCAGCAGATGAGTGAAGAGAGACGTCGCCCAGGCGAGATCGAAAGAGTCGTCGTCGAAGGGAAAGCGCAGATCAGCGATTTCGAGCTTACCGTTCGGGTTGTACATCCCGTTGTGGAGATCCAGGTGATGGAACCGGAAGTTGGGGGAGCAGCTCGTAATGTGCTCGGTGTCCCAGGCGATCATCTCGGGAACGACGTCCACTCCGTCGTAGGAACCTCGATGTCCGAGGACTCCCTGGAGCGGCATGGCCACTCTGCCAAGCCCACAACCCAGGTCGAGTACTCGGTCGGTGGAACGTAGGCCCTCCGATTGGAGCAACTCGCAGAGCTCGCGTCCCGAGCGCTTGAAGTCCCCGGCTCCAATGCTGCCGACCAACGAGGACGGTAGCGCCATGAGCTGGCGCCTAACCCGCAAGGTCAAACGGGGATGGGACAGAAAGTCCTTGATGTTCGCTGTGGTTAGATTCATGAACCGGAGAGATCCTCTTCGAACGAGCCGCCGCAGTATATCGTTTTGAGATGCCTGCCGAGCACGTAAGCGGGTCGCCCCGGGTCGCCCCGATCCCCCTTGACCCTCTGCACCTCTTCCCACTATCCTTGGACGCTATTAGCAATACCACAATAAGGACCGACCCAGCCCAGATCCTAGGGTTCGCCGGTCAGGAAATTCTCCTGACCCAGCCAAAGCGACGGGTCGGTTCTCAGGAAAAGGAATCACTCCAATGCGTTTGAATACCCGCACCCTCGCCGTAGCCCTTACCTGCGCCGTCGTGGCCACCACTTCCGCCTTTGCCGGTAGCGTTACCGGTAAGGTCACCTACGACGACAAGGTCCCTTCCCTCAAGCCACTCCGCATGGACGCCGACCCGGCCTGCGCTTCAAAGCACTCCGGTCCGATCCAGCAGGACGTTCTCGTTCTCGGCGAGGGCAATGGCCTCGCCAACGTCTTCTTGCAGATCAAGAACCCGCCGGCCGGCGACTTCCCAGCCCCTAGCTCCGATGTCATCATCAACCAGGAAGGGTGCATGTACGTGCCTCACGTGGCTGGAGTCAGGGTTGGACAGAAACTGATGTTTCACAACTCCGACGGCGTTCTCCACAACGTGCACGGATTGCCCGAAGTCAACCGCGAGTTCAACATCGGCATGCCCCCAACCCTCAAGGAGAAGGAGACCTCTTTCTCAAAGCCAGAAGCCGTCTTCCCCGTGAAGTGCGACGTGCACCCTTGGATGAAGTCCTACGTCGCCGTGATGGACCACCCCTTCTTTGCGGTGTCCGACGCCAATGGCGGCTTCACCATCCAAAACGTTCCGGATGGAACCTACGAAGTGATTGCATGGCACGAGAAGCTCGGCACCCAAAGCGGCTCGGTCACGGTCTCCGGAGGGGCAGCCAAGCTCGATTTCTCCTTCATGATTCCCAAGAAGTAAGACACCCTAGAAACGCAGTTGAGTCTGACACGGAGCACTTGAGCCGGATCCGGAACACTTGAGCTGGATCCGGAGCACTTGCTGCACCGCACAGTAGAGCCCTATACCTGAGAGGTCCCCGATGGGAGAGTCGCACGCACATCACGAGAAACCAGGACTCCTAGCGAGCTGGTTTTCAGTAGATCACAAGGTGATCGGGATTCAGTACGCCGTCACCGCCCTGCTCTTCCTCTTCTTCGGCTTCACCCTCATGATGCTGATGCGGTGGCAGCTCGCCTTCCCAGGTGAAGCGCTGCCGTTCGGAGGACTCCTCGGGGACAGCCGCATGCCGGGGGGGATCATGCTGCCCGAGTTCTACAACCAGCTCGGGGCAATGCACGGAACCATCATGGTGTTCCTAGGCGTGGTACCTCTGGCCGTCGGCGGCTTCGGCAACTTCGTGGTGCCCCTCCAGATCGGCGCTCCCGACATGGCGTTCCCCCGCCTCAACATGATGAGTTACCACCTCTACTTCTGGGGTGGCGTGGTGATGCTTTCCAGCTTCTTCGTACCCGGTGGCTCCGCTCAGTCGGGCTGGACTTCCTATCCGCCGCTGTCGAACATCGCCGGCTCCGGACAGACCTGGTGGGTCTTCGGCATGCTCTTCCTGATCATGTCGTCGCTCCTCGGTGCGATTAACTTCATCGTCACCATCGTGCAGCTTCGAGCGCCTGGAATGACCTTCTGGCGGCTTCCCTTCTTCGTCTGGGCTCAGTTCGTCACCTCCTTCTTGCTGCTTCTCGCCTTTCCAGCCATGCAAGCAGCCGGTGTCATGCAGCTCATGGACCGATTGGCCGGTACCAGCTTCTTCATGCCGGAGGGGTTGATCGTCAGCGGCCAGGCGATAGCCAACACCGGTGGTGGTAGTCCGATCCTGTGGCAGCACCTCTTCTGGTTTCTCGCTCACCCCGAGGTCTACGTCCTCATCCTTCCGGCGCTCGGTATCGTCGGCGAGGTGGTGGCCAACAACACCCGCAAGCCGCTGTACGGCTACAAGGCACTGGTCTACTCGGTGCTCTTCGTCGGCTTCATGTCGTTCATCGTGTGGGCCCACCACATGTTTATCACCGGTATGGGAACGATGATGTCGGCTTTCTTCCAGACGACGACGATGATCATCTCGATCCCGTCCGTGGTGATCCTGACCTGCCTCCTACTCTCGCTGTGGGGCGCCTCGATCCGCTTCAATACCGCCATGATGTTCGCCCTTGCTTTCATCCCCATGTTCGGCATCGGCGGCCTCACCGGCCTCCCCCTCGGTCTGGCGAGTTCTGACATCCATCTGCATGACACCTACTACGTCATCGGGCACTTCCACTATGTGGTCGCTCCCGGGACCATCTTCGCCCTCTTTGCCGGGGTCTACTACTGGTATCCGAAAGCCACCGGTCGGTACCTCAGCGAGAAGCTCGGGCGAATTCACTTCTGGCCCAGTTTGATCTTCATCAACGGGATCTTCTTCCCGATGCTGATCCAGGGGCTGCACGGTGTGCAGCGGCGGCTCTTCGATGGCGGCCAGATCTACGCTCACGCTCAGGAAGTCCTCCACCTCAACAAGGTGATGTCCTTCTCGGCCTGGGGTCTGGCGATCGCCCAGATTCCCTTTATCATCAACTTCTTCATGAGCCTCAAGGGCGGCGCCAAGGCGCCGGACAACGCCTGGCAGGCGACCACCCTCGAGTGGCTGGCGCCTTCGCCCCCGCCACACGGAAACTTCGCCACCGTTCCGACCGTCTACCACGGCCCCTACGAGTACAGCGTTCCGGGCATGGAGGAGGACTTCCTCCCCCAGTACGTCGCTGGCAACGTATCTTCCGAAGCCTGAGGAATCCCCATGTCGACGACCGTCATTCCCTACACCACGGAGATTCGCCCCGACACCGGGGTCAACAACGTTAAACTGGGCATCTGGCTCTTCCTCGCCTCTGAGATCATGCTCTTCGGATCTCTCTTTGCCGGCTACATTTTGCTGCGGACCGGCAATCCGGAGTTCGGAGCGGGATCAGGCGCGCTCTCGGTTCCCATGGCGACCCTCAACACTGTGGTCTTGATCACCTCCAGTGTGACCATGGTCCTCGCCTGGGCCGCCGCGATGGAACAAAACTTCGCCAAGTTCCGGCTCTACATGGGATGTACCGTGATGGCCGGTGCGGTGTTCCTCGTGGTCAAGGGGTTCGAGTACTCGGCCAAGTTTGAGCACCATCTGTATCCCAGCCACAGTACCTTCATGGCGATCTACTTCACCTTCACCGGTCTTCACGCCCTCCACGTGATCGTGGGCATGGGCTACAACGCTTACCTGTGGATTCCAGGATCGAAGATGTTCCACTCCAACCCCCAGCAGTTTGCCAATCGAGTCGAGGCCTCCGGCCTGTTCTGGCACTTCGTCGACCTGGTGTGGATCTTCCTCTTTCCGATCCTCTATCTGCTCCCGGACGCCGCCTCCTAGCGCGTCTACTGTAGCGATTCACGACACGACGACTACCACCGGAGTTCACTTTATGGCACATACCCTGGGAGAGAAGCCCAACATTCGACCCTACATCATGGTCTTCGTGGCCTTGATGACGCTGACCTTGATCACGGTCGCGGTGTCGTACCTTCACCTACCGACCATGGAGGCCATTGCCCTGGCTCTGCTCATCGCTACCGTCAAGGCAAGTCTGGTCGCGTGCTACTTCATGCACCTGATGACCGAGCGCAAGTTGATCCTCTGGACCCTCCTCCTCTCGGCAGTGTTCTTCTTCTTCGTCCTCGTCATCCCCACTATGACGGCCGGCAACCCGATTACTCTCTAAGACCACTCCAGACTTCATCACTCCGAACCAGGCGCCCCGTATGTCCCTCAAGGCTTTCCACGTCCTCTTTGTCACCGCCTCCACCCTGCTCGCCGCTGGGGTGGCGTTCTGGGCGTTTCAACAGGCGCCTGGCGAGGGAATGGGTTGGCTCGGTTTTGGTTCTGTCGGCGCCGCGATCGCACTTCCGGTCTATGGTGTCTGGTTCCTGCGCAAAACCCGCGAGGTGAGCTTCCTATGACTCGGCGACTACTCTCGACTCTGTTCGTCCTGCTCCTCGCAGGTCTCTTGACGGCCCCGGCGTCGGCCTGCACTGTCTGCTACGGCGCGGCCAAGAATGCGATGATCGACGGCGGCCAGAACGCCATCCTCTTCATGCTCCTATTGACCTACCTCCTCCTCGGAGGGGGAGCCTTCATGATGGTCGTGGTGCGTCGCCGTACCGCACTCTCGACGCGAGGGAAGTAATGGATAGACCGCTCGGACTCCCAGAAATCGCCTCCGCCCACGGCGCGGAACTCGACCATGCCACGCTTCTCGTGCACGGCTTGATGTTCGTGATGTTCGTGGGGTGGGGACTGCTATTCCTCTACATGCTGTGGAAGTTTCGAGCCAGCCGACATCCCACCGCCGTGTACGAAGGGCTGAAGAGCAAGTCATCGACCTACGCAGAGTGGGCGGTCATCGCCTCCGAGGCGATCCTCTTGGTCGGCTTCTCGATCCCGCTCTGGTCGCAACGTGTCGACGACTTCCCCGCTCCGAGCGAGTCCACTGAGGTTCGAGTTGTCGGCGAGCAGTTCGCCTGGAACGTTCACTACCCAGGCCCCGACGGAATCTTCGGTCGCACCGATATCGGAATGGTCGATGCCATCTCCAACCCGCTCGGTCTCGACCGCAAAGACCCCAGCGCCGCTGACGACGTGACCACCATCAACCAGCTGCACCTCCCCGTCGACAAGCCGGCCATTATCCACATCAGTTCGAAGGACGTCATCCACTCTTTCATGCTCAACGAGTTTCGGGTGAAGCAGGACGCCATGCCCGGCATGACCATCCCCCTCTGGTTCATACCCACCGTGACCACGGCCGAGATGCGTGCCAACCGTGGCCAGGAGGATGCCAACTACGAGATCGCCTGCGCTCAGCTCTGTGGCATCGGTCACTACCGCATGCGCGGATTCGTGACCATCCACGATCAAAGTGGTTTCGATGCCTGGATGGCGAGTGAACAAGCTCTGCTCGCCGAAGACGAGGGAGGCGACGACTTCTGGGACTGAGCTAGGCTCTCCCGGTAGCAACCTCGCCGGACGCTACCCTACTCACTAGGAGGCTCCATGCTCGTTCGCTACTTTCTCCTCACCTTTCCGATCCATCGTCGGTCCTTTGGTGAGTACTACCGAGAGCACGACCGTGAGGTCGAGACGCTGCGGCCTGAGATCGAGCGCGAGTGGAATCAACCGTGGAGCGAGCTGCCGCCCCACATTCGACTCTACTGGCAGGATCAGTGGTACTGGCCCCCTTGGTACTTCAACGATATCGTCGGCTATCTCCGCTTTGGATCCGATGGCGACGCCTCGCTGGCCGGTGACCTGTTCCTTCAGCGGAGGTACTTCCCCGAAACGGCGCCGGAGCGATTCTCTCGCCAACATGGCGTCCCCGAAGACGAAGGCGAGATCGTGTACCTCGCGTCGGTCGCACGGCGTCCGATCGTCCGCGGCGACAACTCGAGTTATCTCAACGCCCTGGCTGAGATCGTCCAGGAGGGCGGGGAGATCGTCCGCGGACAGGAGCAGCAGCTTCACCGAGCCGAGATCTGGGTACCGGGCTACGACCTCTCCTGCCTCGATCTGGCCCGCGCCGATAGCCAGCTTCGGGAACGCTTTCCCGAGCGCGTGGACCGAGCTCCGACGTCAGGCTAAGGCGCTACCCAGGAATCGCGAACCCAGCAGGCCCGCGCGCCGGTGAGACGAGGCCTCCGAGCCGACGAGACCAGCTAGAACTGCACCCAGCCAGATAGACCAGGCCGACAGGTTCTAGCGTAGGGTCTGGTCACAAGGCGAGGCCGACATCGTCGAGACTACATCCCCTATGACGACATCCCCATCGTCCCGCGCGCCCGTTCGAGGACCTCTTCCGTGACCCGATCGCAGCCGTGATCTCGAGCCCAATGCTCGATCCCCTGCTTCGCCATCGGTCGCACAAACTCCGGAATGCGGTCCAGACGGCTCAGGGCCTCCGCCGTCCACTGCAGGCTGTCGCCATCGGTCACCGATGGATTGGTATCTGGAATGGGTACAACCGATTGAGGTTCTGCTCCCAGCTCCTGAACCATCCCCGCAAACGGACACTTGCCGGCCACCTCGCCGGTGCCTGCTTCCTGGCCGGCAGCTGCATCTGCACCGCTCTTGGGTCCGATGCGAATGCCCAGAGACTGGACCATCTGAGTCTCCCAGGGGTTGGTCAACATCGCGATCTGATGGTCACACCCTCCACAAACATAGACGACGGCTAGGGTGCCCTTCTCCTCGGCCGGCATGGCATCCTGCAAGGTCATGGGCTGGTCACAGGCAACGCAGAGAAACTTCATCGGTTGGACTCCTCCAGGGCAGTCATGAGAGCGAGGGCGACTGCTTCGATCGCCGTCGAGGAAGGATCGGTAACATCCTCGGTCGCCACGTCCTTTGTGCGCGTCGGCCAGCCGTCGTCACAACGGCGCGCCAGACCGGGATCGAAGGGGACCGAGCCGAGACAGGGTACATCGAGGTCCTGGTTACCGTCGGGAAAGAGAGGACGGATCACTCCACAGTCTCGACACCAGTACCCCGCCATGTTCTGAATGTAACCGAGCGGTTCGACCCCAGCCTCTCGGACCGCGGCCAGAGAGCGGGCGACGACTCCAGTCGCGAGGGCCGAAGGAAGAGTGACGAGAACAACCTTGGCGGAAGGACCAAGTAGCTCCAGATGATGGACGGTGCGGTCGGCGCCCGGGGGAAGGTCGACCAGGAGGACATCCAGATCACCCCAATGAACCGCGGTGATGAGTTGCCCCAGCATGGCCATCTCCCGAGTCGCCCGCCAGGTGTGCTCGTCACCGTGAGCCACCGACTCGTGAAGCATCGGTTGGTCAGCGCCGAGAATTCCGCCGAACGAAACTACTCCGAGCCCATCCTCACGGCGCGGCATACGAAGTCCCTCGTCCTCCGGAATCCAGGGCACTCCCGACAACCCTGCGAGCTGAGCCTGACAGGGGCCGCTGACATCGCAATCCAAAATCGCCACATCCTGACCTCGGTCGCGCAGGGAACTCGCCAAGGCGAGGGTCATAGTGCTCTTGCCCACCCCTCCCTTGCCCGAGGCGATCGCTACCACGTGGCGTACCGAAGCGAGGCTTTCCCTCATCGCCTTACGCTGCGCGATGACCTGGCCGAGGACATCCGACCCTCCGTCGCCCGCGATGTCTCCGTACTGCTTCAACCGAGACCCCGGGCGATCAAGCCTGTCGATTGCTTCGGTTCGTCTTGCCGCAAGTTGAGTCCGCCTCTTCTGGTCCGCGCATCACGCAGGAATTGCCTCTCCGGAGAAGCGATAATAGCCCGCCGCCGGCTTGAAACCCAGGGCTCGGAGTCCTAGACCATCGCTCTCGGTGGCACTAAGCTTGGGAACCCGCAGCGCCGCGCCGGTCTCACCCTCCACCCGGCGACAGAGAAGGTCGAAGAGTCGGGAACGCGTGGAAGCCTCTGCCGCTCCACCCCAGCCCACGATCTCGGTTAGGCGACCTTCCTGGCGGTGGAGGATCCAGGCTTCCAACCGTTCCGGAGTGGCCACCGCGATCCCCCGCAGGCTCTCCGCGCGTCCTCGTAGAGTCTCGATCTGACGCTCCCACGCCGTGCCCGGCGGCGCCACTAGTTCCCCCGCGGCGTCGAGTTCAGCGACCGTCACGGCGCCAAAAAGTTGGTTCGGAGGTACCTCCTGTCCCGGCGGACGCTCCCAGTTCCAGAGGTCCGTCTCGTGAACGAAGCCGATCGAGCCGAGGAACTCCGACGCAGTCTCGTCTCCGCGAGCAACCTCCGCGACCAGCCTCTCTGGACCTAGCACCGCCAGCTTCTGCCGCAGAGACGTCACCAAATGACGACCATGCCCCTCGTGTTGGTATTGAGTCAGAACTCCCACCGCACGCACCAGGACCTCGTCAACTCGCTTGGTTGCGACAGAAACTCCGACCGGCCCATCTTTTCCCATGGCGACCATGCAGTTGCTCGGCCATAGGTTGATCTCCCGCATCCCGGAGCGAAAGGCCTCCTCGGTCATCAGCGGGCGCCCCTTGAAATGTCGGTCGTAGCACTCATTGATAGCCCGCACCAACAGGGGCAGATCATCGGGGCGACAGAAACGATAGGACACCATGGGGGCCGAATATATCCGACGGGACCGGTGAGTACACACGCTCTGAGCCGCAGTGTCAACGGCTTGGAGCGGTGTGGGCCTCGCGGGGGACGCGGTGGGCCTCCATCGCGGAGAGTCACCTTTGGACCGCCGTTTGTCCAAAGACAATTGTTCGGGTGATGGTCGAAGATCCAACGCCGTAGCACTCCCGAAACCGCCCAATTTCTGTTACCCTGATCAACTGATGTCACCACTTGCCTCCACGAGGATGCCCTCCGCCCACACTCCCGGAACTCCGGCCGGAGCCAGTCCTTCCCACGCTCCCTCCCCCTCGGTCATCGCCGTGCCACGGGTGCTGGCCCACCTTCTCGGGTCCAGTGAGGGTCCAACCCTGATCTGCGTGGTCGGTCTCCATGGAAACGAACCAGCCGGAGTCTTCGCCGTCCGCCAGTTGCTGGAGAAGCTGGAATCCGAGCCGCTACCGATCAAGGGGCAACTCCTGGTCCTGGCCGGAAACCGCACCGCCCTTGGTCTCGGCCGGCGGTTCGTCGACGCTGACCTCAACCGACTCTGGTCGGAGGAGAATGTTCAGCGACTGCGCGAACAGGGTGAAGGTGGAAACACTGAGGAGCGAGAGCTCCTCGAGCTCGACCTCGAGCTCCAGCAAGCGGTGGCGACCGACCAGCCGGTCTACCTTCTCGACCTACACTCCACCTCGGGTGCCAGCCCCTCCTTTGTCGTACTCGAGGACTGCCTGAGAAACCGCACCTTCGGACTCGCCTTTCAGGTTCCCTTGGTCTTGGGAATCGAGGAGGAACTCGACGGGACGCTCTATCACTATCTCAGTAGCCGAGGGGTCACCGGCATCACGCTCGAGACCGGGAGTCACGAGGATCCCGGCACCGTAGAGCGAGCTAGGGCCGCCCTGTGGATCGCCCTCGAGACGACTGGACTCCTCGAGGAGGGCAACCCTCATGCGGCGGAGGGCCGCGAAATGCTCCGGCGGGACAAGGGGGACCTTCCCGATGTGGTGGAGGTGCACTACCGTCACGCCCTGGACTCGACCAGCGAGTTCGCCATGGAGCCAGGCTTCGCCGGCTTTCAGGCCGTTTCTGCCGGAGAGCAACTCGCCACCGATGGCGGGTGTCCCATCCGCGCCTCCGATGCGGGGTATCTCCTGATGCCGCTCTACCAGCCCCAGGGAGACGATGGTTTTTTTCTCGCACGGGCTGTCAACCCGAGCTGGCTCAAGCTCTCGGCGACCCTGCGGCGCCGGCACATCGAACGCTTCGTCCACTGGCTTCCCGGAGTCCACCAGGTCGGCTCGAATCCAGACCGCTATCGCGTCGACCGCGGCATCGCTCGTTGGTTTGCCCTCGAGGTCTTTCATCTTCTCGGCTTCCATCGCGAGGGGCCCGCAGAGCGCAACCTCCTCATGGTGCGCCGCAACGACGGCTGAGGGATCATCTTGGCCTTCCTACTGCCTCAGCGCCCTATCTGGCAATGCTGATCAAGCCCGGGCCCGTCAAAGCCGGGAAGGCGCCCAGGCGTCGGTCGCCTGTACTCGTCCACCCGTTAGCAGTCACCGCGCTCCTGGCCGTCGCGGGATTGCTTGGAGCCTGTATGCCCGGCTTTGACCGTACCGTACTCCCGTCCGACCGGCTCTCCTCCGGGACTTCAGAGCCGCCTGCCGTGCTCGAAGTGCATGCGACCACGATCGATGAGGAGCGCATTCACCTGACCCGAGAGTACTTGGCTATTCACAATCCGCCGTTGGCCGCCACCCTCCCCGCGGAGGAGAGCCTTCGGTCTATCTCCTTTGCTCCGCGAATCGTTGTCGTGCACTACACCGCCATCCCTACCTTGGAGGGAACGCTGTTCGCCTTCGCCGAGCCCATCATAGGCCCCGACCGCGAAGTGATTCGACGCAACGGCCGCCTCAACGTCGGCATCCATTTCGTCGTCGATCTCGATGGCACGATCTACCGCCTCTACCCAGAGACCGTCATGTCCCGTCACGTGATCGGACTCAACCACGTCGCGATCGGTATCGAGAACGTGGGCGATGCGGATCTGGGATCCACCCGCCACGGGAGCACTCCCCTGACCGACGCTCAACTCGCAGCCAATGTGAAGCTCATCCGGTATCTCGCCGCCAAGTACTCGACCCTCGACTACGTCATCGGTCACTCTGAGTACACCGACCTCGAGGACCCCACGCACCCGGCTCACGACCTCTTCTACGAAGCCCGAGAGGACTATCGAACGGAGAAGTCGGATCCGGGACGACGGTTTCTACGCCGTCTTCGACGAGCCCTACACAAACCAGACGGGGCCTAACTAGCCTAACTAGCCGAACTAGCCGAACTAGTCCTGGTGAGGGTTGAGCGGTCCCTCGGGGCCCACGACCATGTTCTTCCCCTCGCGCTTCGCTCGGTACAGTCGCTCGTCTGCGGTCTTGACCAGAGTCTCCAAGTCGCCTCCGTCGTCGGGACAGTGAGACACGCCCATGGAGATGGTCAAGCGAATCGACTGTCCCTGGTAGTCGAACTCGTGCTCCTCGATGATCCGGCGCACTCGCTCCACCGCGGTTAGAGCCTCCTCGAGTTCAGTGTCAGGGAGATAAGAGACAAACTCCTCGCCTCCATAGCGCGACACCACGTCGAAATGCCGAAAGTTCCCTCCGAGCAGGGCACCAATCTCCTCGAGGACCCAGGAGCCCGCAAGGTGACCGTACTTGTCGTTGAGCTTTTTGAAATCGTCGAGATCCATCATGACGACGGCACAGCCAGCGTGGGAACTTTGGCGTTCAAGTTCCCACGACAGGGCCGTCTGGAAGGATCCGTAGGTCAGTAGACTGGTCAGATCGTCGTAGCGGATGCGGTTGCGCACCTCGGCGTGGAACTTCGAGTCGATGGCGTCGTGGAGTTCGAACTCGAGGACAACATCGCCCAGATGGATCTTGTCGCCGTCGACCAGGACGTGGGTCTTGGCTTGCACGCCGTTGACCATGACCTTGTTGGTGCTCCCGAGGTCGGTGAGACGGTACAGGGTATCTTCCCCGAAGCGCAGGATCTCGATCTTCGCGTGATGTCGAGAGACCTCACGGTGGCGCAGGAGAACGTCGGCGTCCTCGCCACGTCCGATGATGACCTCGTTCCGTCGCAGGGGAAAGTCGTGTCCTATCTCGGGGCCGTTCATGACCACCAGTGTCGCCGTACGACGTGCCTTGCTGTCGAAGTGCTGTCGCGATGAGACACGGGTCACATCGAGATCGACTGGGCCGAGAGGGTCGAGTCCCTCCTGGGTGTCTTGCTGGTCGAATTCGTCCTCGCTCTTCATGGTCTGGCCTGCAGGGCAGTGTGGTCATTATCCCTCAAAGAGGAACAGATTTGGACCCTTGCGGACCAGCGACCTCCTTGCCGAGCTAAGCGGGCGACGCGTCGACCCTATCCAGGGCACTCGACTGGACCTCGGAGAGCCTCCCTCGACGCCGTACCCCGGGAGTCAGTGCCTCTCCTCCTCCAGATGCCAGGAGCCTCGATTCGCCAAGCGAATCGCCTGCGAATCGATCGCCGGTTCACCGTCGGTCGGCACCACCCGCCGATAGACACCTTCGTCGTCGAGACGTCGGGTCTGTACGTTGTCGCGAAGGTGCAGGAAGAGAACGTCCTCTCGCAGCGCTCGGCGGAGCTTGGCGTCACGAACCGGAAAAAGCGCTTCGACCCGACCATCGAGATTGCGGGGCATCAGGTCCGCACTGCCAAGAAACATCTCGTCGTCGCCCCCGTTGGCGAAGTAGTAGATCCGACTGTGCTCGAGGAAGCGTCCCACCAGCGATGTTACGGTGATGGTCTCGCTCACCCCCTCGACACCCGGGCGCAGGCAACAGATTCCGCGGACCTGAAGGTCGATCTTCACGCCGGCCTGAGACGCCTGGTAGAGAGCGCGAATACACTCGCGGTCGACTAGGGAGTTCATCTTGAAGGCGATGTAACCGTCGCCGTGTTCGAGATGTCGCTCCCGTTCGCGATGGATTCGTCGGACGATTTCCTCCCTCAGCGTGCCGGGAGCCACCAGCAGATGGTCATAGGTATCCTTGCGCGAATAGCCAGTCAGGGCGTTGAAGAGATCGGCGACATCGGCGGCAACCCCAGGATCGGAGGTGAAGTACCCGAGATCGGTGTAAAGCCGGGCGGTTACCGGGTTGTAGTTACCGGTACCCAGATGGGTATAACAACGAATGCCACCACGCTCACGGCGAACGACAAGGCACATCTTGGCGTGGACCTTCAGTCCGAGAAGGCCGTAGACGACGTGGACGCCGGCCCGTTCCAGCGCCCTCGCCCAGACGATATTGTTCTCCTCGTCGAAGCGAGCCCGGAGTTCGACCAGAGCTGACACCTGCTTGCCGTTCTCCCGAGCCTGCATCAGGGCCTGAACGACCGGTGAGTTGGGTCCCACCCGGTAGAGCGTCTGCTTGATCGCCAGGACATCGGGATCGCGCGCCGCCTGACGGACGAAGTCCACCACCGGATTGAAGCTGTCGAATGGGTGATAGAGAAGAACGTCGCGACGATCGAGAACCTTGAAGAGACTCTCATCTCGTCCCAGGAAGTTTGGCACGACCGGGAGGAAGGGAGCGTCCTTGAGATCTGGACGATCCAGCTTGAGGAGTTCCATAAGGTCGCTCCGGCCCAAGGGTCCCTCCAATTCATAGACCTGGTAGGGCTGCAGTTCCAGGTTGCGCACCAGCACCTGGCGGATCAGCTCCGGCATGCTGGTGTCCAGCTCGAGGCGAACCGCAGACCCAAAGTGACGCTGGCCCACGACCTCGACGATCGCCGCCAAGAGGTCGGCTGCTTCGTCTTCCTCGATCTCGAGGTCCGCATCCCGGGTGACCCGGAAGGGATAGGACGCCACCACTTTCAGGTCCGGAAAGAGAAGATCGAGATTGGCGGCGATCACTTCCTCGATCCACACAAAGCGCGACCCCGACTCTTCGACCAGCCCTAGGCGAGCGAGGCTATCGGCTCGCTCTTCGCTCGGGATCCGAAGAAAGCGAGGAAAGACCTGCGGTACCTTGACGCGGGCAAACCGCTCGCCGTGATCGGGGTCGTCGATGACGACCGCGAGGTTGATGCTGCCATTGGAGATATGGGGAAACGGATGCCCCGGATCGAAGGCCAACGGGGTCAGAGCCGGGAAGATCTCCTGCTCGAAGTGACGCCGCAGGAGTCGACGTTGCTTGTTCTTGAGCTCGTCGTATCGCATCACCTGGATGCCCGCGGCTTTCAGTTTGGGCAACAGATCGTCACGCCAGCAACGCGTACCCTCTTCCAGCATGGGAAGGAGCTGCCGTCGGATTCCAGCCAACTGTTCCGCCGGTGATAGGCCGTCGGGCGGAGCCTCCAACAGACCGCCCGTCAACTGCCCGCGAAGCCCCGACACTCGAATGCGAAAGAACTCGTCGAGGTTACTGGCGAAGATGGCGAGAAACTTGACCCTTTCGAGTAGCGGATTGGAGAGATCCAGGGACTCCTCGAGGACCCGCCGATTGAATTCTAGCCAGCTAAGCTCCCGATTGATGTAGTACGTCCTATGACCGAGGTTCCTCTTCGGTCGGATCTCTTGCTTCGCTTTTTTCTTCGGCATCATGGCCCTCAGAGTCTCGAACGCACCGGCAACGACGCTGCAACATGGTTATCGATCAAGTGACGATTCTAGAAATCGTCGTGTAGAGGATACCTGTAAGTCGGAACGGTTCTCCATAGGCGGCGAAACCCGCCGAAACTGACCGCCCGTGGACCCGGAAGGTGCAATCAGCATGCTGGAACGATGCCAAGAGCGAACGACGATACCGACTGCTAAGATCAGAACAGAACATGGTTAGCTTGTATATTCTGCGTCACGCCAAGTCCGACTGGAAAAGCCTGTCCGGAGGAGACCACGCCCGTCCACTCAGCAGTCGCGGGCGTCGTGCCGCCGGCGAGATCGGGCGCTTCCTGAAACGCATCGACGAGGTTCCGGACCGGGTTCTGGTGTCGACCGCCACGCGTACCCAGGAGACCCTTCAGCTCGCCCAGGAGGCGGGAGAATGGGAGGCCCCGACCCACCCCCTCGAAGCTCTCTATGAGTCCTCTCCGATCCGCGTGGTGGACTGTATCCGCGAGTATGGCCAGACCGCCCCCCGGCTCCTGCTCGTCAGCCATCAGCCCACCGCGGCCGACCTTGCCGCCCTGCTCATCGGCGGCGGCAGGGTGCAGATGGTCACCGCGGCACTAGTACGCATCGACCTCCCCTTCGAGGGTTGGGCCGACCTCGAATCCCATCGGGGACAGCTAACGTGGATGGTTACTCCGCGGATGCTGGAGTCGCTTCTGGCCTGCCCAACCGATTCACCTTCACCCGGCGCGTAGGTAGCACCTGCGTCCAACTGGCAACCGGCGGAGCGGGCGCCCCGGGGAAACCGCGGATCAGTTCTCTTGCGGCAACTCTCGCTTCTTGCGCTCCATCTCGGACATCACACTAACCTCGTTGAGGGGATAGCTCTTCATGACGTCCCGAACCTGATCGGCAGCGCCGCTCTCCAATGCTACGTGGAACGGGCATCCAGAGGCCTTGGGGCTCTCCTCGGGGGAGACGGTGGAAGAAAGACTGGTTGCTGAAACCGAAGCTGAAACCGGGGCTGAGGCCGGACCTGGGGTCGCGTCCGGGACCACAGCCTCAGGTGTCGACCGAGTCACCACCGCTGCCGTCACCGCCGCCGCTGCCCCATTGCTGGCCGCTATCTGAGTCTCCTGGGTTGCGACCGCCGGGGCGCTGTACTGACCCAACATCTCCTCCATGAGTTGCCGCCCGAGTTCGAGGCCCTCTTCGACCAAACCGAGGTCGATCTTCGCGACCTGACGATCCCCTGCCAACCCCTCGATCCGCCCCTGGGTGTTGTCACGCATGAAGCCGGCCGGAACTCGCAGAACTCGTTCGACGGCATCGGCCTGCCAATCGAAACTCGACACCAGGGGAACGTTCTTGGCGTCCCGTCCCCAGATCTTGCCTTCCGGCTCCTCGTCGTCGTCGGCTACGGTGGCAGCGGGCGTCGTCACCTGCCCGACTCCGTTGGCAGCGACCTCAGCCTTGCGGGCCTCGTACTCCGCCGAGGGCTGGTACAAGACTCCCGCCTCCTCCTCGATAAAGCGTTGCGCGAACTCCAGACTGATCGGGTCCATTTTCTGAATGCGAGCTGCCTTCTCGATTCGAGCCTTGGCCCGGCGCCGCTGGTAGCGGTCCTCGAGGAACTTGAGGGCGGCCTTGGACTCCTGCGTCCACCGCACCTTGCGACCGTCGTAGGTCATCTCCTCCTCGACACCACCTTCCTCCGCGATGATGCGAGCGATGGTCTCGGCCGAGATCCGCTCGAACTCCGCCGAGCCACAGACCGTGCAAGTCACCGGATCCTGGGTCCGGGCCGCCACTCCACATTGGGCGCACACCGCGACCGGCTGCTGTTCCGCCTTGTGCACCATCAGCGCCTCGGCTAGTCGCACGTTGGCCTCGGCCGCCTTCTTCGGCATGAAACGCTCCATGGCATCGGTGACCAGGTCCGATGACACCACGCTGTGTCCCTGCTCGAGGGCGAGACGAAGGATGGCAGTTCGAGCGATACCGAGTACCTGAGGAGGAACCCGGTCCATCCGCTCCAAGGCCTCGGGAGTCCAGTGGATCGATTCTTCAGCCTTGAGGTCGAGTTCGGGGATCACCTCGGAGTTGGTCAGCAACACATCGCAAGGACAGAGACGCAGAAGGTTCTCGGTGTTGCTTCCCAGACTGGTCTCGTCCTCGCCGGCATGGACCCCATCCCGTCCGACCACCAACACCCAGGGCTCAATCTTGCGCGCGTGATCGAGGACCTTCTGGAAGGCTTTGCCGTCGAGCAGCGTCTTGTTGACCTCGACTCCGGCTTCCCGAGCCATGCTCTCGGCCACGTTCAAGTGCGATTGATAGATCTGGGCCAAACCGGTGTCGATGATCTCCTCGTGCAGTTGGTTCTGCTCCTCGAAGCGAAACACCTTGGCGGCTCGCTCGGTGAGGACATCGACGATCCCCTTGAACACGGCGTAGTGCAAATAGGGATCGTAGACTCCGATCACCTCGACCTTCTTGTCAAACTTCTTGGCCAACTCGAGGGCAGTCGTCAAAGCGCCGAACGATCGAGGGCTGCCGTCGACCCCCACGAGAATCGTGTCCCGTTCAGGTTCATCCTTCTTCGGAACGTGCTTGACCACCCAGGTGTCCTTGGCGCACTCCTGGGTCAGTCGTGAGCAGACGGCTCCGATCTGGCTGTCCCGGGTACGGCCCACTCCGAGAACACCGAGGACCACGAGGTCGTAATCATTCTCACGGATGTCCTTGATAAGTTCAGTCGAGTGCTTCCCGTCCATCATCTTGGGTTCGAATTCGAGTCCCGCGGCTTCGCAGAGAGCGCCCATCGGTTCCAGGTAGCAGTCTGAGATCAGTTGCAGCCCCATCGTGATCAGACTGTCGTGGATCTTGCGCTGGCGATGGAGTTCCTGCTCGACCAGATACTCCTCTGGGAGGGTGAACTCCATCTGCTTGAAACGGTAGTCGTGCATCTTGGCCGCGTAGACATGTGAGCCGATCATCTTCGATCCGAAGCCCTTCCCCAGCGTCATGGCGGTGTCGATCGCTCGGTTGGAATGCCCTGAGTTGTCGACGGGGACGTAAATGCTCTCGTACATGGAGGAATCTCCTTGGCTATGCTGGGGTTACCGGACGCGCCACAACGCCTTCCGGACAGTTCGAAATCATGTAGCGCTTCCCGCGAGGTCGCCGGAATCGGTGCCCTTCGCCACTCGGCGACGCACCCAGAGGATGAGGAGCAGCTCTGCGAGAAGTACGCCCCCGGCGGTTTTGACCATCGGTCCGACGGGGGACACCGTCTCCAAGGGCGGCACATAGACAGGATACCAGGCGGTCAATCCGCGACGACTCCCGCGCTCCTCGTTGAAGCCGTCCCAAACCGAGAGCGCGAGTGGCACAAACGTATCTTCGGCGAAACCAATTCCCTGAGCGGGAGTCCGAGACCGCTTGAAGATCACGGTCCACTGTCCATCTTTGTAGGTCGCAGTAACGTAAGGAGGAGCTTCGTCGGTAACGGTCAGAGCAGCGCTTCCGCGGCCCTCCCAGAGCTCGGGAGCATCGGGATAGCCGAGGTCGACGTACCACAACTCGACCGGATGCTGGCTATCGCCGTTGATGAAGTAGGGCTGGCGAATGCCGGTGGGCAGGGTGCGTGGAAACTGCAAGGCGATCGCATCGGAGAACTCGGCGGTGTCGGCGTCCAGAGTCGCGACCGCATCGCCAGTATCGTCTCCCCAGAAGTCGTCGCCGCCCCCTTCGGAGGCGTCACCGCTCTCCTCTTCGCCCCAGAAGTCGCCGCCATCCTCAGTCGCCTCTTCCTCGCCCCAGAAACCGCCTTCGTCGGACTCACTACCCGATGCGGTAGAAACCAGCTCCTCGACCTGCAGGTGGGGTGAGTTCTCACCGTTGCGATTGGCCTGGATATCGCTCCAGGACACCATAAAGGCGATGTCGCTTTCATCGTAGACCGCGCGAACCTCCACCGCTCTCACACCGGGATGAAAGGCCCGACCCAACTGCACGATCTGGCCCATCACCGGTAGCAGGGCCGGCTTGGCAGATGCGAACATCTCCTCGCCGCGCTCGAGTTCGAGGCCGCCCTCGATCGAGGTGGCCGTGACCAGGCTAGCGTAGCCCGGCTCCGTCTGGCCGTCGGCCAGGGAGTAGATGAAGTCGACGATCTTCCAGCGCTCTTCCGGTGTCAAACCGGATTCGAAACCCGCCATCGGAGTTCCGTTGAGGCCGGTACTGATCGAACGGTAGATGTCCTCGCGGGTCGCTCCGCCGCGGAAGGTCCAAGGCTCGGAGAGGTCCGCGGCGCGGATTGGATCCCCCCAGTCATCGACCAGGGTGGGAGCCGAGGCACCATCACCTCGCCCCTCGACGCCATGGCAACGCGCACAGCCGATCTGCTCGTAGACCTCGACAGCGGAGGCCACGTTGTCGGCCGAGTAGGGAGGCGCGGCGGGTTGCGCCAAGGGCGGGGCATAAGCTTCGGGATCCTCGAAGTCGCTCGAGAAGGTCTTGAGGTACTGGATGAGCCCGGTCACCTCCACCGCGGAGAACTCAGGGAAGGCCGGCATTGCGGTGTAAGGAATCCCAGCTTGAATCACTCGGCGAATGTCATCGTCGGTCGGTAAGAAGCCGTTGGGCGTCGAACGGATCTTGTACTTACCCGACGTAAAGTCCCTCGGCTTGGGCCTCAGGAAGGGGGCGGCATAGCCGTCCCCGGCGCCGGTGTCTCCGTGGCACTGGGAGCAGTACTTGTCGTAGACCCGCTTCCCGGTTTCGCGCTGGGCATCGGTTCCGAGGTCAACTTGTGCGCCAACGGGAACGCTCCCGACGAGCAGCAGTGCACTGAGTCCGAGTGCCCACCGGCCACCGCTTATCCAGTTCCTTCGCCCGCTCAATGTCCCTCCCCTCCCGAGGCGACATGCAGGGCCCGTGGGCGCTGCTCCGTAAAGTCATAGAGAAAGAGGATGACCTCCCAGATCTCCTCCTCCGTCAGGAAATTCTCCCACGCCGGCATCGCCGACATCCACGGTCCACCTTCCTCCGGGAGCCCGGGGCCGCCCTTGGAAACGCGCCAAAAGAGAAAGGACTCCTGCAACATGGCGATGGTTCCCGAGTCCTGGAAGTTGGTGGGAATCGGGTTGAGGGCGTGGGCGAACATCCCGCCACCCTGCATCAGGTCACCATGACAGTAGAAACAGTTTTCGTAGTAGATCTTGCGCCCCGCTTCGACGTGCACTGCGAAGGCCGCAGGGTCCGAAGCCTCGAGCTTGCGATACGGATTGTCGAGGGTCTGCATGTCGTGCGTCACCTCGTGGACAGTCAGCGTCGCCGGGGGCGCCGGATGGACGGTGCGCCCGAAGATTGGAGCCTGGGCCGGCGCCGTCATGTCAAAGTAGATGCTCGCGGCGACCGCGGCCGGAATGGCCAACGTCACCAAGACCAGGAGTGGCAGGAACTTGCGCTCCGTGAGGAAGGCCGTGGTCGGCTCGCGAACCTCCCGCCAGCGCTGCGGGTCCGAGGTGACATAGGCGGCCAGTGCGAGGCTGATGATGCCCATGAACTCCTTGACCACTGTCTTGGGAACGGGCACTGCGAACCCGAAGTCGAGGACGACCCACGCCGCCAACCACCAAGCCGTGACCCATCCCAACATGCTGGGTTTGGCGAAGCGGATACCGATGAGAACGGCGAGAACCGGCAGGACTACGGCGAGGTTCATCATGCCGCTCCCTCCACTTCCGCTTCGTCGCTACCAGTCGCTGTACCATCGTCGACCGCCTCCGACGCCGCGCTCAAGGGTCCGTCGGGCGCAGCGGCCGAGAACGGGACAACCGTATCCATGGTCATGGTGGCCTGACCTCCCAGCGTCTGTAGGTAGGCAATGACCGCGCGAATCTCGTCGTCGGTCAAGCCGATGGGGGGCTTCGAGATCTGCGGCATACCGGCAGAGAAGCCCTCGACGATAAAAACGTCCGGGTGATAGAGCGATTCCGCCAGATAGGTGAGTTCGTCGTAGCCGGGGCGTCGAGATCCGGCCCGTATTGCGACGCCATCGAGATCCGGGAAGCGCAGGGCTCCGGACTTGCCGACTGTATGGCAGGTGAAGCAAAGACCCTTGCCGCTCATGATCCCCTCGCCGATTTCGACGAGGTCCGCCGTCGACAGATCCGAGCTCATCTCTACGACCTCGGGCGGATGGACCTCCTTCTGAGGCACCAACTGACCAACGTAGGTGTAAAAACCCGTAGCAGCGATGGTGAGGATAGCCACCTTCAGGGGAACTGGAATCTGCATCAGACGTCGCCCCCGTCCAGTGCCTCGACCGCAACTTCGGGCTTGCCGTGCTTGCCTCCTAGGCTAGCCAACCAGAAGACCACTCCGAGGAAGGCAAAGAAGATAAGGACGGTCACCGACACCACCTTGGTGGCAAATCCAAGAGTTGGAGTGAATGCGTCGGGTGACGTATCGCGAATCACGCCGTAGACGTGCCAATGCTGGCGGAGGCCCGAGCGAACGTAGCCCATCAACCCCATGAGCCAGGTGAAGGTCACCGCCAGGAAGATGAGGACGTACTGCGATGTGTTCGAAATCTGGCCCCACCGCGTCTCGGTCTCCTTGGCGCCTCGCAACAGGAAGATATCGATCACCGTCACCAGGATCATCGCGGCCAGGACCGACCCCACCTGTGGCACTGAGAACTTGATACGCACTGCCGCTTCGACAAAGTAGCCGTAGATGCCAAAGAAGAGGACGGTCGTGGCCGCCAGGGCAAAGATCGCGAACTGCACCGCATTGCCTGCTTTAGCCCACTTGACGGTCGGAATCCGTCCACTCCTCCGGTAGAGCAGGAAGCTGATGTAGGTCGTTAGGATGAGGATATTCACCGCGGTGTTCTTGGCCGACATCACGCCGAGAAAGCCGAGTGCGGGATGGGACGATCCGCCCATCGCCTGCACTTCGTCGACCGTAGCAAGGATCGAACGCGGCGTCGCCCACACTAGGAAGCACCCCGTGATGACGATCAACAGGTACTTGATGTAGGACCGGAAGCGCTCCGCTCCCTCGATGCGCCCCATGCCCAACCACAGGTAGTAGTTGGCAGCCAAGAATAGATTGCCGATGAGAATCGCCTGGATGATGAACAGCCAGGAAAAGGCTCCGCCCATCATGGTCAATCCCATCGTCTGGGAAAAGGCGTAGATCTCGGATGCGAGCCAGTACCCAGCAAAGGGAAGGGGTAGCAGGGCCGCGATGGCTACGAAGTTGCCGATATAGCCCATCCAGTCGTAGTGAGCCCGCTCCTCTGGGGTCTTCGCCTTGAGGAACTGGAAAGCCGCGTAGGCGGCTGCGACCGAACCGCCGAAGGCGACGTTGGCGATCATCCGATGAATGTTGATCGGCATCCAGGTGTAGTTGGTGACCGCCTCCCAGGTACTGATGCGAGCGCCTGACGCGGCCACACCGGCGGGAGTCATCATGAAGGTCAGCCAGGCATTGGCGATGAACATGATGGCGGTACCGACCAGGTTGAGACCCAGGCCGAGGCAGAGATGAACGCGCTTCGAGAAGGCGTGCCATCCGTAGTAGTACGAGTAGAGGAAGACCGCCTCGAGAAAGAACAGGAGCACGTACGGCAAGAACGTCGGCGAAAAGACGTGCATCAAGTAGTTCATGAAGTGCGGATAAAGCGCGATCAAGAGAAAAGTCAGGAGCGCACCCAGCGTCGCGGTGAAGGAGAAGGCGGTCGAGAGGAGCTTGGTGAACTCGTAGGCCAGATCGTCGTAGCGCTTGTCGCCGGTCTTGTAGCCGATCAACTCGATGATCAGAGCGAAGATCGGGACCGCGAGCACGAAAGCAGCGAAAAGCAAGTGCAGTTGTGCGGCCATCCACACCGCGACACGACTTCCGATGACCGGAAACTCACGATACTTCTCTTCGACGTAGGGCTGCTCCTGAGCCTCCTTGGTCGCCTCGGCCGCCTGCTCTTGCAGGGCGAGTTCACGCGGCGTCGGCGCTTCGTGGTCGATCGCCTGGGGAGACTCGTAGGCGAGGCGCCCGTCCATGAAGGTGGCGAGTTCGCTGACCACTCCGGCCCCCGCGAGCAGGACGACCAGAGCGATGAGGATGTAGCTCTTCTTCAACCGGAAACTCCTTCGTTGCCGCCGTCGCTTCCGGGGGCTGCGACCTCCCCATCGGTCGTCAACTCGCCTCCGTCGGGTCCGGTGGGACTCCCGTCGTTCGGAACGACGTTCGGAACACTGAGACTCTCCCCATCCGCGCCTTGCAGAGTGCGGATGTACGCGATGATCGCCCAGCGATCCGCCACTGGGATGGAGTAGTCGTAGGCCGGCATCAGGCCGAGGCCGTTGGTCATCGTATCGAAGATCTCACCGGAAGGCATGGCGACGATCCGAGGATCGTGAAGATCTGCCGACTGGATCTGCGACCGTTGATAGAGCATGCCGCGACCATTGGCCTGATCGCCATGGCAGGGTAAGCAGTAGATTCCGTAGCGCTGCTGTCCCCGCGTCAGCACGGCCGCGTCGACGGGCAGAGGGATCCCAACCACGAATCCGTCGCCCTGACGTCCGGTGTGCAAGGGATCAGCCATCGGCATCGCTCCGCGGGCCACCGTTCCCTCCACCGGAGTCCTCATCGTCGCCCCATCGGCGAAGAAGGCGCTCTCCGCCTGGGCTCGATACTTGGGCTGACTGTCCATGTTGGGGTTGAGATGGATGGGCGGTTGAGACTTCGGACAGCCGCGGCAACCGCCAAGAAGGAGCAGCAATCCAAGACAGACAGTTCGAACCGCCCAACGCTGTGCCTCGGCGGAAAAGAGTCGCGTCATGCCTCCTCCCAAGCCGGATTGGGGTTGCGAATGCGAGCGAGGTAGGTGGTTCGCGGAAAGTTGGCCAGCTCGGCGAGAATCGTGTAATTGCGAGAGTCAGCCTTGCGCAAAGCGACCGGGCTCGCTTCGGAGAGGATATCGCCGAAGGAGATCGCCTCGGTCGGACAGGTCTGCTGACACGCCGTGACGACATCACCGTCGACCAGTTCCCGTCCCTCGCGCTTGGCTCGGCGCTTACCCTCGGTGATCCGCTGAATGCAGTACGTGCACTTCTCCA
>JAIOJS010000606.1 GCA_019911795.1 Thermoanaerobaculia bacterium | reverse complement strand
TCCATCTTGGGTATTGACCACGATGAGGTGATGACAGACCGCGTCGAAGTCGTCACGATCAAGCTGAGTCTCGAACGATCCTTCCAGACCCTCGTTCATTTCCAGGTTGAAGACTTCGAATCGCAGTCGGAGCAGGGCGTTGAGTTCTTCATCGTTGCGCGCGAAGCGCAGTGCGTAACGCCCATCGACGATCTCCTCCGTGGGCAGAATTTCAGGGCTGATGGGATAGGTCAGTACCTCGGGTTGACCTTCGATGGTGCTCAAGAGCCCTCCTTTGCCACGGGTAGGATCCGCTCGATGTCACTCGGATCAGTGGCAAGTATCCAATGTTCCCCTTGCTGCGACAACCGGCCACTCAGGCGAACCGGCTCCGCGACGTAGTCGAGGATGCTAGGCCCGAGAGGCCCCCCGGCGCGATCGACCAACAGGATCTGTTCCTGACCTCCGGTGGCGATCTCCACGACCAGAATGGGCGGAATACCACCGCTCAGGCAACGCACCGCACAGGCTCGATGAGACTTTCGTCGCCCCGGCTTCATCACCCCCAGGTAGCACTTGCTGTCGACGATCTCTCCGCTCAGCGTCACATCGGAGATCGCCTGCGGTGCTCCGTTGTCGCGTCGCGCATCGGAACGAGACTCGAGAGAGTCGGGCAAGAGTTCGATCATCGCCATCCCGGGGCGGTAGATCAAGGTACCGCGCAGCCTTACGCGTTCCCCGTTCCGCCCGGCAACCCACTCCTCCGCACCATGCTTCCCCGGAGCGACCAGGAGGTAGGAGGACACGGACTCGGCGCCTTCCGGCCGTGCGACCTCGAGCGCAGGAACCGGATGCTCCCGCAGGATCCCCTCGAAGTCGCGAACCACACCGTACTCGAAGACACCGGGGTCGAAGGGACGTTGCGCCATGACCAGGGCGACGGCAAGTCCGATCGCAACGACGAGAAGCCCGACGACCCAGCGAATCAGGAACCTACCCAGGGTCGGCGGCGCCGAGTGCTGGTAGCCCACGAAGAACTCCGATTGAGTAGCCTTCACACTCCGGCCTCGCCCGTCGCCTCAGCGACGATCGCCGGTTCCACTCTGGTACCGGCGGGATTTGCCTGCGGATGCACCCAAACCCGGCCGCTCGACACTCGCACCCGAAAGGTCGGAATCTTCTCGGTGAAGGGAGGTGGTGACGTGCCGGTGGCGGGATCGTACTGAAAACCATGCCAGGGGCAGACGATGCACCCATCGACAACGCGTCCCTCGCCCAGGGGACCGTTCTGGTGCTGACAGACGTTCGACACGGCAGAGATCTTGTCACCGTAACGGAAGACCGCTACCCGCTCCTCCGCGAGACAGACGATGCGCGCCCGTGCGTCGGGAATCTCCGCGACGCTGCAGACCTCCAGGAAGCCCTCGGAGTCGAGAGCCTCGGAACGACCACGGTCGAGGCGGCTTTCCCTCCACCCCGCCACGATCTGAAGACCGAAGACCCAGACCGCGCCCAAACCGAGCAACCAGCCATAGAACGGAGCCGTCTCGCTCTGCAACGCACCCAGCGCCACGTGGAGAAGAACCAGGCCGTAGGCCACATACACCATCATGTGCAACGCCTTCCACACCGGCGCGGTGAGGTTGGCCAACCAGAAATCGTGACTAGTCGCCGCCATCAGGAAGAAGATCACGAGCGCGGCGAGACCGAGAGGCTGAAAGGGAAAGCCGCTCACGGAATCGAACCTACCGTTGCTGGTCAGGACGCTGACAAGCGGGTTGGTGTCGCCCAAGGCGTGAAACTGCACGATCGAGAAAGCACCGTGAGCCAGAGCCAAGAGAAAGAACGTCACCCCGAGGTGCCGTCGGTTGTAGAGGAGGGGTAAGAACCTCTGATCCAAACGACACAACGGTCCGATCGAAAGGATGACGTGAAGGAGAAGGATGGCGGCTGTGCCCAACCCTCGGATCAACAAGGTCTCGACCGTCGCGTCGGGATAGCGCCAGAGTCCGCCCCCGACGAAGAAGCCGAGAAAGAGAACAACGCCCAGGCCGGTCGCCAGGTCGTAGAGTCGCTTCTGGCGATTCCAGCCCACTGCCCGGTAGGCGTGGCTCACGCCACCGCCCTCGTGTCCGTGGCTTCCCGACGAGAGCTCATCATGTCGCCGTCTTCAGCGGCGGAGCCGGTCCTAGAGAAGTCACGGCCAGGATCTCACGGTGGCCGCCACTGTAGAGAACCAACCACCTCTCGCTCAGCTCCGTCTCATAGACCGCCGACCCCAACCCCGAGAAGGCGCCCAGGAAACGCGACCCAGGCGGCAGGTTCTCAGCCGAGTTCGCTTCGGGGGCTACCGCACTCGCATAGACCAGGAGGTCCGGGCGCGGCACCCACGTCTCAGCATGGATCTCGATCCAGCCTCCGGCCTCGTGGGTCCGAAACTGCACGTCGACTCCATCCACCGTCGACAGTAGTTGCCAGGGTCCGGCCGAGGGGAGGGCAGGGTCCGAAAGGGTGACGTTTCTCGAGACCCGCTCCTCCTGGAGCGGAACCTCCGATCTCGAAGTGAGGGCCAGGATCATGCCCCCGAGTACGATCGTGCCGAGCAGAGGGATTGCCGCGCGATGAACCCGCCTCAGGGGCCGAATCATTCCGCCGTCCCTCCCTTGTCTCCCCGCTGATGGGCGGTCCACGCCGTAGGCGGCGGTCGGCGGTGCCACCAACGCCACGCCAAGAGCGGCCACAAGGCGACAACCCCCGGCAGGATCATCCAGCGAAAGCCCCAACTTCCCTGCTCCGCCTGCGGATCGATCCGTCCTACCCCGCGCCACACAAAGGGCAAACCGAAGCAGAGTCCCAGTGTCGCGTAGAGGGCGATCAGTAGTAGGAGCCCGCTAGCCCATTGAACATTCACCGGTGAACCTCTCTCGTTCGCACGTCTGTAGCACCTTAGCAGAGGAACCGGAGGACGGGGCGTGACGAAGCGCTCCCATATACTGCCGACTCCGTGGCAGCGAGATTGCGAAAAACCGACGAGGGAGGCAAAGAGTGAAGAGAATTCAGGTGGCGGTGTGGAGTGAACTAGCGGACCGTCAACCAGCCCACGCCCTGGTGGGCAGCGTCGACCTGGTAGTCACCCGCTTCGACGACAGCGTGTCCGTGCTCTACGGGCGCTGCGCCCACCGCGGCGCTCTGATGGCGGACGGACACGTCGAGGGAGAGAACCTGATCTGCGGAGTGCACGGCTGGGACTACCGACTGGACACGGGAGTCTCGGAGTACGACAACCGCGAAACCCTGCCTAGCTTCGCCAGTTGGATCGAGGACGATGCGGTCTGGATCGACGCGATGGAGATCGCCGAATGGGAGGCGAAGCATCCCCAGCCGTACGATCGAAGTGCCTACCAAGGAGTCTTCCAGGACCCCACTGGAACCAAGGATGAACCCTACGTCAAGTTGATCCGCAAGCTCGCCAACGATGGACTCTCCAAGACCGGCCACCACGGTCCGAGC
Organism: Thermoanaerobaculia bacterium; assembly: GCA_019911795.1. Classification (GTDB taxonomy): domain Bacteria; phylum Acidobacteriota; class Thermoanaerobaculia; order Multivoradales; family JAIOJS01; genus JAIOJS01. The sequence goes on along the minus strand of JAIOJS010000606.1, from coordinate 18,852 downwards.
AGTGCCATGGGAGTCCCCCGGAGCCAGCTTCCCACCTGGGACGATCTCCAGTTCGTCGTCGCTCAACTCGCCACCTTGCCCCTCCTCGACGACGAGGAGGTGGCGACCGAACTGATCCTCGGCCCGCGGGCCGCGAAGCCCCTGCGCCTCGACATCCCCCTCTTCGTCACCGACATGAGCTTCGGAGCTCTCTCAGAGGAAGCCAAGGTGGCCCTCGCCAAGGGCGCCGAACTCGCCGGCACCGGCATCTGCTCGGGCGAGGGCGGCATGCTCCCGGAGGAACAGCAGGCAAACTCCCGCTACTTCTACGAGCTCGCTTCCGCCCGTTTCGGCTACTCCGAGGACAAGCTCCGCCGGGTGCAAGCCTTCCATTTCAAGGGAGGCCAAGGAGCCAAAACCGGAACCGGCGGTCACCTTCCCGGCGAGAAAGTGCAGGGGAAGATCGCAGAGGTACGGAACCTCACCCCGGGCGAAGCGGCGATCTCTCCGGCCCGCTTTCCCGACTGGACTACGTTGGCGCAGTACCGGGACTTTGCGACCGAGGTCCGCGAGCTAACCGGTGGCATTCCGGTCGGCTTCAAGCTTTCCGCCCAACACATCGAGAAGGACCTCGACGCTGCCCTGGAGATTGGCGTCGACTACGTCATCCTCGACGGACGCGGCGGGGGCACGGGCGCTGCGCCCCTGATCTTCCGCGACAACATCTCGGTACCCACGCTGCCGGCCCTGGCGAGGGCCCGCCGTCATTTGACGATGAGCGGCGCCGACGACGTCACGCTGATCATCACCGGCGGTCTGAGAACACCCGCCGACTTCGCCAAGGCGCTCGCTCTCGGCGCCGACGGCGTGGCGGTGGGCAACTCAGCCCTGCAGGCGATCGGCTGCCTGGGGATGCGCGCCTGCCACACCAACAACTGTCCGGTCGGTATCGCCACCCAGAAGCCGCATCTTCGCGCCCGTCTCGTCATCGACCCCGCGGCGGAACGGTTGGCTCGCTTCTTCGGGGCTTCGGTCGACCTCATGAAGGTGCTCGCCCGAGCCTGTGGACACCGTAGCCTGGGGGACTTCGACATTTCTGACCTGACGACCTTCAAGCGAGAGATGGTCGAACTCTCGGGGGTCGCGTTCGGCGGCGCTGGTGTCAGAGCCCCTCTAGGAGTGAGCTAGGGAGTTCTTTCCCAGCGAGCGTAGACATCGCCGTAGCCAAACTCCTGTTCGCCGTGGATCTCGGAGAGGAGACCGCACATCGTGTCGGCCGAGACCCAACCCTCCAGGCCGAAACGCATGGTCTCCAACTCGGAAACGTTGAAGCGATAGTCGCCGAGGGTCTGGAGATACGCGATGCACTCCAGGGTGGGCTCCGTCCGCCACTTGGTGTATTCCAGCGACAGCATCGGCAGGGGCTGACGCAGCCCGCGAAGGACCTCCAGCTCGAAGCCTTCGACGTCGATCTTGCAGAAGTCCGGGACTCCGTGTTCCGCGATCAAGGCTTCGAGAGTCGTCACCGGGACGGCGATCGACCCCTCCCAGCCGATCTCGGAGAGCTCGGGAACGGCTTGCGCTTCCGCCAACCAGTCCTCCGAAAGGGTCGAGATCAGGTCGCTCTTGCCGAGGTGCAAGGTCGCCTCGCCGCTCTCCGCTCCGACCGCGGACGGGACGAGATGGAAGTTGCGATCGGGGCCAAAGCGAGCCCGCAGTCGCTGAATACAGTGGGGTTGTGGCTCGACCGCAACAACCCGTGCTCCGAGGGCGAGGAAGACTTCGCTGCGCATGCCGTGGTTGGCGCCGATGTCGAAACAGAGGCCGCCGGACTCGATGAACTGCCCGTAGAAGCTCCGCGCGGCCGCAACCTCATCGTCGTACTCGCGGTGGCGCAACATCCGCTCGAGGCGACTGGTCAGTCGGTAGCCGCCCGGCCAGTGGCGGATCAACCACCACTTGAGACTCTCCTGCCAGTTCGATTGAGACGACACGTCGTACCCCTTGCCGTAGATCCATCGACGCACCAGGGAACATCCCTGATCAGCGCCCGTTCAGAGGCAAGATTGTAGCTGGATCAGAGGATCGAAGCGGTCACGGGTCGGTGTCTGGATCGCAGCGATGCACCGGATCCCTCTCTGTTCTAAAGTGCGGAAAACACCGCACCGGTCTTTTGCGTAGATACACTTGGCTCCCCCCTGCTTGGGGCACGGCCTCCCTTCCCCACAACCTGGAGACTCTGATGCTTCGCAAACCCTCTTTGGTAGGCGGCGCCGTCGCGCTCGCCGTTCTACTCGCTGGCCCCCTCACCGCCGACGACGGCCTCCGACTCGGCTCCAACGTCCGGCCCACCGCGCAGGCGATCTCACTGAAGATCGACCCCGCCCAGGCCGACTACTCGGGCTCGACCACGATCGAGCTGCAGATCGACGCCGCCACCAGCACCTTTCGCTTCCACTCCGAAGACACCACCATCACCTCCGCATCGCTGACCGGCGCCGAGGGCGCCCTCGACATCGAGCACGAAGGCGGCGAGCACAGCATCACCACCGTGACGTCGGCGGTGCCCTTGAAGCCAGGCAACTACAGCCTGCAGCTCGACTTCGAGAGCCCGTTCAACACCCAGGCCATCGGCCTCTACCGTATGGAGAGCAACGGCGTCGGCTATGCCTTCACCCAGTTCGAGCCCGACGACGCGCGCCTCGCCTTCCCCGGTTGGGATGAGCCCGAGTTCAAGATCCCCTTCCAGGTGACGGTTGCGGTGCCGGAAGGGCAGATCGCCGTCTCCAACACTCCTGAAGCCGGCCGCAGCACCGCCAACGGCTGGACGACATTTACCTTCCAGACCACGAAGCCGCTGCCGACGTATCTGGTAGCGATCGCCGCCGGTCCGCTGGAGACCGTCGACATGCCCGGGCTGGGCGTACCCGGCAAGATCGTCACCGTCGCTGGCCAGAGTCAGTTCACCTCGCTCGCCCGCGAGATGACGCCGCCGATCCTGCAAGCGCTGGAAGGGTACTTCGGTCGCAAGTATCCCTACGAGAAGCTCGACTTCATCGCCATTCCCGAGTACTGGCCCGGCGCCATGGAGCATCCCGGCGCGGTGACCTTCGCCGACCGGGTCCTGATCCTCGACCCGGACTCCGCCACCCTCAGTTCGCGTCGTCGACTGGCCAACATCATTGCCCACGAACTCGCCCACCAGTGGTTCGGCGATCTCGTCACCATGCAGTGGTGGGATGACCTCTGGCTCAACGAGTCTTTCGCCGATTGGATGGGCGACCGCATCACCCACCAGGTCTTCCCCGAGTTCCGTACCGACCTGTCGACCCTCGAAGCCGCCCAAGGCGTGATGAGCTCCGACGCCAGTCCGCATCAAGAGGCCATTCGGCAACCGGTGGAGTCCACCACCAACCTCCTTCAGTCCGTGGGCCTCGCCTACGACAAGGGCAAGACGGTGATCTCTATGTTCGAGCACTGGATGGGTCCAGAGGTCTTCCGGACGGGCGTCAACGACTATCTGAAGGCCAACGAGTGGGGCAACGCTACCGCCGAGGACCTGTGGCAGGCCCTCGACAAGGCCTCGGGGCGCAAGGTCTCGCAGCACATCGACACCTTCATCAGCCAGCCCGGTGTGCCCCTGGTGACCGTTCGTCTTCTCGAGGATGGCAAGGTCTCCCTGTCACAGACTCGCTTTCACAACCATGGCGTGGAGATCGATCCGCAGTCCTGGGACATCCCCGTCGTTCTCAAGTATCCGCACGGTGATCGCATCACCACCCATTCGGTGCTCCTCACCGGCAAAGAGCAGACGGTGGACCTAGGAACGGGGGTCGAGCCCGCTTGGATCTTCCCCAACGCCGGCGGCCTCGGCTACTACCGCTGGTCGGTACCCAACGAGATCCTCACCGACCTCGCGGCCCACGCTCCGGAGCGACTGACGGAAGGAGAACGCATCGGCTTCCTCGGCAACGTCGGCGCCCTGCTCAGCGGCGGCCTCGTCGACGGAGGAACCTACCTGGCGGCCCTCAGTGGCTTCGCCGCTGATCCGCAGCCGATGGTTCTCTCCGAGGCTCTCGACCGACTCGACGCGGCCGAGAGCGCCTTCGTCACCGACGATCTCGGGGACGAGTTCGAGGTCTACGTGCGCCGGCTCCTCGGCCCGGCTCTCGATCGCTATGGGGTCGCGGCTAAACCAGGAGAGGAGGAGACGGTCGCGCTCCTCCGTCCCCGACTCCTCGGCTGGCTCGGCGAAACCGGCAAGGACCCCGAGGTCATCGCCTGGGCCAGGAAGACGAGCAAAGCATTCCTGGAAGACCCGCGCTCCGTCGACCCCTCGCTGGTGAGAGTCGCCCTCTCCCTCACCGCTCATGAGGGTGACGCTGAACTCTTCGAGGAGCTGCGCGGACGGTTCGAGACGGCTCAGGTTCCCGCGCTACGGAGCGCCTACCTCTCCGCTCTCGGCGAGTTCCGCGATCCCGCGATTATCGAGCGAGCCCTTGCCTACAACCTGGAGGGTCCCCTGCGACCGAATGAGCTGTTCACCATCAGCAGGGGTGTCGGCGACTCCGAGGGAGGTGAGGAACTGATCTGGAACTGGACCACCGACAATATCCAGGTCATCTCGGAACGCATGCCCCCTGACTTCCGCGCCTACCTGCCGTTCATCGGCGCCGGCTGTGATGAGGCCCGCTTGAAAAAGACCGAGGAGTTCTTCAACAAGCCCGAGAACCAGGCTCCGGGAATGGACCGGACCCTCGATCGAGTAGCGGACGGCGTCGAGCAATGCGTCGCTTTGCGACAACGCGAGGGCGCCGCGGTCGCCAAGTTCGTCGAGGAGTTCGCCGCCGAGCCGTAGATCTCCGAGAGTGGATCTCAGTCACTCGAGCGTGCGTGATCGGGGGGAGGCAGGTTCGCCTGGGATCTGCCTCCCGCGATGCCGCTCGTTAGACGGTCAAAGAGAGCCGACTCAGCCGAGTCGTTCGAGGAGACCGGCCGTTTCGAGCTCTTCCGCCGCCCAGCGTACCCGCGCGAAGGGGATGCCCGCACGCTCGGCGATGTCGAGCAGACTCGCCACGCCGTCCGACTGGTTGAGGACCCAGAGAAGGGCGAGTTCGCGCTCGCGGCCTCCGCTCCCTCCCAGCGAACCGTAGAGTCCCCTACGGCCGAGCTGCGGCTCGCCGTAGGGCGATAGATTGCGCCAACGACTCTCCCCCTCGAGCACTTCAAAGGTCTCGAGCAGGCGCTGCACCGCCCCGGCGAGACGCTCGGGGTCGACCAGATCGGGATCATCGGCGGAGGTGTGGTACTCGGCGAACTCCCCATGCGGCGTCGCCGAGAACTGGCCTACCGCCAGGTTGAATCCAGGCGATCCGTACTGGCGCTCGTCGTAGCCCCAGGGGATGAAGTCGCGCAGGGCAAAGGACTCGCCCGAGTGTCGCAGGACGTGAGCCACGGCCCGGTCGACAGTGGCATCGCCCGGCCGGCTCCGCTTGTAGTGCCAGTCGCCGATCCCGAGACAGGCCAAGACCAGTCCACCCCGGATCTTCGCCGTCTCCTCGCGATTGCGCGCCAACCAGGTGAGGGCGCCGATCGTTCCCGGTGCCCACACAAAGCGATAACTCAGCTCGCAAGCATCCTGGGCCAGCAGATGTCGGGCCAGGGCCACCGAGACAGCCAAGCCGGAGAGGTTGTCGTTAGCGAGCGATGGGTGGCAGGTATGGGCAGAGACCAGGACCTCCTGGTCACTGCGGCCGGGGATGAGCAGATCGGCGTACGACAGCGAGCCTGGTCCGAGGTCGACGTCGATCATCACCTCGTACTCGCCCTCGGGAAGCGCCTCGAGTTGGCGATGGGGCAGGCAGAAACCCCAGGTCGCACCGTAGTACGAGGTGCGGTAGGGAATCAGGTCGGGCTCTTCGGGCAGCGAGTGGAGGTGAGGACGCAGCTGCTCGAGGGACAGGCGACCGCTATACGGCGTGCTGTAGCCGACCAAGTGCAAATTGTGTTCCGCGAAATCGACAACTCGCCGCCCATCGGGATCAGCGATCCATGCCTCACGGACCGTCCACTCGTCGGGAACGGTCCAATCGAGAACAGGGGTTCCGGTGGGTACTTCATGACGCTCCGGGGCTCCCTCGAGGACAGAAGACAGCCAGTCGAGGGTGGCCCGCACTCCCGGTCCCGTGAGACTGCGGTTCAGCGGATAGAGATCCCGGACCCAACCGTGGAGTTCGCGTCCAAGATCCGACGGGGACTCGACGCTCCACTTCGCGGCGCTCATCCGTTCTCCTGCATCACGACGCCGACGTCTGGGTACGACGCATCCCGATCCGAGATGACCTGCGGCGCCTCGGGCCAGGCGATGGCAAAGCGTGGATCATTCCACCGCACCCCCCGTCCGGCTCCCGGTACGTAGGGCGTCGACATCTGGTAGAACACCTCGGTGTCGGGAGCGAGGGTAAGAAAGCCGTGGGCCAAACCCTGGGGCACGTAGAGGGTCTCGGGCTCCTCCGCATCCAGGATCTGGGCATGGTGGGCCCCATACGACGGTGACTGCGGGCGCAGGTCCACGAGGACATCGAAGAGGCGCCCCCGCGTGCAGCGCACGAGCTTGACCTCGCCATGCGGATCGGCCTGGAAGTGGATTCCGCGCAGGGTTCCGGGGTGAGGGTTGCGAGACAGGCTCGCTTGCACGAAGTCGGTGGTCAATCCCCGGCGGGCGAACTCCTCGGCGTCGAAGAGTCGGGCGAACGATCCGCGGTCATCGACGGCGGGCACGGCGCGTACCCGCCAAGCTCCTTCGAGCGCCGTCGGTTCGAGAATCACGAGAGGACGGTGACCTCGGGAATGGCAACCACGAAGCGACCTCCCCATTCACGGACCGCCTCCATCTGCCCCGCGATCTCCTGGCGCAGGTTCCAGGGCAGGATCAGCACGTAGTCCGGACGGGTTTCGAAGATCCACTCCGGTGCGAGGATCGGAATCCGCACCCCAGGGAGAAAGAGCCCCTGCTTGTACGCGCTGCGATCGACGGTGAAGTCGATGAAGTCGGTACCCACCCCGCAGTAGTTGAGGAGGGTATTGCCCTTGGCCGGGGCCCCGTAGCCGGCGATCGTCTTACCCGCCCGCTTGGCTTCGATCAGGAACTCGAGCAACTTGCGCTTGGTCTCTTTGACCCGCTCCGCGAATCCGTCGTAGAGGTCGAGCGACAGGTAGCCGAGGTCCTCCTCTCGACCGAGCAGTTCGTCGACCGCTTCGCTGACTTCGCCCGCCGCCTCCGCGTGCCGGGCCGCGATGCGGAGCGAGCCGCCGTGGGTCGGCAGTTCCTCGACATCGTAGATCTCGAGGCCGTGTGCAGCGAAGACTCGATGCACAGCGAGGAACGAGAAGTAGGAAAAATGCTCGTGGTAGATGGTGTCAAACTGATTCTCCTCGACCAACCGCTGGAGGTGGGGGAACTCCATCGAGAGGGTGCCGGTGGGAGCGAGGAGGAGCGCTAGGCCCGCCACCACGTCGTTGAGGTCAGGGACATGGGCAAGGACGTTGTTGCCGACCAGGAGATCGGCCCGAATACCCTCTGCAACCAGCTCCCGGGCGCACTCAGTGCCGAAGAACTGCACCCGGGTAGGAACCCCCGCGGCGACAGCAACCTCGGCGACGTTGGCGGCGGGCTCGATCCCCAGCACCGGTACCCCTCGGTCGACGAAGCCCCGCAGGAGGTATCCATCGTTGCTCGCGATCTCGACCACCTGTGACGTCTCATCGAGGCCGAGGCGCTCGATCGACCGCTCGGCAAAGGCCCGTGCGTGGGCGACCCAGCTGTCAGAGACCGACGAAAAGTAAGCGTACTCGCTGAAGATCTCTTCCGGAGTCGCGGCCTCCGGCAGCTGGACCAGGAAGCACTCCTCGCAAACGTAGACGTGCAGCGGGTAGTACACCTCGCCCGCGGCCAGTTGGTCCGGCCGTAGGTAGGAGTTGGCCAGAGGCGTCGCCCGGAGATCGGCAAAGCTGCGGGACAGCTCGGTGGAGCAGAAGCGGCAGGTCGGACTCATCGTGAAGCTCTCGTGCTCGTGGGAAGGTGAGGCGGCTCGTGGCATGTCGGGACGGGCCGCAGAGCCCGTCAACGGCCCTGGATGCTAGCACGCCCGATGGATCCAACCGGCTTTTGGCAAGGGGCCGCCGGTGCGCATCCAGCGCGCTCAGCGGCCCTCCTGTAGACTCCGCCCCGATGTCCGCCCGTGCTCCGTGGGTCCTTCTCGGCCTCCTCCTCAGCGCCCTCCTGGTCGGCGCCGTGACCTTCGACCGCACCACCTGGCCACACTTGGTGGGAGATGAGGCGACCTACCTGATGCAGGCCCAGAGTCTCGCCTTCGACGGTGACCTTCGCTATGAGAAGCACGACCACGAACGCTTCGTCGCGCAGTGGGGCTTTGCCCCGGAAGGACTGATTCTGCAAAGCGGCGATGGGGGCGAGACCATCACCTTCGGCAAGCCGGCCAGCTACTCCTTGGCCATCGCCCCCTTCGTACGCTGGGCACCCCGGCGCGGCGCCGCGATCGGCAATGCGTTCTACCTGGCCCTGGCCGCACTCGGGGCCGCGGCCTCGCTCCGTCGCCGGCTCGGACCGATGGCGCCGGTCTGGGTCGCCGTCTTCGTCTTCGCTTCCGTGACCTTTGGACACGTCTTCTGGGTCCACGCCGACCTCTTCCTGATGTGCCTGGTCGCCCTCGCCCTCGCGCTGGTCTACGGTGAGTCCGACGAGCCGACCGACCACGAGCACGGTCTCTGGATCCTGGCCGGCGCCGGAGCCTTGCTCGCCATCGTCGGCATGGCACGGCCCCTCTACCTCTCCCTCCTCATACCCGCCGCTCTCGCCGGGGGTCGCGGCAACCGACGTCGCCGCTGGTGGGGCCTGGCCGGCGGCTTCCTCGCCGTCTTTATCCTGAGTGTGGTGGGGAACTTCGCCCTCGGGCACAGCTGGACTCCCTACGGCGGAGAACGGATGGGCTTCTATTCCTACACCGGATTTCCGGCGGTGGACTTTCCAACCTCGGCCTGGTCCGAAGCTCTCAGTGAGCGGCCCGGAAGCGGCTCCTGGGTGGAGAAGGGAAAGTTCGTCTTCCCCATCAACCCCAGACTTCTGAGCTACGACGTCGTCTATTTTCTGATCGGTCGTGACATCGGCATCCTGCCGTACTTCCTCCCCTTGCTCCTCGGCCTCCTCGCCTTCACCCCGGAGCAGGGCCGATGGACCCTTCTCCTCGCCGTAGCCCTGACCGCCGCCGGCTTCTTCTACCTCCGCGCCTTCAACTTCTACGGCGGGGGCGGATCGCTGGCCAACCGCTATTTTCTGCCAATGTATCCGGCCTTCTGGTTTCTCGCCGGCCGACCGCGTCGCTGGATCTGGCCCCTGGTCATCACCCTCGGCGCCGCCCCTTTCCTCCTGCCGCTATGGACCGCTCCCAGGGCCTTCCCCATCACGCCGGAGGGCAGCTTGCGCTATGTCTCCGCCACCGCCCGCGCGGTGCTCCCCTACGAGACCTCGCTCAGTCATCTCAAACCCGCAGGTCGGGAGGATGTCTCGCACAACGGTCTGTGGATCAAGTTCCTCAGGCCGGGCGTCGAGGTCCAGCCAGACAGCCCCTGGCTCGATGCCACCAGCGGCACCCCGGTCGAGCTACTGGTCGGCGCCAATGATCGCCTCGAGGCTCTCGTCCTGGAGCTGGAGTTGCCACCCCTGGTACCACCCCAGATCGGCGGCGCGGCGACTTCGCTGCAGCCCCTCGACGACAGTTCCAAACGCTACCGGATCGACCTTGGACGACCCACCGCCCGGCACCGCATGTGGTGGACCTTTGACACTGTCTATCTCTACCGCCTGGAATTCGAGGGGCTAGCCCCCCGCAACGGCTCCAAGGAGGCCGGCTTCGCCCTACGTCCAGCGCAGACTGTCGTCGAGACGACCGGCCGCGATTAGGCCTTGGATGGTGCCCAGTCGTTTGAAGCCGGGGCCGTCAAACTGTTCGAAGGTCAGGCCGGCCGCGCGGTAGGCGTCGAGGAGTTCCTGCGCCCCGCGGCGCGCCGTCCACTGCAAGTCGAGGTCGGGAAAGGTCGACTCGAGCTTGGAGAAGTCCACCCGGTAGGAGCGCTTGTCCGGTCCGGCATCGGGGGCGATCTCCAGTTCGCAATCGGGTACCGTCTCCGCAACGATCTCCGCCAGCTCGCGGATCCGGAAATTCTCCTCACTTCGCCCGACGTTGAAGGCCTGGTCGTGGATCACCTCTCGAGGCGCTTCGAGCAAGGCGAGGAAGACTCTCGACATGTCCTCGATGTGGACAATCGGGCGCCATGGGCTACCGTCGGACAGCAGTCGTACCTTGCCGGTGGTGTAGGCCCAAGCGACTAGGTTGTTGAGGACGAGGTCCATCCGCAGACGGCTCGAAACCCCGTAGGCGGTGGCGTTTCGCAAGTAGGCAGGGCTGAAGTCGTCATCGGCCAGCTCGGCGAGGGCTTGCTCCATCTCGACCTTCGAGACCGCGTAGGGAGTCACCGGATTGAAGTCCGCCGACTCGTCGAGGGGAGCGTCGCCGGCCGCGCCGTAGGTACTGCACGACGAGGAGAAGAGAAAACGTCGAACTCCGGCCTCCTTGGCCATCTCCGCCAGCCGCACCGAGGCGACGGTATTGATCTCGTGGGTCAAACCGGCATCGATATCGCCCAAGGGGTCGTTCGACAGGCCGGCGAGGTGGACGACAGCCTCGAAGCCTCGCAGGTCCTTGACCTTGCTGTCCCTGAGATCTCCGCCAACTGTCGGGAGAAGGATCGGGCGATCGTCGCCGAACCGCTGCTCCTCGAACCAAGCGCTATCGAGTCCAATCACTTCGTGCCCGGCAGCTTGGAGCAGCGGAACCATGCACGCTCCGATGTATCCCTGGTGACCGGTGACCAATACCTTCATCGATGACTCCTGTATCTGCATCGGATGGCAGCCCATCCAAATAGACTCCGTTCAGATTGGTACGAGGTGCGGCACGCGCACGACGGGCCTCCCGTGGTGGCAAAGCCGCGCGAAGGCTACCACTGCCGGACGGTTGTCGCCACGTCGCCCTCGTAGCTGGCTCTCGTGCGTCACTCTCGTGCGCCGAGCGACGCACCCCGTGACCGGACCTAGATCTGGCGCCGAAGCCAGTCGAGGTCCGAGGGGATTCGCCACGGCCACCGGCGGACCCGGCCCGACGCCAACAACTCAGGGATGGTCACGAAGCGATAGGTCTCGGAATGACGCTTCAGGAGCGCCTCGACCGCGGAGAGCGTGGGTCGGCGGTCGCGGTAGGCCTCCGCATCGGTACGATAGAGAGCATCGTGGAGCAAGGCGATGGCCCCGGGCCTGAGACCGGCCTCGACACGGGCGACCAGCTTCTCGGAGGGATCATCCAACCAGTCCTCCGCCATCACGCTCCAGGCGACGACGTCGAAGCCGGCCCGAGCCGCATCGAGACGAGAGCTCCACGTCTGGTGCCCCCAAGGTGGACGAAAGAGACGCGGCGAGCCCGGCGGTAAGGCGTCCTGGCACCAGGCGAGCTGTCGTCGCCGCCACCCCGAAGAGAGAAGGGGAAACGACGAGTGGTCCCACGAGTGATTGGCCACGATGTGTCCCTCCTCGACCGCCCTTTCGAGAATCCCTGGGTGTGCCTTCGCGGCGAGACCTACCACGAAGAAGGTGGCCTTGGCGTTCGCGGCGCCGAGAAGATCGAGGAGTCTCGGAGTCACCTCCGGATGGGGACCGTCATCGAAAGTCAGGGCGACAACCGGGTTAGAGGTCTCGACGTGGGTGATCGTGCCCGGACGAAGGCGGCCGAAGCCGAGCGACGAGAGGTCCGCAATCCGACGCTTGACGAACTCACGGGCGGGCGAGCCTTTGGCCCTGATCGCAGGCATGGGCGGCAAGATACCACACGCCCGAGCCCTTGCCTCGACGGTGCCACTGCCTCGCCACCCTCGTCTCGGGTTCAGCTTGTCACCCGGGGACCCATTCGCTATCGTCACTCGGTGAGCACCCTCGAAGATCCGGTCCGCGTCAGCGTGGTGATTCCAGCTCGCAATGCCGCCGCGACCCTCGGTGAGCAGCTGCAGGCCCTCGCCGAACAGCGCGGGGCGAGCGCCTGGGAAGTCCTCGTGGCCGACAATGGATCGACCGACGCCACCGTCCAGGTCGCGGAGTCTTACCGTCGGCGTCTACCGGCCCTGTCGGTCGTCGACGCCTCGCAGCGGAGCGGCGCCGCCCATGCGCGGAACCGTGGTGTCGAAGCCGCGCGCGGTGCAGTGATCCTGTTCTGCGACGCCGACGATGCCGTCGCCGACCACTGGGTGGCCGCCATGAGCCACGGGGTCGAGGAGCGAGGCTTTGTGGCCTCCCGCTTCGAGGTCGAACGCCTCAACTCCCCCACCGTCGCCGCCGCCCATCGCCACCCTCAGGAGACCGGACTCAATCCCTATACCTATCCCGACTTCCTGCCCCACGCCGGCGGGGCCGGGCTCGGCGTCCGGCGGACGTTGCACGACGAGATCGGTGGATTCGACGAGACGCGGTCCGCCCTCGAGGACACCGATTACTGCTGGAGGCTGCAGCTCGCCGGCCACCCCTTGAGCTTCGCCGGGGATGCGGTGGTCCATGTTCGCTTCAAGGAGGACCTCGGCGGCGACTTCCGCCAGCTCTTCTCCTACGGGGTGAACAACGTGAGGATCTACCGCGACTACCGCAGCCGCGGGATGAAGCGGCTCTCCCCATTGGCCGGCCCCTTGCGCTGGGCGAAGCTTCTGCTGACCGCACCCAAGTTGCTCTCCTCCAAGACACGTGCCGGGTGGGTCGGACAGCTCGGCTGGCGGCTCGGTCGAGTCGTGGGCTGTCTCCGCTATCTCGTCTGGGCTCCCTGAGGGCTCCGGCTCGGCCAAGGAAAGCGGAGTAAGCTCCACCCGCCTATGAGTCAGACCACCGGTTCCCGGTTCCTCCACTCGAGCGTCGCCTCCTATATCAGCCTGTTCCTGAGGACGCTGCTGCGTTTCGCATGGGGAATGGCGATGGCGCGACTGGTCGCACCCGAGGGCCACGGACTCTACGAAATCGCCCTGCGCATCGTGGTCATCTGCTCGGCGCTGCGCGATCTTGGCCTCAACTTCCACCTCATGCGGGATCGCCGCAAGCCGTACGGCACGGTGTTCGTGTTTGGCCTCGGTCAGTCGCTTCTCGTCATCCTGGCCCTCTTCGCAATTGCCCCGTGGACGACCGGGTTCGACCCGCAACTACCGAGCGTCCTTAGGGTCCTCTCTCTGTGGATCCTCCTCGACGGACTCGCCGTGGCGCCGCGAATCTACTTCGAGCGGGAGCTCCGCATTTCCGAGATGGTGGTGCCGGAGGTGGCACGAGGGATTCTGATGGCCGCAGTGTCCATCGCGCTGGGTGCGCTCGGTTGGGGCGTCTGGAGCCTGGTAGGAGGCGAACTGGTCGCCACCGGCGGCTTTGCCCTCCTGGTCTGGTGGCGAGCCCGCGGCCGGATCCCATGGCAGGTGGACCTCTCTCTCCTCCCCGACCTGTTGCGGCAGAGCCGGTGGCTTTTCTGCATCTGGGTGGTGCTCCAGCTCGTCGAGTATGTCGACGTCTTCATCATCGGCGCCGTGACGGTCGATCCGGCGCAGGTTGGACAGTACGCCAAGGCCTATTGGATCGCGTTCCTGGTCGCCCAGGCGGTAGCCCCGCGCGCCCTCCTCCCCGCCCTGGTCGAGGTCCGCGATGACCCCGAGAGCTTCCTCCTCGCCTTCCGCCTCGGGGTCGTCCTGATGATGACCTTCCAAGTCGTGGCCGGCTACTTCCTCTTCTTCAACGCGGCTCGAGTGGTGGAGATCCTGCTCGGCGACAATTGGGACCCCGCCGTAGGACTGCTACGAATTCTCTGCTTCGTACCCTTCCTCGATGTCTTCAAGGATCTCGGCGGCGAGGTACTCAAGGTCGTCCATCAAGACCGGGCTTGGCTCATCACCGGCCTGGTGAACCTCCTCTGCCTGGTGGTCTTCGGCGCCCTCTTGACCGCTCGCTGGGGACCCCAAGGGATGGCCTACGCCAATCTTCTGCTGCTCGGCAATTGGCTCATGGCCCGGCGGCTGGCCTCCGTCCTCGGCCGAGGGTTTTGGCGGCTTGGCAAGGACCTGATGGTGATCTATCTCGTACCCTTGCCGCTCTTCTTGGTGACTGCCTGGCTTCTTCCCGCCGGATCCTGGTGGCTCTTTGTCGTCCACGGCGTGGTGGCGGCCCTTGCTCTCGGGCTCCTTGCTCGCCATTTCTGGCCCACCCTCCAGAGCTTCGTGAAACCCGCCACGGAAGCGGTCGATCCGAGCTCGGCTTAGTGGACTAGTCTACGTAGCCCAGAGTTCGGAGCTGCTCGAGCGCCTCTTCGGAGAGCTCGATCGGGGTCCCGGGGCGCCAGCGGTCCACGGCGTCCTCCAGTTCCTGGGACAGGGCCTGGAACCGATCGCCGCGACGCCGGATGAGATTGTCGCTCTCCCCCGGGTCGGCTTCCAGGTCATAGAGCTCCCAGGTCTTCCCGTAGGCGGACCAGATGAGCTTCTCGTCGCCGCTCTGGATCGCCCGCATCGCTACCTGCCGCAGGTAGGGTCTCAGCAAAAGGCGTCCCTCGCTCGAGTAGTAGATCGAAGCGTAGCGTCGTTCGCGGTGGTGCGCCGCCGTCCAGTCGGAAACGCTAGTGCGTTCCCGTTTCGCCAGGGCGAGTACTAGATCGTGGATGTCCCGTCCCTCCAGCCGCTGGTTCAGCTCGCCACCCGTGATCCCCTCTCCCCACACCGCGACCGGAACCGAAAGAACCTCCTCGTAGAGCGAAAACCCGTGGCCAAAGAGCTCGTGCTCGAAGAACTCCTCGCCATGATCCGAGGCGAGCACGAAGATCGTGGGTCCGGGAAGAGCGGAAGCGAGGCGATCGAGCACGGAAGCCAGTTGTTGATCGAGGTAGGCCAGTTCGCTGCGGTAGCCTCTTCTCATCTCTCCGGCACTGCGTCGACGAGGTTTGACTTCGGCCAGATAAGGCTCGTGCGGATCCAAGAAGTGCAAGTAGAGGAAAGTGGGCCGCGCGAGCGCGGATTCGGCCTCGGGCGTACCCAGCCAGCCGGCGAGGGTTCGATCCAGGGTCCCGGCCCGGGCGTAGGGCTTGTCGCGAAGCTCTCGGAAGGTGTCGAAGCCCTGGTCGAAGCCAACTTCGGCCCCCACCGCGCCCCAGTTGGTGACGAGCGCGGTGGTGGAGTATCCCCGCGTGCGCAGTTCCTCGGCCAGGGTCCAGTGCTCCTGGGCCAGACCGTCCTCGATCATTCGAGCCCCGTGAGCTTCCGGTTGGAGGCCGGTGAAGAGGGTGGCGACGGCCGGACGGGTCCACGTCGCCGCTGACCAGACGTCGGTGAGCCGCCAAGCACGCTCGAGCGTCGCGTTGAGCTGCGGCATCTGCTGGGGGTCGCCCCCCCAACCGGCCAGGGCATCGCGTCGCAGAGTGTCGAGGAGGATGAAGACGATGTTGGGAGGTCGTACTTCGCTCTCCTCGAGAAGGTCGCTGGCTTCTCCTTTTGAGGGCTCCCCGTCCGACCTCATCCCGGTCTCTAGGGCTAGCTGGCCACTCGCCTGGTGTTCGGCCAAAAGGCGATCGCGGACCTCTTCCACCGGTTCGCCAAGCGAGTAGTAGGCGGGCGTCCCGAGCAGGGTGTTGTGTCGCAAGAGATGCCACCGCAGGAGGGGCGAGCCCCGGTAGACCGCTACCACCCCGGCCGCCACCAGGATCAACAGACCGACGGCTACCAGCAGATCCACGATGCCGTGTCCCTCGCCGCTCAGTCGGCTAATCAGCGGCCATAGAACCGCCGCGCCTACGACCACCGCCAGCACCAACAAACCCAAGGCCCCAGGCTGGCCGGTTAGCTCACGGACCTGCCAGAGGAGGACGCTGCTCGTGCCCAAAGCCGCGACCACTCGTCCGGGGCTACCCAGGGTCGACAGCCAGCGGGCCCCGAGGGTCACGGCCGTGGCCAGGATCGCGTAGATCACTGAGAACACGGCCAGACTGAGAGGATCGAAGGAGGCTCGTACGCCGGTCCAGGCGACGACCAAGAGAGCAACCGCCAGGCCCAGGGCGAGGGTGAGGGTGATGGGTCCCACCGGGCGGGTCCGTTGAACGGCGGCAATCATTGGGCGCAAGCTACCACAGCTCCGTGCGTTGGCTCAGTTCGTTAGCTCAGTGGGTTAGATCAGTTCGTCAGCTCAGTTCCGCCGGCGGTCCACCTCGCAAACGGACGAAAGCCCGACGTCACGCTGGTGACGCCGGGCCTTCGAAGGATCGATCTAGATCAAACGCTTAGAGTGCGATCTCGATCCAGAGGTTCTGATAGGACCAGCCATAGGTGGGCGGCTCGTTGGGGTTGACCCCGGGGAAGCCGAAGTCCATCAAGACGATGTCGCTGTTGGTCACCTTGATCTTGTTGGTGTCTGGGCTGTGCAGGATCTGCGCCACCTCCTGGCCAGTGGCCACGTCGACGACAATCAACTGGATCAGGTTGATGTTGGTGTCGTAGAGGTAGTCGAAGAAGTAGGTCTGACCGGGCTGGAAGATTGCCGGAACCGTGACCTTCGCCTTGTCCTCCTGCGCCTGGCCGAAGCCGTGCCGGAAGAGGATCGAGTTGGCGTTCGGTCCCTTGAGGTTGAGGTAGCCGATCAGGTTGCGATTGCGGTCGAGGGCCAGCCAGAAGATGCTGTGGAGACCACTCGAAGGGTTCTGCCAGCCGCCGAGCTTGACCTCCATCCGCACATGAACCTTGTGGTAGTCACCGGGAGGCGTTGGAAACTCGAGACGCTTGACCTTGTTGTTGCTGGTGGGAACGTGGAACACGCCGGCGTGCTCGAAACAGAATCCATTGGGATCACAGGGTAGGTTTCCGTCGAAGATGCCCAAAGCGGAATCGGTGTCGATGGCAGGACCGACGAAGACCGACTGCTCGGATTGCGGCTCATGAACCACGAAGTAGGTGTAGAAGGTGCGGTCGCAAGAGACTCGGGCCCGAATGTCGCCGAGGTCCTGGGTGGTGCTGAGGGCGCTGAGAGCATCGTCGAAAGTCGTCACCGACAGCGGCTGGCGGCCAGGAAAAACGAAGAACCCCCCCAGGACATCGCCATCGATCGTGTTCAGGGTGACGTTACAAGTCGCTTCGCTGGTTCCTAGGTTGACCATGCGGAAGTTGGTCATCACCGCGCCATCAGCGTCGCGTTGCAGTCCCTGCAGGTAGAGGTTGTTCCCGGCAATCCCCGAGTTGGTCGAGGAGATCACTGGAACCGAGGATCCGGTGACCGAGGACGGAGTGTCCCACGTCTTGCCCAGACGAGCGGTGACGGGCAAGGTGGCCGAGGAGGTGATCTCCAGGATGCCGCGCTCCCCGAGAGGCAAGCTGTTGCGGAGAACGATCGATTCTCCCGGGTTGATGTACCGAATCGGCAGCTCCTCCGGTCGCACCGTGCCATCCTCGAACGGGTTGATCAGGTAGTAGGTCAGTGCGACCTGATCCCCGCTGGGATTCGAGATCGTCACAAAGGTTTGGTCACCCGGAGCCGTGGGCTCGATCGGAACGTAGATCGAACCGGCCAGGGCGGGCAGCGTGGAGAGGGTGGCCAGGGTGGCCGCGGCAAACAGGAAGGAAGTGAGCTTACGCCTCATGAGTGCGAAGTCCTTTCACGTTGGATTCTGATGAGAATGAGGAAGATGCAGGGGGTCGAGCTGGACACGTTCGCGAATGGCCTGGGAAGTGGCACCCGCTGCGGGCGCCGATTGTAGACGATCGGGCTCCGGTTTTCAAGAACCCCCGAGATGAGAGGGGGGCACTACTTAAATATGCCGTAGTATTATATTTTCCCAAATGCGAACCTGTCAAACGTCTGGAGTCCGTCGTTCACTAGAGCCTCCGAGGGCGCCGCCCCTGGACCAAACGCGGTCACCACATTGACAGGGGGAGAAGAGCGTTTGTAGCATCGCGAGGATGCGCCGTCCTAGAAGCCTCCATTTTTGTCACCCTCGCGTTCTGTTCGCGATGGGTCTCTTGACGCTCGGATTCGGGCCGGTCGCGGCGCTCGCCACCGAGTATGTCGCCTTTGGCGACAGTATTACCGAGGGTACCGGCGACGACGACCCCATCGTCGGCTATCCGGGCCGGCTTCAGGGTCTCCTTCGAAGTTCCGGCCTCGACGACTCCGTACGCAATGAGGGGTTCGGCGGAGAGAAGACGCCCGAAGGGCTGTCGCGACTGAACTCTGTTCTAGACCGCGGCGGCGACGTTCTCCTGCTGATGGAGGGCTCCAACGATATCTCGGTGAAGATCTCTCGGGAGACGACGCTGTTCAACCTCGGGCAGATGGCAAACCGGGCGGAGACCAAGGGCCTCGAGGCGATCCATGTGACGATGATCCCGCGGACTCCCCGGGCGCGTGTCGACGCCGACAACCTCCTCAACCAGCGGCTCATCGAAGAGATCCGCCACCTCGCAGGCCTCAACCAACGCAGGGTTGTCGACAACTTCGAGATCTTTGGCGTTCAACCCGACTGGTTCGCCACCCTCTACTCACAGGCACCGACCGACTACGTGGGTCACCCGAATGCCGCGGGTTATGACTTGATGGCCTCGACCTTCTTCGACGTCCTGACCGGGGTCGACAGCACCCCGCCGGTGACTGGAATTCTCTCCCCTTGGAATGGTGCCAACAATGTCAAGCCGGCGTCTGAGATCAACGTCGAACTGTGGGACTTCGGTGTCGGTATCGACATCACCAGCGCGGTCCTGATC
>JAIOJS010000605.1 GCA_019911795.1 Thermoanaerobaculia bacterium | reverse complement strand
GCACCGTAATCTGACGCCAGTCGAGCCCGCCACGAAGGATCAAGCGGTTTAGGCCACCATCCTCGAACTCGTCGCTCCATACCCGCCGCACCGTCTCTTCGAAGTCCGACTTGATCTCGCGGTAGGGAATCTCGCTGCCATCCGGGGAGCGCAATTCGAAGTCGTGGATCCAAACCGACTTCCCTTGGCTTCCCCGCACCTTGAAGGGAACCTCAGACTCCACCCGGACCCCCAGGTTCTCGAGGATGGGAAGGGCTTCGGAGAGGGCGAGGTGCCGGTCGCAGCGGTAGAGCTTCAGCCGCATGCCATCGCCGCCGATGCCCGGGGGTCGATAGAGTCGAACCTCGAGGTTGCGGTCGCCCTCGGAGAGCTCTTCGAGCATCCTGATGTCGGGTACCGCCGCCTTGGCCGGATAGAACTCGCGATAGGAGGAGGGGAAGCTATCGGTGAAGTGTCGGGCGAGGGCGAGTCCCTCCTCCTCGCCGTGGCGAGCCATGAGGTGCTCACGGAGGTGCTCGCTCCAGGTTCGGGCGTCGCGAGCGAGGGTCGCTTCGAGTTGGCGCAGATCGACCTCGGGGACCTTCCCGGGGGTCGTCTTGACGATGTAGTGGACGCGGGCCAGGGGCGTGTCCGCCATCTGGGTGTAGAAGGCGGTGACCTTGCCATCGAAAGCAGACTCGAGCCGGCGCTGAATCTTCTCCCGCAGGGCAAAGGTGAAGCGCTCCCGCGGCACGTAGACAAGACTCGAAACGAAGCGTCCGAAGTCGTCGTGGCGCACAAAGAGGGCCAGCCGGGGACGCTGCTGCAGCTGCATGATGCCCAGCGCCATGCGCAGGAACTCCCCCTCGTCGATCTGAAAGAGCTCGTCGCGGGGGAAGCTCTCGATGATGTGCGCGAGGGCCTTGGCGTCATGACTGCTGGGGGAGAAGCCGGAGTGCTCCATCATCCGCCGGGTTTTCAATCGTAGGACGGGAATGTCAGCCGCCGGAGTGCTGTAGACCGACGAGGTAAAGAGTCCTACGAAGCGGTCCTCTCCGATAACTCTGCCGTCGCTGTCAAAGCGACGGATCCCGACCGCGTCCAAGTGAACACTGCGGTGGACCCTCGAACGACGGCTCGACTTGGTGATGGTGAGGAGCCGCTCCTGGTCGAGAAAGTCGACCAGAATGGTCGAGAGGGGCGTCTGACTGCGGAGGATCGACTCCTTCGTCTCGCAGCGCAGCAACCCAAGTCCGCTGTCGGGAATCATACGCAGGTAGCTCTTCTTGCCGGCCTCGTAGACGTAGCTCCGGAAGCCGAGGAAGGTGTAGTGGTTGTCGACGAGCCAGCGCAGCAGTTCACTCGCTTCGGCGCGCTCCTCGTCACTTACCGGAAGTTGGGTCGTGGCCAGGTCGGCGGCGATCGCCAACGCCTTGTCGCGCATCTCCTGCCAGTCATCGACAGAGGCTCGTACCTCGACGAGTACCTCGCGCAGCTCCTTCGCGAGCTTTGACTTCCCGCGGCGTCCGCCGTCGCTGTCGATCTCGATGTGCATCCACGACTCCGGCTCGCCCTCCGCATCAAATGAGAGAAACTCACCTTCGGCAGACCGTCGAACGCGAAAGACCGGGTGCAGGACACGCTGGATCCGCCGCTTGCGACGGTGCAGCTCTCCGGAGATCGAGGAGAGAAGGAATGGCATGTCGTCGTTGACGATCTGGACTACGGTCGTTCCCGCTCCGCCGGCTTCTTCCGAAGCTGGGAACACGCGCATCTCGATCTCGCCAGGCTGCCGCTCCTGGGCGAGACGGTAGAGACCGGCAAGAGCGACCGAGGACTCTCCGATCGGCTGGTCCAACAGCTCCTCGTCCGGTATCGGTACGAAAGCGGCGCGTACCAGCTCTTCGATCGGCGCTTTGTCCGACACTCCCGGCCGACGCCGAATGGCGGCCACAAGATGGGCACGGAATTCTTCTCGGGACACTAGTTCGTGACTCACTATCCGGCCTCCGGCGTTTGGGACTGATGGCCGAACTCGGCCATGTGGGCTCCTCGCGAAGCGTATCCCAGGATGGCCGCCGGATACAGCCGGGAATGGACCGACTTCCTGAACAACCCTGCACCGCCCTTTCGGGGTTAGCATCGGGGGATGTCGGAAGACTCTTCAGGCCGATCGCGCCGTCGCTTCGCAACGACCACCTCTCTGTGGTTGGGCCTACTCTTCGTTCTTGTCGCCGTCGCCTCTTCCCAGGGCACGGAACTCGTTCCTACGCCGAGGTTTCGGATCGTGGCCGACGAGAATTGGGAGGCGGCGGGGCGTGAACTCTCCTCGCGTCCCGTCCAGAGGAGCGCCAGCTTGGCCGCATTTGTCGGACTCGAGTCGAGCGGAGCGGTGATCACGGTCCATCTCTTGGACGAGTCCTCGTCAGTGGCTCGTCGGGTGCCCCATTGGATCTCCGGCTTTGCTCAGGTCGAGAGCGACAGCGTGGCACTCTTTCCCGCGCGGGTCCCCCTCTATCCCCATGATTCTATGCAGGAGCTACTCGATCACGAGTTGCTGCACGTTCTCCTCTTTCGGGCCGCGGGGCGCAACTCATTGCCACGGTGGTTCAGCGAGGGAGTCTCTCTCGTCGGTTCGCGTGGCTTCTCACTGGCCGATCGTGGCTACGCTCTGGCGGGGGGCCTGCGTGGAGGGCCCACCAGCATCACCGAACTCGAGCTTTACTTCTCGGCGGGTCGCGGCGGTTCTCACACCGCTTATGCTCTCTCGGGAGCCCTCGTCCACAATCTCATCCAGGAGTACGGTTCCGACGTCGTCGCCCGGACCGCCGCCGAGATGCGGTCTGGAGCCCCTTTCGAAGAAGCGTTCCGGCGCGCCACCGGCGACGACCTCGAGGCTGCAGGAGCTCGCTTTTTTCGCCAGTCCCGGTTCCTTTACACCTGGCTTCCGTGGTTCTCCAGCGGGGCAGGGTTGTGGCTCGGGGTGACCCTCCTCGCTCTCATGGCCCGTCGCCGCAAGCGTCAGCGAACCCAGGACATCGAGCGGCGATGGGAGGAGGAGGAGCGTAGCCTAGAGTCGTCGCGCAGGGCACCCGACATCCCTGGGGACTCCCTGCCGGAGGTGGAAGAGGAACCCCCAGAAGAGTGGGTTCACTAGCCAGCCGGGCTTGACGACCCTCTCGCACCAACCGGTTGTTACCGACATCAGGCGGCGCGAGGCCGAGACTCGAGCGTCAGTATTGATCGTCGTCGTCAAACAACGACGGCGTGTCCGGGTCGTCGTCGGGTCGATAGAGCACGACGACGTGCCCAACGCGAGAGACCACGGTGGCGGAGAGGTCCGCCCCGAGCGTCGCCACTTGCTGGTCCTTCTCCTCGCGGGACCCCACGAGCCGAACCTTGATCAACTGGTGGGTGTCGAGCGCGCGATCCGCCTCGGCGAGGACACCAGGGGTCAAGCCGCGCTGCCC
>JAIOJS010000604.1 GCA_019911795.1 Thermoanaerobaculia bacterium | reverse complement strand
AGATCATGCTCGGGTTCGAGACCCCGGAGAAGGGTGGGGTCTACTACGATGGCCAAGACCTCTCGACCCTCGATTTGCGCCTCGTCCGTCAACAGCTCGGAGTGGTGCTGCAGGAGAGCCGGCTACTGCCGGTCGACATCTATCGCAACATCGTCGGCGCCAGCGCTCGCACGGTGGACGATGCCTGGGAGGCGGCGCGCAAGGCCGGCCTCGCCGAGGACATCAAGCGCATGCCGATGGGGATGCACACCTACGTGAGCGAAGGCGGCGGAGGCTTCTCGGGGGGACAGAAACAACGTCTGATGATCGCCCGGGCCCTGGTCCACAATCCCAAGATCCTCTACCTCGACGAGGCGACGAGCGCCCTCGACAATCGAACCCAGCAGATCGTTACCGAGAGCATGGACCGTTTGCAGTCGACCCGTATCGTGATCGCCCACCGTCTGTCGACCATCCGTAACGCCGACCGCATCTTCTACCTGGAGAACGGAGTGATGCTGGAGAGCGGAAACTACGACGAGTTGATGGCCCTGGACGGTGCTTTTGCCCAATTGGCCAAGCGGCAGCTGGCATGACGCCCGAAAGCCGGCATGAGCGGTGACGCGGCCGCGGCCCACCGGATGCGGATTCTGGAGCGACTCGGCGCCAGGGACGAAAGTCTCGACGAACTGGTGGCCTTTACCAACAATCCCTACGCAGTGTGGAGTGAAGATCCCCCCTCTTTACCGCTAGTCGACGAGGTTCAGACCGAAGCTTGGAGCGACTACGAGGCGGAGGCCCGGAATGAGAAGAGCGGCGCCGGAGCGGCCGTCGTGCTGCGTCGCCGGCTCGTGCAGTTGGCCTTTCCCATCCGTAGCGGGATGAGCCAGGCGCCGGAGTACCGGGCATCGGTGGTTCGCTCCGTACCGCCGCCGCCGGGTGCGGGGGTGGAGTTCGACGATCCGGCCGGGATCGAACTTCGACTCCATCCGTCGCCGGCCGGGCGGGTCCCGGTGATCGTGGCGCGTCGCCGGTCCGACTTCGAGTCGCTGGTGCGAGCCCTGATGGGACGGAGCGAACCGATCGACGTCCCACCCGAGATGGGAGCCTGTCTAGTCCGGGGACTCATCAACCAGGACCGTGTCCGTCGCTACCGCAATGCCTGGGCCGCGGCTCGCGGCGGTGACGATGAGCGAGCCTGGGCGGGCGAGATGAAGAACCTAGCGCCCCGCAAGGAGCTCTACCAGGACCGACTGATCCTGCTGTCGCAGGGTAATTACAGTGCCGTCGACGCCTCCGAGATCGGTCTCGACGAGGAGGCTTGGCTGTCCGAGTCCCTGCGCCTGCGCCGAGACCACGAGTGCTTCCACTATCTGACGTCTCGTCTCTCCGGCATCGTTCGCAGTCATCCGCTGGATGAAGTCTGCGCCGATCTGGCCGGGATGCTGGCCACCCGACTCGGCTATCGCGCGGACCAGGCGCTTCGCTTTCTCGGTCTCGATCGTTGGCCGGAGGAGCGCCGAGACGCTCGCATCAACCTGTATCTGGAGAACGCAACGCTCTCTCCGTCGTCTCGCCGACTGTTGTTGGATCTGGTGGTTCGTTCGGTAGGCACCCTCGCGGAGGCCCTCATCGCGGAGCCGCTCCTGTGCGAGCCCTCGCACCGGGCCAGTCTCCTTCTCGCCGTGGCTTCCTGCGGACTTGTCGAACTCGGGGACTCGAACCGGGAGCTGGCGGTGGAGGGACTGGTCGAGAGGTGGCGTTCCTCGGGGGCGAGCGCGGAGGGTCCGTAGGAGTGGTCGGCTACGGGGAGACAGTAGAGTAAGACCATGCGGCACAAGGCATGGTGGGTGGGTGCCTTTTGGCTCGGCTCTTTCCTGGGAGCGGGCCAGGGGGCCGAGGCGCAGACTTCGGTGGGCCTTCCGGTGTGGTCGGCGGGTCAGATTCATCGCGCGGAGTGGACCGTCCCCGACGCGGACCGAGATATCGAGAGCGCAGTCCGCTTCATGCTCCTCCCGCCGAGCGGGCATCTACCCCGGACGGGATCCCGGGCCGACCCACTGCTCCCGGCCGCCGCCGAGGTCCTCGAAGTGGTCCACGACGATTCATCCGCAGTGGTGAGACTGTCACTGCCAGCGGACTTTCTCGCGACCGAAGTTGACGACGAACTGCTCGAGAAGCTCAGTCGGCAGCTCCTCCTGGGGCTCGAGCCCTGGAAGATTCGCGAACTGCATCTGACGGTCAGAGATCCGGATTCCAAGGGTCGCGGTGACCGATTCATCGCCTTGCCCGCCTTTCTGAACATCGAACCAGTGCCGGTCAAGGAAGCTGGGGATGGGGTGGTTTCTTCCAAGCCCGGGGTCCGACGCGATGGGACATCGGGAGCGCTCTCCGGGAAGCTGATCTTCCTCAGTCAGGCGCATGGGTGGATCGACTACGGGGGAGCCACCGGGTGGAGCACTCAACGCGGCGTGACCCACGGCATCGTCGAGGACTTCGTCAATGCCGAGGCGATCGACCAGTACCTGCTCCGCTACTTGGAGGGAGCGGGCGCGGACGTCTTCACCGTCCGGGAATCCGATCTTCAGGGCGGGATGGTGATCGTCGACGATGGGGATACCGACTCAGCGCCGGGGAACGGGATCTACTTCGAGTTCGGTGACAATTCCCAGATCAGTGACGATTCGCAGGTGGGCTTTGCGAACTTTGCCGCTCCCTATGCCGAGGGCACGGATCCCTTCGAGGATACCGGCGGCTCGGCGCGGCTGATCACCACCGACGTTGTCGAGACGGCCGGCGCGACCTGGGTACCGGTGATCCCCCAGGAGGGCGACTACCAGGTCGCGGTCTCCTACACCCGCGATGGAACCCAAAGAGCTTCCGACGCACACTATCGAGTCGCCCACAGTGGTGGAATCAGCGACATCTACGTCAATCAGGAGCGCCATGGCTGGACCTGGGTTCCCTTGGGTCGCTTTCATTTTCGAGCGGGCGCCGATGCGAGCCGCGGTTCGGTGAGCCTCCTCAACGACTCGGCGGAGCCCGGCCAGACCGTCGCCGCGGACGCCGTGCGCTTCGGGGGCGGCCTCGGCGATGTGCTCGGACATGAGATGGCAACGCTGTCGGGCCGACCGAGGTGGGAGGAGGGGGCGCGAACCCACGTCCAGTATCTGGGAGCGCCACCTACCGTCTACACCCCGGGTGACGTGACGGCCCGGTCTCGTTGGGCGGACTACGAGCACTTCGCGGGGGAGGACTCGGTCTACGTGTCCTGGCATTCCAATGCCTTCGACGGTTCGGCTCGAGGGACCTCTAGCTACATCTACAGCGCCAATCCCCCGGACGGCACCTACGATCCGACCCAAAGCGTCGCGGGTTCGGCCGCATTGATGGAGGCGATTCACGACGAGATCATCAACGATGCGACGGTGGGTTGGGATCCGGGCTGGGTGGACCGCGGCTATCGGTCGGCCTACTTCGGCGAGATCAACCCAGCCCACAACGATGAGATGCCCTCCACCCTGCTCGAGGTGGCTTTCCATGACAACGCGACCGACGCGGAAGCGCTCGCCCACCCTCGCTTCCGCAAGCTGCTGGCACGAGCCGTCTACCAGGGGATCGTTCGCTACTTCGCCGACCGAGACGGACAGACACCGACCTTACTCCCCGAAGAACCTCGAGCGCCCTGGGTTCGATCCGACAACTCCACCACGGTCACGGTCGGCTGGCAGGCGTCCTCTACCGATGATGATGGACTGCGCGGCGATCCTGCGACCGGCTATCGTCTCTACACCTCGCCGGACGGCAAGGGCTTCGATGAGGGTACTCCCACCGCCGACACGAGCATCACCCTCGAGGGAATGGCCCCAGGCGAGACTCTGTACCTACGGGTCACCGCGACCAATGGCGGCGGCGAGTCGCTGCCCACCGAGACCCTGGCAGTGCGCACTTCCAGCGCCGAGGGGGAACGGGTGCTCCTGGTGGGTGGCTTCGACCGTCTCGACTCGTCGATGCTGATCGCCGAGGACGTGGCGGGCTTGGGGACGGTGCAGCGCATGGACCTCGATCGCATGAACCGGTTCGATCTGGTGGCCGTTCATGCCGAGGCCATGGACGGGGTCGCGGTGGCGATGGACTCGACATCGAACGAACCGGTCGAGTCCGGAAACCTCTCCCTCGACCCCTACGCCGCTGTGATCTGGGGGGTGGGTTTGGAGTCGACTGCAGATCAAACCCTGTCCCCACTCGAACAGACTCGTTTGATGGCCTATCTCTCCACGGGAGGGAAGCTGGCCCTCAGTGGCGCCGAGATCGGATGGGATCTCGACCACCTGGGATCGGCGGCGGACCGCGACTTCTACCGCCTGCTACTGAGAAGCCGCTACGTAGCGGACGATGCGGGAGTGTACGAGGCCGAAGCCCCGGCCGGTTCACCTTTCGAGGGGGTCGGGGTCGTATCCTTCGACGACGGTACACACGGAGCCTACGATGTGCGGTATCCCGACATCCTAGCCGCCGAATCGGGAGCCGACATCGCCTTGGAGTACAGCGGCTCCGCCGATGGAGCGGCGGTGGCCTTCGACGGCGGAGAGCAACGTATCCTCAACTTCGGGTTTCCGCTGGATGCGATTTATCCCTTGGCTCAGCGCTCCGCAATCATGGAACGAGTGGCCGAGTTCTTTGGACTCGACTCTTCGATCCTCTTTAGAGATGGCTTCGAATCGGGCAGCCCCTCGGCCTGGTCCTCGACCCAGGGATACCCGATGCCGTGACGGTCTTCACGGTGAGTCTTGCGCCGCCTCGGAAGCGGGCAGCCCTTCATCGACGCTTCGTCCCCGTGTTATTCGTTCGATGGCGGCGACGAGGTCGGCCGGGGTGAAGGGCTTGGAGAGGAAGGAAGCGTCTCCCACCCCGAGGTC
>JAIOJS010000603.1 GCA_019911795.1 Thermoanaerobaculia bacterium | reverse complement strand
CTCGACGGCATCGACCTGACCGACCGTCCCGACCCCAACGGCGCCGAGGCCGCGGAGCTGGCCTGGACCCCGATTCTCATTCGCCAGGGCCTCGAGGGAGACTCTCCCAACTCCTTCCCGGTCGAGAGTTCTCCCTTCGCGACCCACTTGCGGTTCAGCATCTACCCCGACGGCGGTGTCGCCCGACTGCGGGTGTTCGGAGAGGTCCACGCTCCGTCCCTTCGTCACAGTGAGATCGTAGACCTCGCTGCCCTGCCGCAGGGAGGCCGCGTGGTTGGAGTGAGCGACGACTTCTTCGGTCACCGTCACAATCTCCTCCTTCCCGGTGACTCGCGGGGCATGTTCGATGGCTGGGAGACCCGACGGAGACGGACCGAGGGCAACGACTGGGCGGTGATTCGACTCGGTCGTCCCGGAAAAATCCAACGAGCCGGGATCGATACCAGCTGGTTTCGCGGCAACGCTCCCGGGGCCTGCAGTTTGGAAGCGACAACCGCCCCGGAATGGCAAACTGCCACCGATTGGACTCCCATACTCGAACGCAAGGACCTCCAAGCCGACCGACGCCACACGTTTGACCTCCTTCCTCACGAGGCAGCTTGGACCCACGTTCGCCTCAACATCTACCCCGACGGAGGGGTGGCTCGCCTACGCCTGTGGGGTGTTCCCGCATGAAAATGACCCTCGACGAGTTGAACGAGGATCCGCTCTTCGACGTGGCCAAGCGCTTGCGCAGCACTTGCGCAAGCCGAGCGTGGATCGAGGGAATGAGCGCCTCCCGGCCCTTCGACGACCTCGCCGAGGTCCTCTGTGAGGCGGAGCGCATCTGGTGGACCCTCGACGAATCCGACTGGAAGGAAGCCTTCGCCGCTCACCCCCGAATCGGTGACTCCCCCCCCGCCGCTGCCGCGACGAGCCCCGGCGAGGACGCTGCGGCCAGCTTCTCGCGAAGCGAGCAGAGTGGCATAGCCGACGCTGGTCCCGCGGTTCGGGCCCGACTCGCCGCTGCCAACCAGGCCTATGAGAAGCGCTACGGATTCGTCTACCTGGTGTGCGCCACCGACAAGAGCGCCGAGGAGATGTTGGACCAATGCCTCCGTCGCCTCGGATCCGAGGTGCACGAAGAGCTCCGGGCGGCCGCGGCCGAGCAGGTGAAGATCACCCGACTGCGACTGGAGAAAATGCTCGCATGAGCGGCATCTCTTCCCACGTCCTCGACACCGCCCAGGGACGACCGGCCCGCGGCATTCCGATCACTTTGGAGCATTGGTCGCAGGACGAATGGCAGCGGGTCGGAGGAGGGACTACCGACGACGATGGCAGGGTCAAGAGCCTCCTGACGGGTCCACTCCTCACTGGCAAGTACCGACTGACCTTCGCCCTCGAAGGCTACCTGGGAGCCGACGCCTTCTTCCCTAGCGCCACCATCGCGTTCCAGGTCCTCGATTCCGAGCAGCACTACCACGTGCCTCTTCTGCTGTCCCCCTTCGCGTACTCGACGTACCGCGGCAGCTGACGAGTCCGCGGATCTCTCCGCAGCCGATGGACTATCCGCGTCGGCCAGCCAAGATGCGCAGGAAGGACCGTGACTGGAGCTCCTCCAGCGTCAAGCCGGACCGACCCTGGGCCTCGTCGACCGAAACGGCGCCGCAGTTGATGGCACGAAGGAAGTAGTTGAGGAGTCCCTGGCCGGTGGCGGCGTCGTCGAAGACATCGCCGACGAGGGTGGCCTGAGCCGCCTTGTCGACGAAGTTGGAGAGCCGCTCCGCCGCGGAGTCGATCCCAGCCAGGAAGAAGGAGTAGACGGTGGCGTAGCGACTGATGAGCTGGGCCGGATGGAGATCCCAGCCCTGGTAGAAGCCACCCTCCAGGCTGTGACGGGTGTGCGCGGCATGAAGGCGCCAGGCGCTATAGATCGACTCCCGGTTGTCGGACTGCTCGGCCGCCGAGAGCTTCTCACCGCGATGAGGAACCACCGGCAGGACGTTGGTGGCTCCGTCGGAGAGCCACACTCCGGTACCACTCATCGTCACTTGCATGACGTGCTTGGCAAAGTCGCAGACGGGGTGCGCCATGTCCTGAAAGGCCGCAGTGATGGCCAGCGATGCAGTGTAGTCATAGGTTCCGAAGTGCACTCCGCGCACGCGTCCCGCCCCCGCCTCGACGAGTCTCGGCAGGGCGGCGCTCCCATCCGGCCCAAGGATCGACTGCGGCGTCTCGACCATCAGTTCGACCGCGATCGCGCCGTTCTCGAGACCGCACTCGGTTTCGATCTTTTCGAGAGCGCTTGCCAGGACCTCCACTTCGTCCGCAGTGGCGATCTTGGGCAACGTGACGACGAAGTTGGACGGCAGGGTGCCGCCGGTCGCAGCGAGCAGTTCCGCGAGGAAGAGATCCAGAGTTCGCAGACTGCGACCCACCAGGTCCCGCGTAAACGGCTTGATGCGAATACCCAGAAAGGGAGGCAGGGTCCCTCGCTCGAAGCCCATGGCGGTCTCCCGCGCCGCCCGCACGGCATCCGCATCCTCCTCGTCATCGGGTCGATTGCCATAGCCGTCCTCGAAATCGATGCGAAAGTCCTCGACCGGCTCCCGCTTCAGCTTCTCATCCACCCGCCGATACACCAGCTCGGCGAGCTCTCGATCCTCGATGTCGAAAACCTCGGCGAACTCCTCGACCGTCGGAGCGTAGGTGGCGAAGGCGCCCTCCGCGATCTGCCCCAGCTTGCTCGCGGTGGTCGCCGAGAAGATCTGCGCTCCGCCGTAGACGGTGTGCACCGGTTGCCGCTCCCCGGACTCGCCGGGGTAGCGTCGAGCCGTGTCGGTATGGGCACCAGCGAGACGTGCCCGCAGCGCTTCTAGTGTCTTGGAATCCACCCGTCCCGTCCTCTCTATCGCTCGTCGGCCAAGGAGGCCACCCAACGTTGAACCAACCGTCCCAGAACTACCGATCGATACTCGGCCGAAGAACGAACGTCCGCGATCGGCTCAGTCTCCTGCCTCGCAGCCGCGGCTGCGAGGGGAGCGCCTTCGCTGGGGACCTTACCCATCGCGGCTGCTTCGGCCGCCCTCAGCCGGATCGGAGTCGCGGCCACGCTTCCCGCCGCCAAACGCAGCTCGACGATCCGCCCCGCCTCGACCCGACCCGCCATCGCCAAGACCACCTTGCTGATCGCCTGGGCCTCCCGCGTGCCGACCTTGCGGAATCCCTGCTGGACACCGGGCGCGGGAATGGGCAGACGAAAACGAGCGATCAACTCACCCGGTTGCAGAGCAGTCTTGCGGTAACCGGTATGAAAATCGTTGTAGGCGAGCGTCCGCTCCCCCTGAAGACCGCAGCAGTCGATCTTCGCCTGGAGCACGAGGAGAACGGGCAACGAATCGCCGGCCGGACTGGCGTTGGCAACGTTGCCACCAAGGGTTGCGCGATTCTGGATCTGCCACCCTCCCACCTCGGCCGCGGCGGCGGCGAGCGCGGGGAAATGCTCCTGAACCTCTGGATCCTGGCGTAGCTGTGAGAAGGTCGTCGCCGCACCGACGACGAGCTCTTCTTCCACTCGCTCGATGCCGTGGAGCGCTTCGACTCCCGACAGATCGAGCAGAGCGCCGCGTTGAGCGCGCTCGACGGCGCCTGCCACCATCAGATCGGTGCCTCCAGCCACCGGGCGGATGGTGGAGTCCTCCGCCAGTCGCCTACAGGCTTCGGCCAGACTGCTGACCCGATCACCCACCGTTGCCGTCCTCCAGGGCTCGGAAGATCCCCTCGTATC
>JAIOJS010000602.1 GCA_019911795.1 Thermoanaerobaculia bacterium | reverse complement strand
ATCCATTACGTCTCCCCCGCCCAGGGCAAGGGTTGGGAGTACGGCCTGCCTTTCGTCCGCAGTGTTGCGAACGGGACAAAGTTCCTCTCCGCAGAGGTCTACCCGAGCCACGCTTCGAACATGCGCTGTTCCGGCACAAAGTTGCGGACCACCTACCTGCACTTCCGCCACGACCCCATTCCGGGGGTCGGCACCGACCCCAACAATCCCAGTTGCCAGGGGAATACCTCGTGCTCGCGGCTCGATGAGTGGTACAACCTCAACCGCGGTATGGATGGCAGCCGGACCGTCTTCCACGACGATGCCGACCGGTGGGTCGATACGGAGCTAGCCGACTTTGACGGCATCGGGAACTTCCGTAGCGCGGTGTCCAAGGGCAACCTTTGGAGTGATTCCGCCAACGACGAGCGGCGCGAGAGCTTCACCAACTACACCCGCTCCCCAGGTACGTTTCCCAATGGGGGATACATCCATCCGAGCCCCTCGGAGCCGTGGATTCTGGGCGTCTTTGACCAGGTGGATACCACCGAATCGGATGCCACCGGCCAAGTCAGCAGCCGCGTGGAAATGGTCTTTGAAGACACGACCGGCGCCCTCGAGTGCAGCCGGACCCTGCGCAGTGGTCTCAATCGCACCCTACAAGACATCGTCGTGACCTATGACCGCGATCTCCGAGGCAATGTTACGGATGTCAAGACGTACGGCGCAGACCACAAGCCCCTGCCTTCGACCGGCGGGGCCGACTGCGGTTCCCTGACCTCGACGCCTGCCTACTGGACCCATCACGAGTACGACTACGACGAATTGGCCCGCACCCGGCCCTACCAGCCCAACGGTACGCCGGGGGCGTTTCTGACCCGCGACGTGACCATCGATCCCTTCTCCGGGGTGGCGGTCGCCTCCCGCGATACCGCCGGCTACGAAGTGACCTACAGCTTTGACGCCGCCGGGCGGCTGACCACGATCACGCCGCAGGATGGGGCCGTCACCATCTTGACCTACACCAACCCCATCGGCACCACTGGCGCCAAGATCCAGCAGGTCTCGACTTCCGGGGCAACCGTGTTTCATGAACAGGAGAAGGAGCTGGACAGTTTTGGTCGCGTGGTTCGCATCCAACGGACCCTACCCGACGAGAGCTGGGTCTCCAGGGAGATGGAGCACAGCGCCCGCGGTTGGCTGTTGAGTACTTCCGAGTGGGATGCCCCGGGCCTTGTTACCCAGTTCATGGAGCACGACGCCTTCGGTCGTCCGGGGCGCATCCGCCCGCCGGAAGGCTCCGCCCACGATGTGTTGCTGAGCTACAGCGGCATTCGCCAGGTCACCCGTTCCGCTCCGGTGCAGACCACCCTCAATGGGTCCGAGGTCTATGCCACCCACACCCGGGAGTTCGACCGCTATGGCCGGCTCCGCAAGGTTCTCGAACCCGCCGGAACCGGTGGCTCCAACGTCACCACCACCAATCTCTACGACGTCGGGGGACGGCTCACGCAGATTACCTCCAGCGCGGGCAGTGCAGAGCAGGTGCGGTCTTTCAGCTACGACAACCGGGGCTTTCTGCTGGCGGAGACCCACCCGGAGAAAGGGGCCTTCGGCAACGGGACCGTGTCCTACACCGACTTCGATGCCAGCGGTCGCTACTACCAGATGCAGGATGGCAACCACTACCTGCGGTACGTCTACGACTACCTTGGACGGATCCAGTCGGTCAAGGATGCCAACCAAAACAATCGGCTCTTGCGCTCCTTCATCTACGACTCCGGCCCCGGGTTCAGCCTCGGCAAGCTGCGCCGGGCGTACGCTTACAACTACCTGAAGGTGCCCGCCAACAACCAGCCCTTCCAGGTGGACGTCTCCCAGCGCTTCAACTACGAAGGCGTGGGCGGTGGTGTCAGCCGGAAGGACACCCTGTACACCACGCCCTTCGGGTCCTTTACGATGCGCACCGGCTTCCAGTATGACGACGGCGGCAACGTTATCTCCATCGACTACCCGAAGTGCGTTACCGCGAACTGTGCCACGACGAGCATCGGAACGTCGCCGCAACTAACCTATCAGTACTCCCGGGGCTGGCTGGACTCGATCCCCGGTTGGGTGGATGGGATCACCTACCATTCCAGCGGTCTCTGGTCGCAGATAGACCGCTCGAACGGTGTGTCTGACATTCAGGAGATCGATACTTTTCATCGAGGCCGCGTC
Organism: Thermoanaerobaculia bacterium; assembly: GCA_019911795.1. Lineage (GTDB taxonomy): Bacteria > Acidobacteriota > Thermoanaerobaculia > Multivoradales > JAIOJS01 > JAIOJS01. Next base: position 15,102 of record JAIOJS010000602.1, on the reverse strand, counting down.
AAGCGGATCTACACCACCGGTGCCACCGGCGAGAACTGGGACAGCGGCACCATGAGCTACGACGGCAACGGCAACATCAAAGGGATCGGTGATCAGCAGTTCTCCTACGATGGGGTGGACCGGGTCACGGAATGGTCCGGGGGTCCATCGCTGTATTCACAGCGGTACACCCACGACCCTTTCGGCAATCTACTGAGCCGAACCGGGACCGCCAGCGATCCCAATCTCACGACATTTCCGGTAAATCAGCTGACCAACCGGCTGAACAACGCCGTCTACGACGCCGCAGGAAACGTGTTGAACTGGAATGGTGGCATCTACGCCTACGATTCCTTCAACCGTTTGACCAATCAGGCATGGATGGCCTACGCGTACGACGCCTTTGGCGAGAGGGTGGCCTCCTTTGCGGGTGGTGATGCTGCACCGTACTTTCATGTGCGGGGGCTGAGCAACGAATTGCTATCTACCCTCTACTACGACGGCACTTCCAACTACTCCCGACAGAGCGACTTCGTCTACGCTAACGGGCGCCCGCTAGGGGCCATCGACGGTGGCAATCCACGCCACTACCACACCGACCACCTGGGAACCCAGCGCCTCCTCACCTGGCAGAACGGAGTGAGCAACTCCCACGCCGCGGTCCTTCCCTATGGTGAGGACATGTACAACAGCTCTCTGGACAACCGCCTCTTCACCGGCCACGAGCGGGATTTCTCCATGGATACCGACTACATGCACACGCGGCATTATGCGTCGGCCATGGGACGGTTCCTGAGTGTGGATTCCTTCCGGGGCAGTCCGGCGAGCCCTCTGAGCTTGAACCGGTATGCGTATGTGATGGGAAATCCTCTCTCCTTTGTTGACCCCGATGGGAACGAAGCTGCCTCTGCAGACGCCAGGGGATTGCTTGGAAACATGACGGAATGGTATCTGCAACGGGTTGAAGAGCGGTCCGAGGATCCTGTCAACCGGGGAGCGGCAACTCTTGCTGGCGGAATGCTAACGGCTGCTGGAGGAGTCACGGAGTTCGCGGGCGTTGTTACTGCTTCATTAGCTATTGATTGGTCGAGCGGCGGCTTAGCTACCGTTTTTAAGGGGGGTGCCGTAGCGTCGGCGCTCTACGATGCAAAGAATTCGACCTCAGATGGCCTTAACCTCGTCGGGGAAGGATGGGCGTTGATGTTCGCACCCCTGGCTTGGGAGCAAAATGACAGGGCGGCAATTCCCTCGGCGTACAGTAGAGGAGGGTTTGATGCCCTCTTGGGCTTTCAGGATGGTATGCGAGTGTATGGCTCAACCAGCTTGGTAGTAGCGTCCTCGGGCGCGCCCACCTCGTTTCTTCAGCGAGTTGTCAAATCCCTCAGGTCGATCCTCGGCCCGCAGGGGACTGATCCCGTCTACGGCCTAAGGACCCAACTATACCTTTACCAGCTAAGGCAATTCGGATCGACGGTCAACCTTTCGCTCGGATTGCAAGACGCAGGCGGGAGTTCAGTTACACCGTTCTGCGACGTATCCGGTCGCTGTTGGGGCGAAACTCTGATGTTCTGAGAATTTGCTTCAACCGGCAGCGGCCTGTGCCGGGTTCGGCCCGGCGGTTCGGTCGAGCGGGCTTTGATCCGCCAACCGGGCCTCGGGACGATGAGCTCTTCCGAGAGTCGGTAGATTCTCCATCGGCCGGCCTGAGGCTTGGCGCCTAGATATCGCAACGTTAACAAAGGAGACCCTGATGAAACGTAAGACTTTGACCTTCCTCTTCTTCGGCGTGGCGGCCCTAGTGGTTGCCGTTACCGCCACACTCATTACGCCCTCAGCGAGTGCCGGCTGCACGGCCTGCGGTGGCCCGACACTGACCGTTGCCGGCCACGGATCGGGCAGTAGCTGCGCCGAGGCTCTGGACGAGGCGCAGTCCGACGCCACCCAGAAGTCCTTCGCGGGCGCACCGGCCTGCGTACCTTGTCAGACTTCCAGTGGTCCCCAGAGCTGCTCGACCCCGAGCTGCTACCCGGGTGCCTGCCCGCCCAACTCCTTTCACGCTACCTACACTCTGAACTACAAGTGCCGGTCCTGCGAATTTGAACGGCCGGATCCCTCGATGTAGTCCACGAGACCCCGAGGGCTTGCCTTGGTGGCCCTCGGGAAAATCCTTCTCTCGGTGTGCCGGCTGAAAGCTGGATCCGCCGAGAAGGAGAGGTCGAGAGGGAGAGGTCTCACCGCTTGGTAGAGATGTTGATCTCGAGGCTTCCGAAAAGGCCCGATCTGAGCGTCGGCAGTCGCAGCTGCGGCCTCGAGATGAGCTGAGGCCTCGAAATGCACCTGCCACGTTTGATGGCACAGATCGGTGGCGCCGCCGACGGCGGAAAGAAGTTCAACCAGAACCGGAAGGGACTGCAAGAATGAGATCTACAAGACTGTCGACAGTTGCGTTTACAACAACTTTGGTGCTGATCGGTGTCGGGGCGTCGCTGGTTCTGACTACGAGGGCGCATGCGCTCGAGGTGGTGCCGTGCGGGGGAGCGTGGTCCCTGATGACGCTCGGGTCGGACCCGACGGGGAACTTCCAGAAGGCGGTTGAGGATGCGCGGGTCAGGGCGGCGGCGACCCACGGGACGCGGATCGAGTTCCAATTGATCAACATGTTTGGCCGGGCTGGCGGGCCGCTGAATCTCGATCTGGTCCAGGCGCAGATGGTGTCACGGGCGTACAACCCTAGCCTTACTGAGGCCGAGGGGCTGACGCGGCTCGACGAGGGCGGCGAGGCCAGCGCAACGCGGAGTGGCGAGTCAGTGAATGTTGTCGGCTACAACGATTCGGGCAACTGGCTGAAGGCGATCGACAGCGCAGTCAAAAGCGCGGCGGACGAGTTTCCTGCTGGCACTACATTCGGGTGGCGAGCGGGGCTGTTCTATGGAGAGTCCTCCAAGAGCCAGAACATCGCTGACATTTTCCACCCGATTCTTGCAGAATCGTCCGGCAGCTCTACGAGCGAGGCGAGCTGCCCGCACTTCATGGACGTCGCGGAACCGGCCTATGGATCCAATGTTGTGGTCGCGGTGGGAACGAGCACTTCGGGCGATCTTCAGGAAGCCCTGGAACGGGCGATTGTCGATGCGAAGGCGCAGCTGAAGACCGATCATGTCATCTACCAGATGGCGTGCATCACGGGTGCGTATGGTGATAATGGAACCGGTTTCGTGGACCGGATTTTTATGTTCCTGTATGCGTTTCCCGGGTGAGGCTGGAGGATCACCACGATCACATGACGCTAGAGGCAGCAGCCCGCCTTGATCGGGGCGGGCTCGATCGCTCTCGAACCTCCGGTGAGTATCGACTTGGTCTTCCCATGAGCCCATCGTCTCTAAGAATGGGCTCTCCGAGAAACCCGTAGCGGTTCAGAACATAAGCAGCGCGGGGAATCCATCTCAGCTAATCCAAGACACGGCGGCTTTCGCCACCTGCCGCTCGGATTGAAGCGCTGGAGTCGCGACCTACTGCCCGATGGGCCCAATGAACGGAATGCGGTGCCGGGTGAATATTGGAGGCTCCGTCGGTACCATGCACCCGGATCAGGATCTCGGCTCGGCGTTCGACCAGAATCCGGAGCCGGCAGCGCGTGGGCATGTACTGGTTCTATACTTGTCCAATGGACGCTGTCTCTTTCGAGAAGGGCCCTCTACCGGCGGGATGCTACCGAGCGCTCTTCTTCCTGGTAATCCTTCCGGTGACGCTACTCGGCACCTGGCTGATGCCGGTGAGATGGGTCAGCCTGGTGCGTTCGGAGGCGATGGTTACGGCCACTGTTCGGCCGACGATCCTTTGGGTCATCCCTATCGGCTCCGTCCGAGTGGCCGATCTCAGGGAGACGGCGAGCTTCCCAGAGGGCACCTGGGGCTATTCTGACGGCAGACGGGTGCAGTACGAAGACACCGCACGGCTGATCCTGATCGGAAACCAGAGCCGGCATGAATTCGAGGTCTCTCCGGCGTCGGTCGGCTCCCTCGAGCGGCGCATCGAAGCCTTTCTAGAGCCCGATAGCCGGAAGAGCAGGCTCACCCTGATCGCTCCCGTGCTTTGGAAAGTCAATCTGTTCTTCATCCCGTTCTCCTTGATGATCCTGGCGCAGGCCGTGGGATTGCTCTTATGGCCTGTCAAGGTCCTCCAAAAGTGGAGTCGGGCCGGATCTAGCGAGTCGACAACTCAATAGGGTAGTTCCTTGTCGAGGCTGGCGGCGGGAATCTCTATTGGCTTGCCGGAATCACTTCTTCGGTGGTCGCTAGCCTGGTTCTTTCCGGTTCGATGGCCTCTCTCGAAGTATGCCTGGCACTGACATGGATCCTGATGACATGCTTGGCAGTGCTTTTGCCAGTGGCAACGCACTGATACGGGATCATCTGAGCGAGCTGCTCAACGACGACATCGCACCGAACCAGAAGGATCTCTGCCGCAAGTTCGAAGCGCGCTTCTTCACGGCGGCGCCTTCACGGGTGGAACCGATTTCCTGGTCTGTCGACCTACTCGGGCTCCTATTCCGGAGACCTTCTGCGAGGGTCGATGTACAACGAAAGTGGCGTCTTCATGGGGCAGTGCAACATCGCTTCCAGTCTGCAGGACATCTTCTCGATCAGTAGTACCGAACTGGGCGCAGACTGCCCGGCATGCCAACCTTCGGAACCATCGAATGGACGTTCGCCGAAGGAGTCGTCGGGCACATCGTCGCCCGGCACAAAGCGTCGGGGGTCTACTCGGTTTCGGTACCCGCGACCTGCACCGACCCTAGCTATCCGGCGCCGGTGGCGAGAACCGGCCAGCAGACCTGTTGGACCCAGGGGGGATTGCGACCGTCTGTCAGGGTTCGAACCAGGACGGAGACCTGCGCCTGGGCCGACGTTTCCCTCGGCCTCGGTTCACGGCCAACGGGGGCGGGACGGTGACGGACAACGGTACGGGGTTTCATTGGCTCCGAGATGCGAGTTGCGCTTCGCTTCCAGGCACCGATGCCTCGGGGGCTGGGATCTGGGTCGGCGCTCTGGGAACCGCGGCCGCACTGGGACAGGGGCAGTGTGGCCTGTCCGATGGTTCGAGTCCGGGTGACTGGCGCCTACCCAACCGCAACGAGTTGTTCAGTCTCGTCGACGACGAGTACGCCAACCCGGCGATGGCGATGGGGAACGCTCAGGGGGATGGGCAGGCTTCCTCTGGAGATCCGTTCTCGGGGGTTCAAGTGAATCAGCCCTACTGGACGTCGACTTCGGCCGCGGAGGCTCCAGAGGATGCCTGGTTCATAGTGCTCAACGGTCAAGATTTTCGAATTAGTTTGTCTGGCCGGTGCGAGGGGGGGACTGAGTCGGCCCGAGGGCGAGTCGTCTCCCGGCCGGCTGTGCACCCTTGCTGCAAGGGAGCTTCACGGTGCGAGCGTCCGTCTGGTCTGCCAGCCCTCCGAGGGGACTCTGAACCCGAGCTGAACGGTCCTCCTCACAATCTACCTGGCACTGACACGGGCACTGACTCAGCACTGACTGGTGACGAAGCCTGTGGGAGAGGAGCCCCTTTGCTTATGTCTAGCGCATCCCTCTACCGTCTCTACAGCACGAGCAATCCATTCCGATGGTCTGGCTTGCAGGTCAGTTCCACGCTCCAGTGTCCCCACTTTCGAAACCGTCCAGAAAGATCGGCAGGCTATTGACGATGTAGGAACCCACAGCGATCGCGGTAGCTGTGTTCGGTGAGGCTGCCAGATCAGTTGCGGCCACGTCGATCGTGTATGCGCCGTCAGCCCAGCTGTCCGTGGGGACGTTCGTTGAGAACACAGCACCGGAGAGCACGTTCATCGTTGGAGTCGCGACAATGCTGCCCGTCGGCGACCGCACCGTCGCCTCGACCGTGTCGACACCGGTTTCGCTATCTGAGACAGTGCAACGGATCTCGAAACTCTGCCCAGGGGGGCCAGTGGACGGCAGGGTCTGCACTTGAGAGATCACTGGTGGGGTGACATCGTCGAGTCGGGTGACGATCAGCGAGGCCTCGCTTTCATTGCCGACCGAGTCAGTTGCTCGGAAGTCGATCTGGGTGTCGCCCACGGGGAGGGACCCGAAAGTGATTTCAAAAGTACCGTCTGGGTTCAATGGCAGCGATATGAACGACCCGACGGCGACGCGGTACTCAGATGAGCTGACACCGGATGGATCAGTGATGGATCCAGAGACTTCGATCAGGGTGGTGTTGTAGCCAACCGGCTGCGGCTGGAGGATAGAGATCGAAGGTCCGAACTCGTCACCGGAGACGTTGTAGTAGCTCTGTCCTGCTTCTGTGATCGCGATCAACTGCTGGAGCCCAGCGACGTAGGTCAGGTGATAGCTCTCGTGTTCAAGGTAACCTGGGTCAGTCGTACTGCGCTCGGCTGCGCCTCCGGAGACAGGGAAGACCTCTAGGTTTGTTCGGCCTCCCAGTGCAAAGTGCTCGACCCCGTCCATTTCAAGAAAGGTCGCGGCGTATACGTCCGAACTGGCGGTCACCGGATCCGACAGTGGCGAGGCTCCGCTGGCAGAGACAGACCACAGGTCGACGACCGTCGCTCCGTTCGCGTCCTCGCCACCTGTGACCAGGCGATCTCCAGCGTTGTTGAAGGCGAAGGCGCGGTACATGTTCCCGTCGGGATGTGTCTGCTGGAAAACGGTCGACCCTGCGACGGTGAAGAGGAACCAGCGAGTGTCGTTGTAGTCCGTGGCCATCGCGCAGAGTTGGGACGAGTCGCTACAAGTAACTCGCCGGATGTCCTCGGTGTTGTCGACCCCGCTGAAGAACACTGAACCCACCAGCGACGGAGAATCTGACAGGATCAAGACGCGGGGCGTATAGACATTGGTTGTCGTCCCTCCCTGGGTAGCAGCGGCAATTCGGTTCGGGGCGTACCAGTCGAGATTCACGATGTCCGCGTGCCCATCAGTCAACGAGGCGTCCGACACGTTCCCATTGGCGACCGTCACGATAGAGATGTTGCCGTCGATATCCCCAATCGCAAGACGATTCCCATCTGGTGAGAAAGCCAGACAGTTGGGGTCGTCGCCCGACAGGGATACGGTGCGGACCGTTGAGAGGTCGCCGAGGTTGCGGATGCGGATCTGGGATGAGTTCAGAACATTTGCGATATAGCGCCCGTCCGCTGAGACGGCTACCGAGTAGGAGTACCGCTCGTCACCATCCCCGAGGATCGAAGTCGTGCCCACTAGTGGCAGCTCGTCCGGTTCGCCGACCGGGAGGTTCGTTGAATGAGTGAGCGAGATGTCGTAGCGGGGGATGTCGATGGTGAAGACTTCGCTCCCGGAGTCCGCCTCGGCGGCTGTCAGGGTGTAGTCATCTACCGCGATGCTGCTGACGCCTACTTGGTCGACGCCTTCTTCGAAGGAGCCATGGTTGGCTGAGAAGTAGACGTAGTCGCCTGGGTCGAGTGGCTGCCCTTGATATTGAATGTGTACCTGCACCTCGTAGGTCGCCTCTGTTGCCGTGCTCGACTGAAGACTGAAGGTCCAGTCAGCCGTCCAGCCCTCAGGGTTGCCCGCGACGTCGAGCGTGGTGTAGTCGAACTCGTACTCGCTGGGCTCCATCGCGAGCAGCGTGTGCAATCCACTGATCGTCGGCTGGTAGGAGAACGCAGCCGAGCCACTCGCGTTGGTAGTCACCTTTCTAGTCAGGGTCGAGCCGGCGTCGAAGAAGGGCGATCTGAGATCGGTCCCGAGGGCAACCTCTACACCCGGTACTGCTCCCGCACCGTCGGTGACCGTGACCGATCCTGGAACGATCTGGCCGATCGTGGCCGAACCGGTGGAAAGGCCCACCGATACCTGGCGGGGCGTGCTCGAGACGCGAATTTCGAAATCGCCGTTTGTCATTGGGTGCAAACCGTCGTCATAGTGCAGACTGAAGGTGTAGACTCCGTCCGCCAGCGGGATGGTGCGATCGAAACCGAGCTGAGCGGCGGGGTCGCCTGTCTCGAGATCTCCGAGGAGATCGATATTCTGAGTGCCGCCAGATCCAGAGAGTTCGAGTTCCAGCTGAGTGGCGGCATCGCTGTCGATATCAAAGTAGCTTCCCCAGAAGCGGACGTTGCTACCAGTAGCGTCACTGTTGAGGAGTGCCATGGGCGGTTGATTGGCGGGACCGTCGATATGAAGCGGGAAGCCGTCCCCGACACCTCCGAAGTAGTCTTCCGAGAAGGCTCCCTTTTCCAACTCGAGAAAGAACCGGAACTCCCGGTCGTCAGAGGGCGCCAGGCCCAGGAGCTCCGCTGTCGGGATGGCGTGGGTTTGTTCGACCACCTCGTCAACCTCGTTGCTGGCCGTTGACAGGTTGTCAGTCCGAAGTATGTACGGGTTGCCGTCATGAACGACTCCGAGCCGGACTGTCGAGGCCCCCGTCTCTGTCGGGACCACGGAGTAGGTCAATTCGACGGCGCTCAAGGACTGAGGCACGAAGTACACGGTATTGGTGCCGTCGGAAACGAGCACTCCCAGCGGTAGGAGGGGAGAGGCGCTGCCAGGAGTCGACGCCACGTAGGCGTCCATGTCGATGAGTTCGTCCTGGAAGTGCTCGAGGAGAGCGTTGGCGCACTCTTCCGAACTCAGGAGCAGTTCTGCGACGTTGAGATGGATCAGACCATTGGAACGGATGAGATCGCCACACGCGGGAGCGAAGGAGGCCACGCGATCCGCTATAGCGTTTCGTACGTTCACTGCGAAGAGGACCGTGCCTACGTCCCCGGCAATGTTCCATGCGTCCTCCGCAACGACGGCAGTCGAGGTCTGCCAAGTCAATGTGCCGCCGTTATAGAGCTGGCGGGATCGAGCCGCCCAGATTAAGCCTCCGAGCCCGAGGTTGACAAGGAAGCTCTTACCCGCATTTTCCCAGGAGAATGGCCTATCTTCTATCCAAGAGAAGACTAGTTCCTGGCCCACTGCGCTTGCACCGGCTCGGAGCGCGTACCGTGCGGCGAGGCCGAGGAGAATCGGCAATACCTCGGCCGCAGCGGTCATATCGTGAAGCGAATCACCCTTGCGGAAGTAGGGTGCGGCAGCTCGGACATCCTCCACTGTCAAGACAACTCCGTCATGTTCCCAGGCGTGGTGGACCACAGACTGTGCGATTTCGACAGAGAGTTCATCTCCGATTGCGATCAGGTGCGTACCCGGGCGACGGCCAAGTTCGGAAACGTGATGGGACCTCAGGAACTCCCCAACGGACGGTGAGCGCTCAGATGGCTGGGAGATCGAGATCTCTTCGGGTTGTGAGGCCATAGAGGCCATGGGACCCAGGACGAGCAGAATACATAGGACCTGGCAGATTGCAGGGCAGGCAGTGCCTAGGGGCGAGGACTCCTTGAGGAGTGTGTGGGTAGTTGAAGTTCGATTCTGATTCTTCATTGGTGCCTGTTCGCCTAATCGTTTGAATTGGTGGGTATGGGGGATCAACGGTCAGAATCCGCAAGAGTCGTGCCTGGTGGTTTTCAACCAATGGCTGGAGAGTTTGAACGAACGAGGGATTCGGCTACCTCATCTACTCAACGCAGTAGGTTGTGAGGTTCTATCAGCACTGAGGAGTACTCGAGACGAGGGGGCAGAGGCCTCACACATTGGAAGACTCCGGTCTCTGCCGGAAGAAGTCTCTGAATCGCCCCGGGTATTCCGGAGACGCCAGACCTTGAGAGAAATGAGCCATGGGAAAACGGTTCAGTTATTCACCAGAGGTACGCGAGGGGGCGGTTCGGATGGTCGTAGGGCAGGGGAGGCATCACAGCCCTCGTGGTCAACGATCGGCTCGATCGCGTCGAAGATTGGTTGCCCGGCCGAGACTCAAAGAGAACAAGGAACTGGACCGATGAGCGGGGTAAGGCCAGTGTCGGATGGCCGCCTATTAGGTCGTGCTCGTAGGTAGGACCTACCAAGCGGATGAGGCCTCACTCCGGGTGCCTCACTCCGGGTCAGAGAGGTTATCAACCAGGCAGCGCCCACCTCGTGCACCCAGGTACCGACGTTGGAGGCAAGGTCGGCAAGCCCAGTGCCCGAAAGGTCGGTACGCCTAGGGGCGCCCTGGGAGATCCTCTTTCGAGACCAGGCGAGGGACTGTCCATGGTGTCTATCGTACCGCTGGAGGAATCGTATTAGGGAGGAAGCCGGCTCCACGGCGCTGCGCCGACCGTCCGACTACGAAAGCCGAGGATCTCAGGGGGCGAGGCACATCATTCACCGTCAACTGTCGCGGGTTGGCTGGGCAGAGGTTACCCCACACTGGCGGCACACGCGACCCAATGGCATTCCCCCCTCAAACGGTTCGGTGGATTCTCGCAAGGACGCAGCGAAGCCGATGACGCTCGAGCTACCGGGCTGCATTCCAGGAGGGTCTCGAGGACCGCAGAGCACAAGAAAAAGGCGCCCCGAAGGGCGCCTTGATTCCACCTACCGTGAGCTGTATCAGGGGTTCGATGCTGACCAGCGAGTTACGTCCCCCGACTCAAATCCGTCGGAGAACAGGGCAAAGTCGATATCGCCGCAGACAGTGACATTGTCGACGTACCAACCCACTGTGCCGTTGCAGCCATCGACGCCTAGGTCGAATCGAATCTGAACTGAGTCGTTCGGTCCTGCATAGGCGCCCAGCAGGATCTGCGACTGCCCCCAAGAACCGCTCAAGGAGCCACCATTCGCCCCCATGAAGGCGACTTCACCCGCAATGGGATTGGTATTGCCTCCGGCTAGGTCAAACAACACCCCGTTGTAAGGGTTGAAGCTGAAATCGGCTGGATCAATGACCTGAAAGGCGCCACCGTTCACTTTGATCTTGACGTTTCCGCCGTCGTAGTCCGCCTCGGTAGCTACCCAGTGATCAAAGGTCAAACCCGGATTGACAGATCCACCCGGGATCACCATGACTGGACTATCGAGGTGCATGACGCCGGACTGGTCATCGCTGCCCGGCACGCAGTCGCCGATGGTCGGACTGTCGATACCAAACATCGCCTTGCCACTGGCCCCGGTGGGGACAACGTCTGTCCATTCCCAATCTCGGGGCGTGTATTCCGGCTCGACCCCCTGGTTCGAGAAGGTCCAGCTTGGCGATGGATCGGCCTCGAAGTCTTCTTGCAGGAGCGGAGACCCGCAGACGCTTAGCGGGGCTACCGGATCGAGAATGAGATCAAAGTTACAGAACAGCGGCAAGGTGCGTAGCTCTGTCGCCAGGATCGCATCCGCCACTTCGTCGCAATCTGCGGCGTCGATCATTTCGCCTGAGGGCAATCCAGTGTTGAGATCGGAAAGGTTGATTCCGATCAAATCGCTGCAGCTTGCCTCCATTGCATCGGCGTGTTCTGGAAAGCCGCTGGTCGGCACCTGGTAGGTGGTCATCGCCCGGAAGAAAACGTGGCTGGCCTTTGTCAATCCCAGAGCCGTGACCGTCTGGCCGTTGTAGGTACCACCGTCGACGAGGAGCGCATACTCGTGGTTGGGGACACCGGAGTTGGTATGCACGCCACCTTGGTCGGCGTCCGAACACGCGTACTCGAATTTGTCTGTCACCTTGCCCGGGTTGCCGAAGCAGCGAGGGTTCCACATATCGCGGAGGGCACCATCCGATGTATCTTCACCCATGAGCCAACGCACTGTGTTGTCGGTCCCAGCGGTGAAAACCATGGTGGCGTTAGCCGGCAGGCCGGCCTTGATGGTCTGACCGTCCTCGAACAGGACCTGGACGCTAGCGATGTTCGCGCTCGAGCCCAGATTGAGGGGGCCGGTCGAGGGAGCAATGAAGATGACGCCTGTCGCACCCGCATTGAAAGCATTGTCAGCGCGGACCCCAGAGAAGCACTCGCTAGTGACTCCGTCGGGCATGAAGGTCCAGTCGATGATCGCGATCTTGCCGGAAACACCAGTGACGGCAGTGCATGCACCCGCCGGGACGGCGACAGCCATGGCTGTGGGGCCAACTGTCAACGGCGGCGGCGGTTCATTCGACGAAGCCTTGGCCAGATAGACGCCGGCCGCGCTACCGCCGGTGATGGTCAACGTTGGCGGCGGTGCGCCGTCGAATGTCGTGCAGTTGTCGGCTGTGCGGGGACCTCCAGGGGTATCGGTACCACGGCCGTTGATGAAGTCGACAGTCTCGCCCCAGACGTCGGAGTAGGACTCGTTCAAAGCTCCGGATTGCCACTGGTAGATGAGACCGTGGGTGTATTGAGTGTAGGCGTGGCCCCACTCATGGGCGGTCACGTCGTCCGAAGTGAAGCCTGGGCAGAACGAAATGTAGGTACCACCCCAGGAGGCATTCGGGCAACCCCATCCGCGATCGAAAATCGCGTCCATGGTCGCGCCGGCTCCGTTGAACGAATCACGACCGAAGCCTTGCGAGAACATCGAGTGCGTCTCGCCCGAGCCGTAGATCATGTTGTCGGCCTCGGTGGTACCGGTCGGCAAAGAATCGCCTTCTTCCCAGAACGGGTTTCCGGGATAGTTTGGTCCTGGTTCTACGGCCGAGTTCTCGCCGTCGAAGGCCCGGCGGTCGAGTGCGTCTTGGATGCCGGTGATCTGGTTGACGACCTTGCGGGTGTGGGCATCGATATAGACCAGCTCTCGAACACCGTTGTTCGTGACCTCGATCTCGTAGACCAGGTGATCGCGTCCGGCGATGCCCTGCAGCAGACCCTGGCGGTAGACGAAGAGGGTGCGGCTACCGGCGGCGAGGCCTGCGGTCTCGGGGAACTGTTCGCCAACGACGCCAACGGCGCGCTCTGTCAGCGCCTCGAGGCTGAAGCGAGGGGTTGTGGAGACCTCGATGCCCGGTACAAAGGTACCGTTGGCCGCGGTCAGCCGACCGGATGCGTCGAAGTGCACCCGCAGAACAGCTCCGAACACCGGTACACCTTGGAACTCCTGGTGAAAGCTCACGCTTCGAGTGCCCAAGTGATCAGTCTTCGTGCCCTCGCTCACCAGCTCGATGGCCTCGTCGCTGATTCCGAACACGCCGCCGTAGCGCTGAAAGAAAACGCGGGCGCGGGCTTCCTCGGTTGCGCCAGCAATCTCCAGAGAGCCTGGCTCCACGCGAACGAAATTCGCCGCGCCCGTGCTGCTCTTGAAGCTGATCTTGGCGGTGTTGCCGCTCTCCATGACCAAGCGATCCACAGCCTGGGGATTGAGCTTCCAAGCCTCCGCACTGAGCAAGGCGGGGAGCAACAAGAGGCTCACAAACAGTCCAAGGCGAGTTGTTCTAGTCATTGCGTCATTCCTCATCTGAAAGCTTGGGGTTAGTCTGAGTAACCAGTTCCTCGGAGTTTTTGGCTGGCAACCAAGTGAGTCTAGCCGAGAATCGACATCCTGATAAGTCCGGCCCAGTTTTCGATGAGAGAACCAGTCAACCCGGGAGATGTCTCAGGGTTCTTGGCTTGGTTCCTGTGAGTTGGCTTGCGCGAACACACTCGGAAACTCACCGATAGAAACACTGGAGAAGGCGGGTAGTTTCGTGACGAAGCAGATTGGATGCCCGTGGTGCGACGGGACTATTGTCGAGACCGATGATGACTGGAACTACCTTCAGAACTGCGGTCGATGCCCAAGCTGCGACGATCGCTGGCTGGTACCAAGTACGAGGGGGCCGAGCCAGAACACGAGCCGCTGGAGAAACGAGTAACCAGGAAACGGCCTCCATCCGTGACTGTCGTGGCGGTTCTCGTACTGCTCGGCGGAGTCTCTGGTGTGCTTTTCTACCTAGCGAATGGAGGGCTCTCGAATCTCTTTCTCTTTCCTTTCCTTCTGGGTCTTGGAAGGTCGGTGCCAAATATCGTGTGTGGCGGCATGATGCTCAGCGGCAGGAATGAAGGGCGGATTGTCTATCTTGCCACTTCACCTATCGTCGCTCTCTTGGCGGTCAATCGGCTGGGGGCGTACCTAGTTTCGGTGCCGACGTTCGTCTATCTGCTGTTCTTCTTCTTACCTACCAGACCACCAGCTCGGGACTTCTTCACCCAGGATTCTCGACTGGTAGTCTCCAGGGGCACCTAGGGTCTGGAGGGTCCTGCGAGGTAGGTGGCAGGGGTATTTCGAAGCCGATCGTCGATCCCCTCCGAGCTGCGATGACTCCACCGGAAGAGCACACAAGCTCTCACTCTCGAGGCTTCTGAAGTGGCGCGATGTCAGAGCTACTGGCCGCGACGGCCTGAACCAATCCTCGATTCCCGGACATGAGGGACTCAGTTCTGGCGGCTGGCGGCCTGCTCGAGCTACATAGGACCCACCTGCATCAGAAGATGAACACCCCGGGGATCGAACGGCCCGAGAACCAAGGACAATTCTCGGCGGTCGAGGCTCCACCCTCGTCCTTTCGCTGGTCACCTGTGCGAACGATCGATTCCTGTCGTTTGTTGAGTAGCGGCATGCTTCGGTCCACTTGGCGTGCAGTGAAACGGTGGAGGAGTAGGTAATGATGGGACGGCTTTCTCTTGCGGATCTTGTTTGGACGGCTCGTCGGGGGCATCGCTTGGGTGTTCTGGTTGCGCTGTGGGTGCTCTTCACGGTAGGAATCGGGCCCGTTGCCGGATTGGCACAGCAAGTCTCGGAGGCGCTTGTGGCCCGCGGTTGGGTGGAGACCCATCTCAGTGTTCTCGGTCTCGAGCCGGAGGATGTCGCTGAGATGGTGGTTTCGTCGCAGTCCGCGAGTCGGGCGGCCGGCGTCATGCACGTTTACTTTCAGCAGCGAATCGGTGGCATCGACATCTATCGCGGGGTGCTGGGCGTCCACCTCGGGGATTCCGGCGCTGTCCTCTCGACCTCCAACCGCTTCGTTGCGTTCGCAGCCGCGAAGGTCCAGGCCAACGAACCTATTCTTTCGGCCCAGGAGGCGGTCGAGCGTGGAGCGAGCGCCGTTGGGCTGGTTCCTAACGAGTCTTTGGAGTTGCTCGCAGGGCCGACCGGACCTTCTCACACGTCGGTCCTCTCGAGTGGCGGGATCGCTAGGCACACGATCGAGGCTCGGCTCGTCTACCTTCCCCTCCCATCGGCTGAGCTAGCCTTGGCCTGGAGCCTTCGCTTTGAGCCCTTGGATTCGAACCATGCATGGGCGCTCCAGATC
>JAIOJS010000601.1 GCA_019911795.1 Thermoanaerobaculia bacterium | reverse complement strand
GGACAGGGTACGCCTCCACTCGGTTTGAAAGGCGCTCAGTCTGTTGGAAACGTGCCCATGTTTAGGCACATGGTAGGGATTGTGACCCGAGCTACTCCGGCGCTTGCCAAGTCCCCCACAACCCAAGCTCGAACCCATCCGCAAACAGAACCTCATGCACCCCATCCGGGGAGACGGCCAGCAAGCCATCTGCCCAGACTAGATCGTGCTCAAACTCATCGGCCGGGAACTGTCCGATCGGATAGACATCCCCTGCAAAGAGCCGATCCTGCCCGGCAGTTCGAATCGCCATGACGTGGGCGGCATTGAGGTTGGAGTTGAGCCGGTAGTCGTAGGGCTCACCCCAGGGATCCAATTCTGGAACACACTGAATGTACTGAGGGGTCAACATGGAACTCAGGGTGGCGGTATCGATCGGCGGATAGTCGGTCATGTCGACGGTTCCTCCCGCGACCCGAGGGTCGGTCGGGAGTTCTGTCAGGACTGACTGGTCGATCACCCAGGAGAACATCGCGGTGCCGACGCTCTGGAGTTCACTGATGGCCTCGGTTTGGCGGGCGATGGCACCTCCCAGCGGTTGGCGTCGCAGCCAGTTGAAGCGCGCCCAGACCATGTCGTCGTCGGGCCCAGAGGTGTAGCCACCGAGGTAGCTGGTGCCTTCGAAGAGGCCGTCGGCGCCGGCCGAGCGCATGGATGCGAAGTCGGGGTCGAGGAGGCTGCCGGCCATTCGGTACTCGTAGGCGGCTCCCCAGGGGTCGAACTCGGGGACGGCGG
Organism: Thermoanaerobaculia bacterium; assembly: GCA_019911795.1. GTDB lineage: Bacteria > Acidobacteriota > Thermoanaerobaculia > Multivoradales > JAIOJS01 > JAIOJS01. Next base: position 1,966 of record JAIOJS010000601.1, on the reverse strand, counting down.
TGAGGTAGTTAGGTACGAGAAGGGTTTCGAGTTCCGACTGGGTGACGATGGGGAGGGTCTCGACATCGAAGGAGCCGCAGGGTGAGGCCATGGTCTTCTCTTTGGCCTGGAAGCCGACCTGATCAACGAGCCAGGCGAGAAGTCCCAGTCTCACGGTGGTCATCTCCTCCAGGGCCTGCGCGTGCTGGGGCGTGGTGGAGAAGTCGGGGATGGCCGGTTGTTCTCCGGCGGGGGTCGACAGTGTGAAGATGCCGCCGACGAGGGCGGTTACCAGGAGGAGGTCGATCAAGGGGAGATCGATCCAGGAGAGATCGAATCGGAGGAAGCGGGCGCTGCGAGGCTTCATGGGTGGCCTCCTTGGCTGCATTCGGCCAGAAGAGTCAGTCGAATGGGAACTCTATCAGGCGGTATCTGGGTGTCGTTGATAGGTAATGGTATAAGTCACGGTCTTGGTGGGCGCAGCGAAGAGCCAACGGGCACGCTGGCGTTCCAAGGCGTTTGGGGCCTCCCTGCGGTGCTAGGTGTCGCGAAGATGACCTTGGCGCCGGTCGCTGAGAAGCTCTAGCAGACGGCGATTCCGGAAAACCTTCTCTCGGCCTGAAACTCGCTCTTCCAGAAGTCCCAACTTGGCCAGCGATTTTAGGTAGCGCGCCGCGGCCTGGCGCGCCGCGATGCCGGAGTCCACGAGGTTGGCGATCCGACAGTAGGGCTGTTCGAAGAGCACGTCGATGAGTTCGCGGCTGTAGATTTTGGGTTGCTCTGTCTTGACGACCTCGCGGGCGTCCCGGGCGAGAGCTCGGATGGCTGCGATCTTCTCCGTCGTCCAGTCGGCGGTTGTACGAACCGCATCGAGCATGAAGAGTAGCCAGGGCTCCCAGGCGCCATCGCGAGTGACTCCGAGGAGGAGGTCGTAGTAGTGCTCTTTCTTGGAGATGATGAATCGGCTGGTATAGAGAATGGGCAGGGAGAGGAGGCCCTGTTCGACCAGGATCAGGTTGTTGAGAATCCTGCCGGTGCGACCGTTGCCGTCGGTGAAAGGATGAATTGCCTCGAACTGGTAGTGCGCGACCGCCATGCGCAGAAGGGGATCGAGCGAATCGGAGCCGTGCAGCAGGCGCTCCCAAGCGGCGAGGTGATCGCGGACTCGAGTTTCGCCCTCGGGAGGGGTGTAGATCACGTCCCCAGTGCGAGTGTTGGCTAGGGCGGTTCCCGGAACTTTCCGAATCCGCATCTCCCGATCCTTGATTCGGCTGCAGACTTCCTCGGCGAGGCGAGTTCCAGTGGGGAGGGTCGTGAGTCGCTCGAGGCCCTCGAGCAGCGCGTGGCGGTAGCGGAGGGCTTCTTTGGTCGAGGCGTCAGCTCGGCCTTCGGCGTGGAGAAACTCGAAGAGTCGATCACTCGTCGTCACGATGTTCTCGATCTCGGTACTCGCTTGGGCCTCGAGAATCGGCAACGTGTTGATCAGCATCGACGGATTGGGGATCAGCTGGGTCGCCTTCTCGAGAGCTGCGAGTGAAACGCGGGCTTCGATGCATCGCTTCAAGACCACCCGGGACTCGAGCGATTCGGCTGGAGGAGGAGCGGGTAGGTCGTTGTAGGGCTTGTGAGGCTGCCAACCGGGGGCTGACGACGTGTCGCTGGAATTGGATTTTTGCGACATGACGTTAGCATATGTCGTCGTCGGCGACACGTCAAGGGAACGTGTCGCCGCTTCTTGGTTTTCGCGACATGAGTCCCCCGACGAGTTCACACCCACCGCCGACGCGCACGGATTGTCGTTGTTGACAGTTCCCTCGTACAGGTCTCGGTCTTCGGTGGTCGGGGCGAAGAGCCAACGGGGACGTTGGCGTTCCAGGGCGGTTTGGGCCTCCCTGCGGTGTGGGGCCTTGCGGGCAACGGGTGCGGCCTCCCAACGAGCGGTGCGTGGTAACGATCGCTTGACTAGCTGACTCTCTTAGTAAAGAGC
>JAIOJS010000600.1 GCA_019911795.1 Thermoanaerobaculia bacterium | reverse complement strand
CAGCCGGACCCGCGGAACCCAGAGCGACGACCGGTCACCTCGACGCCAGGTCTACCTCGCCCGGGTTGCGGTCGTGGGCGTGATGCTCGTCGCGTTCCTTCTCTCCGTCACCGTGGACCGTAGCCTTTTCCGTCTCGGCGTATGGTCCTTTACCGGTTTCGCAGCTCTCTTCCCCCTCCCCATCGCCGCTCTCTATTGGAAGCGCTCGACCGCAGTCGGTGCGATCGCTTGTATGGTCACGGTGGCGGTCACTTGGAGCGCCTTTCTCGTCCGCGCCTGGGGTCAAGGACACGCCGGAGGCCCAATGCCGATCGCGCTCATTCTCCTCGCCTCGGCGACCGCTCTGGTGGTGGGGTCGCTGGTCGGTCCTCCGGCTCCCGCCGAGACCGTCCGATCCTTCTTCACTCCGACCCCCGCGGACTCCCCACCGTGAAGGTAGCCTACATCGCAGCTGGTGCCGCCGGCATGTACTGCGGGAGCTGTATCCACGACAACGCTCTCGCCGCGGCAATGCTCCGCCTTGGACACGACGTCACCCTGATCCCGACCTATACCCCGGTGCGAACCGACGAAGACAGCGTGAGCCAGGACCGGGTTTTCTACGGCGCCATCAACGTCTATCTGCAGCTCAAGAGCCGCTTCTTTCGCCACACTCCGCGTCTCTTCGACCGCATCCTCGATCAGAGACGGCTGCTGCAGTGGGTCTCGCGCTTCGCCGGAGCTACCGACGCCCGCGACCTCGGAGATCTCACCCTGGCAGTTCTTCAGGGTGAACAGGGACCTCAACGAAAGGAGCTAGAGAAGCTCTCTGTCTGGCTCCAAGAGCTGCGCCCCGACGTCGTCCACCTTACCAACTCGCTCTTCCTCGGCATGGTCCATCAGTTGAAAGCCGATCTCGGAGTCCCCATCGTCGTCTCGCTTCAGGGGGAAGACATTTTCGTCGACGATCTACCCGCCGACTACCGACAGCAGATCGAGTCGGAAATGCGCCGACGCGCTCAGGAGGTCGACCTCTTCATCGCGCCGAGTCGCTACTACGCGCGCGTGATGTCGAAACGGCTGGGCGTCGACCAGACGAAAATTGCGGTCGTCCCGCTCGGCATCCAACTCGATGGCTACCGTTCGACTCCGACGGAGCCCGCGGCCCACCCCGTGACGGTGGGCTTTCTCGCCCGGATCTGTCCCGAGAAGGGCCTGCACCTCCTGGTCGAGGCCCTCCGTCAGCTGCGTGATCAGGGGGATACGAGCCTTCGAGTTCGCGCGGCTGGCTACCTCGGATCCCGGGACGAGATCTATCTCGCCGGTCTGAAGCGTCAGGTCGCCGATTGGGGACTGGAGGATCGCTTCGAGTACATCGGTGAGATCGACCGTGATCAGAAGCTCGACTTCCTCAACTCCCTCCATCTCTTCGCTCTCCCGACAACCTACCCCGAAGCGAAAGGCCTCTCGGCCCTGGAGGCCATGGCGAGCGGCATTCCTACGATCCTGCCCGATCACGGATCCTTTCCGGAGATGGTCGCCGCCACCTCGGGCGGGATGCTCTTCGAAGCACTCTCCGCCGGATCCCTCGCCACCACCTTGAGGGATCTCGCCGACAACCCTCAACGCCGCAACGAACTGGCCATGGCAGGCCACACCGCCGTCCATCGTGACTTCGACGACGAAAGGATGGCTCAGGCCACCCTCGATCTCTACGGCGAGCTGGTCTCAGACAGAGAGGTCATGTAGGAGGAGCCTTGCGCTTGCTCGATTTGGCTTGGGTCGATCTGGCTTGGGCCGAGTTGCCCTGGGTCGTCTTGCTCCTTCCCTCGGCCGTCATCGCTCGCTCTCGGTCCCGTCGCATCGACCGGATGTGCTCCACCCGCCGAAAGCGCAGGGCAGACCAATCGTCGTCGATGGCGACCTGGCGCACGGCCTCGAAGCCAGCCTCTCCCAGTGGCTCCCACCCCGTGTCCCGGCTGAACTCACAGGAGTACTTCTTGGAGCTCTTCTTCGGATAGGCGAACCAAACTACCGGATCGCCGAGGCCTTTGATCGCCAGCGCGCGGCTCAGTGCGATGATCTCCTCGCTGCGGGTCACGAAAGCGACCAAGAACTCGACCTCAGCGGCCGACTCGAGGTCGCGCACGGTCTCCACGTCGGTCAGAAGATCGAGCGCACCTTCGAAACTCTCCGGCGAACCGATCACCAGGATGGCTCTCTGCTCCTTGAGATTGAGCTTCTTCCACAGGCCCTGTGTCATGACAACTCCTTCTCGGACGCGATCTCGCGCCACATGTGAATCTTCGAAAGGAACCGGTCCCCGATCCGAATCGCCTTGGGCTCGGAGCCGAAAGCCTGGAACCCACAGGACTCGTAGAGTCTTCGAGCCGCCCCATTGGACTCCGTTACGGTCAGCTGCAAGACCCGCATGCCAGGCCTCGCCGCTACTTCTGCGATCACGGCCTCGACAAGAGAACGACCGATCCCTCGACCCCCGAACTCCGGCAAGACCGCCATGCCGAACAACCACGCCTTGTGACGAGTTCGTTCCCTGAGTTCGAGCCTGAGACCAGCAACTCCCACCAGTCGAGCGCCGTCGAGAGCACCCCAGACCCGTTCCTCTGCGTCGGGCTGAACCGAGAGACGAGACTCCCACCAGGAGATCGGCAGGGGCTGGCGCTCCGAAAGGGTCGAGGTAAAGGCCTCGGGGTGGTCGGCGTAAGAAGCGAGCAATAGGGCCCGGTATGCCTCGGCATGATGCGGCAGCAGGCGAAGGATCTCCACTAGCGGGATTGTCCCGGGGACGCAGGAAGTGCCGGAACTCGCATTCGGTCAGCATATCAAGCACTTCACCGAACCCGAGAAAGGGGCCATCAGCGCCTCGAGCACCTTCTCCTCGCAACTCCATATCGCCACCGGGCGGCTTGACCACACCGGATTCGCTCTTGCCCGTGAGAGAATCAGCAGGTGGCAGCCCCATTTCTCACCCAACGTCGAGTCGAGTTCGTCGACACTGACCTCTCTGGCATCGTTCACTTTTCGCGCTACATGATTTTCATGGAAACCGCGGAGCATCAATTCCGGGAAGCGATCGGCTTCAACGTCCACTGCGAGGGCGAAGGTGCGGCGATCGGCTGGCCGCGCGTGCACGCCGCTTGCGACTACAAGACTCCCCTGCGTTTCGGAGACGTCGTCGACATCGAGGTCGCAGTGGCTCGGCGAGGCCGTAGCTCCCTCAGCTTCCACTTCACTCTGCGAGTTGGTGAGCGGATCGCCGCCACCGGAGTTCTGACCTCGGTGTGCTGTCGAATCCAAGATGGGGATCTCGAGTTGATCGCCATCCCAGCGGAGTTGGCCGTTCGCATTGACGCTACCCCTGGGCCGAACGAATCGTGAACGCCGGGGACCCAGGACTCCACGTCGAGTCGGTAAACAAAGGCTTTCGCCTCGGGCCGAGCCGGGTCGAGGTCCTCCACGATGTGACCCTCCACCTCGCTCCCGGCGAGGCGCTCGCCGTCACCGGCCCCTCCGGCTCGGGAAAGAGCACCCTGCTGCATTTGATCGGAGCCCTCGAGGCTCCGGACTCAGGCTCAATCCACGTCGGCGGCACCGATCTGGCGACACTCTCGGACGTCGACCTCGCTCGCTTTCGCAACCAGAGTATCGGCTTCGTGTTCCAGCATCATCACCTCTTGCCGCAGTACACAGTGCTGGAGAATGTTCTCCTGCCGACCCTCGCCTTCGCCAAATCGGGTCGAGGGGCAGCCGCGGGCCAGGAAGCATGGGCCCGCGAGTTACTGGATAGAGTCGGTCTCTCGCCGCGACTCGATCACCGACCCGGCGAGCTGTCGGGCGGCGAGCGACAACGCGCCGCCCTGGCCCGAGCCCTGGTGATGCGCCCAGCGGTGCTCCTCTGCGACGAGCCGACGGGAAGCCTCGATCCAGAGACGGCGCAAACGGTGGGTGATCTCCTACTCGAACTGCACCGAGTCCAGGAATCGATCCTCGTCACCGTCACCCATAGCGAGGCGCTGGCCGAACGGTTCCCCCGACGCTGTGCCCTGGTCCACGGACAGTGCTCCGCTCTCTAGTCTGGTATTGGCGTACCCATGCCGCCCTGGCCCTGGGTTGTGCCGTGGCCACGGCAGTGCTCACCGGGGCACTCATCGTCGGCGACTCGGTGCGCTCGAGCCTACGCGAGATGTCGGAGCGCCGCCTGGGAGGGGTCGAACTAGCCCTTGTCGGATCGCGATTCGTCGGAGAGGATCTCGCCGCTTCACTGGTGCGGGATCTCGACCCCGATGGCGGCGCTGGGGTGCGGGTCGCTCCTCTCATCATCGTCCCCGGAGCGACTCGCCACGCTGAGTCGGGTCGGCGTCATCAGAAGACGACCCTTTACGGTATCGATGAACGCTTCCTGGAGACCTTCGATGCCGAGGTCCATTTCGATCGACAACCGGGGCAGCTCTTTCCCTCGGCTGTGGCCAACTCCGCCCTGGCCCATGAACTGGGCGCCGCCGTAGGCGACCAGGTGCTGGTCACCTTCGGCGAGGTCTCGGCCGTTCCGCGGGAGAGTCTGATCGGGCGGCGTGACGCCAGTTCGACGGTCGAAACCCTGCGTCTGACCCTGGTGGCGGTGCTCGATGAGTCGGACCGGCTCGACCCCTTCTCTCTGGAACTCTCTCAAGCTTCCAGCCCCGCGCTCTTCGTTCCACTGAGCCACCTGCAACGCGCCTTGGAGCAGGACGACCGTGCCAATGCGATCGTCGCTCGCGGCGTCGACGCCACTCTCGCGAACGACGCTCTAAGGAGCACCCTCACTGCGGTCGACATCGGGCTGAGCCTGCGCCAAGTGCACGATCAGCTGCTGCTCGAGAGCGAGCAGTTGGTGCTGCCCCCGAAGGTGGTCGAGGCCGCCCTGTCCACCGCAATCCAGGCCGGCGTCGAACCCCTCCCGATCCTGACCTACCTCGCCAACCAGATCGACCACGGCGATCTCACCGTGCCGTATTCCACCGTCACCGCCCTCGACACCGGTCTATCCTCGGCGCGCTCTGGCCTCACTCTCACCGACGGTTCGAACCCGCCCGTTTTGCAAGGCGACGATATTCTGCTCGACGCTTGGACCGCCGACATCCTCGAGGTCCAGTCGGGCGATCCTGTCGCCCTGAGCTACTACGAGGTCGGTCCCCACGAGGAGCTGACGAGTCGTCGGCACAACTTCACGGTGCGCGGGATTGTCGCCATGCAGGGCCTTGCGGTCGATAGCTCCCTGACTCCTCCCTACCCGGGAATGACCGAGGCCGAGGATATCTCGAGCTGGAACCCACCCTTTCCCATCGACCTCGATCGTATTGAGGACCGCGACGAAGAGTACTGGGATCGCTATGGCGCCGCCCCCAAGGCCTTCGTCTCTCTGGCGACCGGCCGTCGATTGTGGGGCACCCGCTATGGCGACGTGACTTCGCTCCGTCTGAGCAACCCTCTACAGGCTGAAGCCAGGGTTGACCCCGGAACTGCAGAAGAGACAGATTCTCCGGTTCTCGATGCACCGCGGTTGGACGGAGACTCCTACCTCGCCGAGGTGATGGCCGCGATCAACCCAGCCGACCTCGGTCTCGCTTTTCTCCCCGTCCGACGCCAAGCCTTGGACGCCGCGACCGGCGCGACCGACTTCTCGCAGCTCTTCCTAGGCTTCAGCTTTTTCCTCATCGCATCCGCTGCCCTCCTCGCTAGCCTCCTCTTCCGTCTGGGCCTAGAGGAGCGTGAGGGCGAGATTGGACTTCTCCTCGCCCTCGGGTTCCCGCCGAAGAGTGTCCAAGGGCGCTTCCGCCGCGAAGGACTGCTGGTGGGAGGTCTCGGCGCCCTCTTCGGCACCCTGGGCGCAGTGCTCTATGCCGGAACCATGCTGCACGGTCTCAACACTCGCTGGCGGGCCGCCGTCGGAACCTCACAGCTCGAACTTCACCTCATGCCGCTGAGCCTCATCCTCGGCGCGCTGGGGTCCTGGCTCCTGGTAGCCTGGACTCTTTCCCGCGCCGTTCGACGCCTCGGAAGCCGCCCGGCCACCGCCCTTCTCGCCTCGCGACCCTCTTCGGACGACCTGGGGTCGGGAAGCGCGCGCCTACGCCTCCTGGCGGGCGGGTCCATCGCCCTCGGCGTCCTCCTGTTGCTGATCGCCGCCTGGCGGGGCGGAGAGTCGATGGCGAGCCTCACCCTGGTGGCGGGTGCCCTGCTGCTCGTCGGCGGACTCTCCGGCTATGCCGCATGGCTGGGACGTCGACGTTCGACGGCTCCGCCTGCCGACGAAGGTCGGCCCCTTCTCGGACCGCCGATCCTCTCCCTGGGGCTACGCAATGCCCAGCGGCATCGCCTGCGCAGCATCACCAGCGTGGCTCTGGTCGCCTCGGCGTGCTTCGTCGTGGCTCTCGTCACCGCCTTCCGCGGTGACCCCGAGATCGATGCCAAGGAGCTGGCGTCGCGAGCCGGCGGTTTCTCGCTGATGGCCGAAGCCGCGGTGCCTCTAACCGCCGACCTCAACCGAGCGGCGGATCGAACCGCGTTGGACCTCGGCTCTCCGGACGATCTCTTCGAGGGCACCCGAGTGGTTCCCTTTCGGCTGCGACCCGGTGACGACGCGAGCTGTCTGAACCTCTACCGTCCTACCACCCCTAGAATTCTCGGCGCTCCCGCCTCCTTCGTGAAGGAAGCTGGTTTCCTTTTCCATTCCGCAGCCGACGATCGGAAGAACCCGTGGAGCCTCCTCGACGAGCCCTTGGAAGCTGGAGTGATTCCGGCCATCGCCGACTTCGCTTCAGCCCAGTGGATCCTGCACAAGGGACTGGGTGACGACATCGTTCTTCCCCTCGAGGGAGGAGAACCGGTGCGGTTGCGTCTCGTCGCCCTCCTCGAGGGCTCGGTTTTCCAGAGCGAGTTGCTCGTAGCCGAGCACAACTTCACGACGCTCTTTCCCGACCGCTCGGGCTACGGCTTCTATCTCCTCGACGTGGCCGAACCGGCCCGCCGCGATCCCATCGCCACTCGCCTCGAGTCCGGTCTCGAACGCTACGGCTTCGACGTGCAATCGACCGCCGATCGACTGAGCGCCTTCGACGCCGTCCAGCGCACCTACCTCGCTACCTTCCAGAGCCTGGGGGGACTGGGCTTTCTCCTCGGCACCCTGGGGCTGGGGATCGTCATGCTGCGCAACGTCCTGGAACGACGACGAGAGCTGGCCGCCCTACAGGCGTTTGGCTTCCGGACGCGAACCCTCGCCGCCGCCGTCGTGGTCGAGAACGGATCGCTGCTCCTGACCGGTATGCTCCTCGGAGCCCTGGCGGGATTGTCGGCGGCCGCTCCGCGACTTATCGGTAACCTCGATCGAGTGCCCTTTCTCGATCTTGGGCTGACCCTTGGCGCTCTCCTTATCGCGGGACTGCTCTCTACCCTGGTCGCGGTCCGTGTCGTGCTGAAGATGCCGATCCTCCCCAATTTGTGAGTCGCTGCTTCGGCCGACACCCGATCCAGAGGTAGCGTCGAACCTCACCAAAACCGCGGAACTACTGACTCAGGGTCAGCTCGTAAACCACGGCTTCCTCATGGGTTCGAAGAGCCAAGAATCGCCCGGCCAGGGCCGGAGGATTCCAGGTCTTCCCCGAGAAAGCCTCCCACCGTGCCCTCTCGGTGGGTCCCTCCGGCGAGACGTCGAGAAGCACCAGTTCTCCCCTCTCGGTCTGGACCAGAAGCTGATCTCCCGCCATCAGCAGCTGACCGTGACCGTAGCGCCCCCGCTTCCAGCGGCGTTCTCCATCGGCTGGATCCAAGCAGACCAGGACTCCATCGTCGAGGCCGTAGAGGAAGTCCTGGTGGAGGATGACGTTCGCGAACTTACTCTTCAGTCGAGGTGTCGCCCATACTTCGTGCACCGAGTAGTCGTCGCCTTCCTGTGCGATCCTCAGTCTCGTTCCGCCAATCCCATAGCCAGCCGAGATGAAGAGGCTCTCGTCATCGAGAATCACCGGCGTCGCTACGTTGGGCTGCCCCGAGGGCACGGGATAGCTCCACAGCACCTCTCCGTTCGACGGGTCGTGGCCGACGACCGTCGACTGGTTGAAGATCACGATCTGCCGTCGTCCGGCCAGGGTCGCGAGAATCGGTGAGGAGTAGCTGGACGGGTCGGACCCCGCCGCCCAACGAAGCGTACCGTCGCCGACGGAGAAGGAGACTAG
>JAIOJS010000055.1 GCA_019911795.1 Thermoanaerobaculia bacterium | reverse complement strand
GGCGAAATACCCAACGACTGAAAGAGACTCCAGAGGCCGTGGTAGAGGTGCATCCCCAAACAGAGTTGCGCCACGATATAGAAAGCGCTCACCCACCAAACGGAGAAGCCGACGACGAAATTATGGTACGGATCGCCCTTGATGAAGTCGGGGTGAGCCCAGCTCGGCCCGAAGGTGAAGTGAGCCAGGTGATAGAGGATGAAGAGCAAGATGATGATCCCGCCCCAGCGCATGGTGCGTTCGGCGTAGGTCTGCTGCACCGACCGCCGCCGCTTGTAACTGGTCGGCCGCGCGGCGTGCGAGATCCGACTGGTCATCACCGCCGCGTGGATATGAACAACCACTGCGAGCAGGAGCCCGATCCGCGCGATCCACAGCAACTGGCCGTGGCCGAAGATCGGCGCCCCCATCGTCCTCAACCCTTCGGCGTAATGATTGAAGGCCTCCGCCCCGAGGTAGACCTTGAGGTTGCCCACCATGTGCATGAGGACAAAGCCGAAAAGGGCGAGGCCGCTCACAGCCATCGCCATCTTCCGCCCGATGGACGAACGATAGAACTCAACGATCCAGGACATAGTCTCCCTCGATTTCAACGCTCCGCCCGAGACTCCAACGATCTCCGGCGGGGACAAACTTCGACCCTCCGAAAGGTATCACAACCCTACCCGATTCTCGATCCCGCTAGTCGTACCCTAGGAGCCGCCGCACCGCCTCGGCATCCCGTCGAATCTGATCGCCGTCCGGATGGATCAAGAAAACGTCGTAGGCACGGCTGTCGACGTCGACCGAAAGTGGCGCACTCGTCCCCACCGGCCGCAAGAGGCCAAAACCATCAAAGGACGGAAGAGCCTCGACCTCCCGCACGCCATGAACCGCCCGAATCCTAGGGATGGGATCGGCCTGGACGCCATTGATCACCCGCGCCTCGAACCGATCGTAGCGCTCGAAGTCGACCTCCGATCGCTTAAGCGGTAGATCCGCGAGATAGTGACAGGCAGCCAGTTCGAACAAGCTCCTCCCGTGAAGCTTGGACGCCAACATCGGCAAGTTGGCACCGGACAAGCGGGCTCCGACCTCGATCAGACAGGGCCCGCGATCGTCGACCTTCACCTCCATGTGGATCGGTGCCCGGCGCAACTCTAGAGACTCCACTACCGCCGCCGCGTAGTTCCCCAAGGAATGGAAGACTGCCTCGCGGGATGACACCTTGATCGACTGATAGTAGACGTTGGGCGCGCCGCGATTGGTGCGGCGGTCATAGACCCAGACGTCGGTCACGAGGAGGTCGCCCCGAGCATCGACGATCCCATTGACGGCAAACTCACGTCCACCGATGAACTCCTCGAGGAGTACGCCTCCGTCACCGCTCTGCATCACCCTCTGACAGCGCGAGAGGAGTTCGTCGTCGTCGGTGGCGAAGAAGACGTTCTCCGACCCCGACCCCTCGGTGGGCTTCACGACGACCGGCCACGATCCCACTTGGCGTTGGAACTCCAAAGCCTGGTGTCCATCCGACACTACCCGGGCCGCGTTGATCCGCACTCCGGCGTGCTGGCGTAGCCAGTCCTTCATCACCGCCTTGTCGCGACAGCGTTCGATCACCCGTCGCGGATTCCATCCCAGCCCCAGTCGTTCGCCGAGGTCGGCCCCGAGTAGGATGCTCTCCTCGTCCCATGGGATCACGCCTTCCAGCCGGGGCCAGGCGTGGTGGATGTGGGCGGCGAGCGACGCCAGACTGGGTGCCTGGGTAGCCAGGAACTCGTCGAGCACCCACTGCTCCAGAGACTTCGACCACTTGTCACGCCACAGCATGTACCGACCAGGGCTGGAGAATACCGCCACCGCCCCTTTATCGCGCCCCGCGAGGAATCTCATCAGGTGCGACGGATAGTCCCCACAGGGATCGATGATCAAGTACGCCATCTTCGCTCCGCTACTCGAAGGTCAGCCAGTGTCGCGTTGCAGCCGCGTCGTGTTCGATCTGCTCCGGAGATGGATGCATGAGGTAGACCTCGTAGGCCTTGGTGTCGAGATCTCGCGTCACCGGCATCTTCGTACCGGGACCGCGAAAGGTACCAAATCCTAGGAAGGAAGGCAGTGACTCGACCTCCTCCTTGCCATGGACGACGCGGATCTGCGGGATCTCGACATCTTGGATGCCACTGACGATGCGCGCCTGCAGACTGTCGTAGCGGGCGTAGTCCACATCGTCCGGACCGAGGTCGACACGGTCGACGTACTGCCCCGCCGCCAAGGAAAAGAGGTCCAAGCCGTGAAGCTTCGAAGCGAGCATCGGCTGATTGCCGCCGGCAAAACGGGCTCCGACCTCAATGAGACAGGGACCACGATCGTCCACCTTGATCTCGAGATGGACGGGTGAGCGTCGTAGCCCCAGGCCGCGCACAACCGCGGCCGCGTAGTCGGCCAACTCGAAGAACGGCTCCTCGTCGGATCCCACCTTGATCGACTGATAGTAGAGATTGGGACGGCCACGACTCTCGCGCTTGTCGTAGTACCAACAGTCGGTAAGGAGGAATCCGCCCGACGCGTCGACGATACCGTTCACCGCAAACTCGTCGCCGCCGATGAACTCCTCCAAGAGGACCTCACCGGTGCGACTCTCGAAGACCTCTTGACAGGCACGCAGGAGGTCACCGCGACTACGAGCAAAGAACACATTGGTAGATCCAGCGCCCCCCGAAGGCTTGACCACGATCGGCCAGCTTCCCACGTCGGCTTGAAAGGCGATCGCCTCTTCGGCGTCGCGCACGGTGCGACCGGCGTTGATCCGCAGATCCGTCGCCTCCCGCAGCCAGCTCTTCATCACACCCTTGTCGCGACAGCGCTCGATCACCGAGGGAGAGTTCCAACCGAGGCCGAGGAGCTGCCCAAGCTTGGCGCCGAACGAGACGCTCATCTCATCCCAAGGGATAATCCCACTCAGGCGACCGCGCCACGCCTCACCGATCTGCTCCGCCAAGATGCCGATGTCGACGGGTTCTTCATCAGGCCCATAGGAGGCGATTAGCTGGTCGCTGAAGCGAGCCGCATAGCGATGCTCGAAGATCTTCTGGCGCAGGGGAGAGGAGAAGACCGCGATCCCTTGCCGCCCCCGCTCCGCCAGACGCATCACCATCCGCTCCGCGTAGTCCCCGAGAGGGTCGACGATCAGGTAGACGGATTCTGGCTCGGCCATGCGGGGACTCTACCCGAAAAGCGCCACCGACATCCCTCTTGGTGGCTACTTTTGTACCGCCGGCCATGCAACCCGCTCGATGTCGGATTGCCGCTCGATCGTCTCGGCCGGAGTCCGTGTCCTGCACTACGGATCTTTCAGCAAGACGATTCGACGGCAAGCGCCCGCGTCCTTTTCGAATCTGATGCTAACGAGTCCGACAAACAGAGGTCGCCATTGGAAGGCCCCATAGAGCGTTCTTCGAGGTAAACTCGGCAACTGTACGCATTAGCTTAGTAGAATGTGCCTCTTCGGCTATTTCCGCCGCACCGTGCGAGTCTTCGCAAGACGCGCAAGTCTTCGCAGAAAGGTAGACGCCCATGACCCTCGAGAACCTCGGATCCTCAAGGCTGCTCTTTCTCCTCGGAATCCTTGTCGCTTCCGCCGGCATCGCCCAACCTCCTCCGGCAGAGACCTGTGGCCCCGACGCCTCACTCGATGGAGGAAACACCCTTCCCTTCCTCGGTGTCGCGTTCGCCAGCGTCGATGACATCGACCTCAGCTCCAGCACCGGCTGTTTCGAGTTGGGCTCCGACCACGTAACCTGCTTCGTCCCTACCAACAACTGCCTGGTCGATGCCTCTTGCTTTGGTGGCCTGAACCTCGGAGAAGCGCCCGACGGGCTCCAGTTCTCGATCAATGCTGTGGCAGGCCCCTGTTCCACCTCGCCCTCAGGGTGCGTGGACGCCGATCAGGCCACGGGAGGCGGATTGATCAACGGCCTCTCCCTGACCGCCGGCACCAACTACTGCTTCGTCTGCGAAGTGGGAAACCCCGGCACGGTCACTCTCGATATCGCGCCTCAACAGGGAGAAGACTGTGGGGCTCTTCCGGTGCAACTTCAGTCGCTCGGAGTCGAATAGACGGCAGTTACCCGCTCTCGAGTTGCGACTTGTAGGACTCGCTCACCGCAGACTCGGACTCTTCCCGAGCCCTTGACGCTGCCCCAGGTGAATGAGGTGATCGACCGGAGCAAAGGAATCGCGAAGGACCTGCTCGTCGTCCAATCTCAAGTCGATCTCCACCAGATCGTTGGCGACTTCGACCAACGACGGCGAGACGTAGGGGAATCTGGACTCCAAGCGCTTTGCCCTTTCGACGAGCTCCGCACGCTGCATGCGAGGAAGGGTGGAGTTGGTAGCGACAACGAGGTGGTTGGCGCTCGGCCGCGGACATTCGAAGAGATAGGTGTGCCCAAAGACGCTTGCCACCGTCGAATACAGCGCCTTCGCAAATGGGTGTTCCAGATTCGCCGCAACGTTGATCATCAGGATGCCGTCGGCGGTGAGCCTCTTCTTCGCCAGGGCTACGAACTCGACGGTCGTCAAGTGAAACGGAACCGACAGTCCCAAATAGGTGTCGGAGAAGATGAGGTCGTACTTTTCGAGCTCGGTGTCGCCTTTCGGCACCTCGTCTAAAAAACGACGGGCGTCCTGGATGATCACCCTCGACGTACTCGTCGGAACGAATCCGAAGAACTCCTCAGCTACCTCGAGTACCGCGGGGTCGATCTCGACGTTGTCGACCTCGATCGAGGCATCGAACTTCCGAATGTAGTTATCGTAGGATCCAGCCCCCATGCCGAGAACGGCTATCCGGTGGATCTCGGGATTGAAGAGTAGCGGAATGATGCCGTTGCGAGCGTAAGCGGCCGTCGACTCGCCGGTCGCCAAGGACTCCGCTGAGTGGGTACGCCCGTCGCTCGTCAACGTACGAACCCCTTCCGAATCCCGAACCTCCAGAGTCTGGTAGGGCGTCATCCGCCGGTAGTAGAGAGCCTCGGTGGATCGATCTGGAGCGAAGGTGTACACCGAGGCTACGGTCAGCGCCACTGCGATCAGACCCACGACGGGCAGAGCGGCGCGCCCTTCACCGCCCATCGCGGCGACGGCCGTGACCGCGGTCAAGACGATCAAAATAAACAACGCTTGCCTGACATCCAAGAATGGGATCAGGATGAAAGTACAACCGAGGGTCCCCGCCAGGCTTCCTGCGGTAGACAGTGCGTAGAGTCGACCCGAGACATTGCCGAGCGACTCGACCTCCTTCGCCGCGAGTCGAACGGCAAACGGCGAGACGGTGGCGAGGAGCGTCGTGATCGGTCCGAAGAGGAGCGCGGTCGTAGCCAGTGCGCCGTACCGAGACGTCCCGAAGATCCGGCCTAGGCCTTCCGTGATCTCCACCCCAAAGTGCAGCAGGACGACCTCGAGGAGCACCACCAAGAGGAGCAGCTGACCGAGCGTCGAGAGCTTTGGCTGTCGGTCCGCCAGGGATCCGCCCCACAGGTAGCCGATCGACAGTGCGGCGAGAAAGACACTGATGACCGATCCCCAGACGTAGACGCTGTTGCCGAAGGTCGGCGAGAGAATCCGCGCCGATAGGATCTCCAGAGCCATGACGATCGCCCCCGACGACACCACCACCCAGAGAAAACGAAAAGTTGACATGGCCGGGAATATAGCAGTCTTGGCGTGCCCAGGACTGACTGAAGCTTTCAGGGCTGAACCGCTGCCGCCGACGCGATTATGGTCGTCGGTCTGGCCTCAGAGATTGGGCTCGTTGTCGGCGGCCCGTCGGGCCCGTGCCAGCAAGTCGTAGACCTTCTCATGACGATTGGCCGGATTCGAGAAGGTGTCGGTCGAACCCCGCACCAAGCCATCAGTCTCCTGGATCAGGGACTCCAGTTCCACCATCGCCTCGGCGGCAAGACCACACCCATCGCCCGGACAGCTACAGGCCGATGCTGCCCTCGCCGCCTGCTTCTGGACTCGGCCGGCGAAGCTCATCCAGTCCCCGCGGTTTGGTTGCCCTCCGGAGAACTGTCCGATGCCAGCTCCGAACGCTTCGTTGGCATCCGACGCGAGGAGTAAGCAACGGTCAACTCCCGAATCCATGACGTCGTCCCCATCGAAGTCCGAGAGGACCGTCGTCTTGATCTTGCCCTTCTGTGCCAACTCGGCCTGGAGCCAGGGCCATCCGTAGTCGTAGGCTACGAAGGCGACGACGATAAGGATGATGAGACGAACGATCTTGGCCACGCGATTCCTCCTTGAACTTGTCCTACCGGCAACAGCTTAGCCCACTGAGTATCTCGCCGCTATACTCCCAAGGTGAGCGTCCCAACATGAACGATCGTCTCAGCCGTCAGGTCGACTTCATCCTCGAGCTAGACCGTCTCAAGAACATTCTCCGACAGACGACCCTCGCCGACGGCTCGCGCTTCGAGAATTCGGCCGAGCACAGTTGGCACCTCGCGTTAATGGCCAACCTTCTCGGCGAGCATGGTCCCGACGACCTCGATATCGCAAAGACAACCCGCATGCTCCTCGTGCACGACGTGGTCGAGATCGACGCCGGTGACACCTTCTGCTACGACGCCGAGGCATCGGTGGGAAAGTTCGAGCGGGAAGAGCTCGCCGCCGAGAGAATTTTCGGTCTTCTATCCGACGACCTGGCCGCCGAATGCCTCGAGCTCTGGCATGAGTTCGAGGAGAGGTCGACTCCGGAAGCCCGCTTCGCCAACGCCGTGGATCGCTTCCAGCCGATGCTCCTCAACATCGCCACCGAAGGCGGCTCCTGGCGACGCCATGGCATCCGCCGCGAGCAAGTCGAGAAGCGCCTCGCTCCCATCGGGGAGGGTTCGCCGAGACTCTGGGAATACACCCAGCAACTCCTCGATGATGCCGATCAAAAGGGATGGTTTGGAAGCGCCCCTACCGACCGCTCTCAGCCCAAGAACTCAACGGACTGAAGCTCCCCCGAACTGCCCCGCAGAGAATCCTACGGGGAGCTCGACGACCAAGCGGTCACGTTTCCGGATTCGAAGCCATCCGAGAAGAGTGTCGCGACGGCGGGAAAAACGACGAGCGCAAAGTCTGCATCCACTTGGTTGGTCTCCAGGTGAGCGTCCTGAACGACCTCGTCGGCCAGAACCTCGACCGTCCACTGGCCGGGCTCTGGATTGACGACGAAAACGTTCTCGACGGTATCGATCGTATTGGACAATCCGCCCGAAGTTGAGGTGTTCCCGGCCAGCAGTCCATTATTCCCCCAATAAATGACACTGCTGGGACTGATCACCATTAGAGTCAAGTCGTTGATTCGGTTGACGCCGCCACCGACCGTCCCCATCGGATCGACGTAGACCATGGTGGCCCGGAACTCGGGCTCCCCAGGACCGACTTCCACCTGATACACAAACGTCTCACCATGCTCCAAGACCACGTTCTCGTCGAAGACGGTAGTGGAGGCCGCGTTGTCGTACAGATTGGCCGCATCCGCCGTGCCCCAGCCCTGTTTGAAGCGATCCATATCGGCATTGGAACCGTCATTCCAGTCGTAGCGATGGGCGTTGTTGATCATCAGGGCCTTGGCGGTGGCCATCTTGGGCCTGCTATCAAAGACGGTCGGGCCGCCTCCATGCCCACGCCACACCCCTTCGTGCCACATCTGGAACAACAGTCCGAAGTACCCGGCGGTCTGGGGCGTCGCCGAGCTGGTGCCTCCAAAGCTGGTATACGACGTATCGCTCGAGTTGCTGGCGGAAAAAATCCCATCGTAGAAGAAGGAAAGGTCCGGCTTGATTCGACCGTCTTCGGCCGGTCCGATGCTGGCACTCGCCTGCCACAGGTCATCCGATCGGTCGGCGGTGCCGAAGTGTCTGAAACCACCAACTGACACGATGTTCTTGGCCCAGGCTTGAGGTCGCGAGTCTTGATTGCCGGCATTCGATTGCGACTGGGTATGGAGCACCTGATTGAGGAACAGTGCGTCGTCAGTGTCGGCTGAGATCGAGGTGTAGAAGAAGGTTCGACTGCTTCCGACACTCGACGTCTGCAGGACCGCCCGATACGGTCCGGCTGGATCCATCAACTGGCCCGCGATGGTGTGTCGGCTCTCCGTGCCTCCGAACACTGCAGCTTCATCGGCACGGAAGAAGATCGGTTGGGCGTCGGGAACCACTCCGCGAGCGCTCGCGCTGATGCCCTGGGCAAACACATTGCTCGTGCAACTCGTCCCGTGGGGCGTGCCCCCTGTCCCAAGACCATCAGGATTGTGGATGATCGGCGACGTCATCCACTCCTGGTGAGACACTCTCAACTCAGAGTCGAAGACCTCTATTCTCGTACCCTGGCCGGTGAAACCGCCCTCGACCTCGACGTAGTCGGCGCCGCCCACCTCCCGGACGATATCCATATCGGTCTCCATCGGACCGCCCCAACGGTCGATGTAGTGAACGCGATCGTCGTGCGCCAACGCCAGAAGCACGGCCGGACTGAGAGTCGCCTCAAACCGGTAGCCGTCGGCGGTCATCACATCGATCCGGCCCCCCAGTTCCTGAATCCGCTGCGCGACCTCCTGTTTCGCTTCGCCCCCGCGGCGCAAAGTCATGATCGAGTAGCGCTCGTCGGCGAGATCGGGTGCATCACCCGTCAGGGCATCGCGAAGGGCGGACTCGACCCTGAAGGCTGGTGCATACGGTCCCACCCACCGAACGAAGGGGAGACTCTCGACCTCGGCCTTGGTCGCCGGCTCCATCTCTACTAGGAGAGTATGTTCGGTGTAGTAGCGATGAATCGCTCCACCCTGCTCGCGAATCTCCTGCTGGAACTCGGGAAGGGCGCTGGCGAAGAGCTGCACGAGAAAGAGTCGGTTGTCGTCCCTTGCCTGGAGCGTCTCGGCGACGGCGGGCATTCCATCGGTCAGTGGATCGAAGCTGACACCAGCCAGCTGAACCTCGTCCCGAGTCGCTCTCGTGCGACCCACGACTTGACCGTTTCGAACCACTCGCACGTAGGAATCGACCTCACCTGCCTGGTTTGTCTCGTCCCACAGCTGGATCTCGATCCCCTTGTCAGGAACCACGATGACTCGGGAGTTGCTCTCGGCTTCTGCTGGTGAAGACACTCCCCACAAGCCGGATAGCGAAAGGATGACGGACAGCAGTAGAAGCTGGGGCGCAGAAATCTTGGCAAGGGACATAAAAAACCTCGAATCGATCGTCGGAGGAACTCCGACACGATAGGTGCGGAGAAAAAAGGGCGAGCGGCAATGCTAGGGCAACCCGGCTGTCCGGGCAAGAAACCCACTCAGACGAGTCGTTCGAGTCGATCCTGGCGACCGACTGGTTACATCGAGGCTTGGTATTCGCGGTCGAGAGCCTCTAGAACCGTCCGGTCCCGACTGTAGATGTCGTCGTAGAACTTCAGTTCACCGTCGGGGTTCACCCAGGCCGTCCAATACAGGATCAGGACCGGCAGCGGCTCGTCGAGGTAGACCGTCGTCGTCTTTCCAGAGGCGAGAACCTCATCGATGTGGGGCCGATCCCAGCCTTCGTCCTGACTGAGTACGACCTCGGCCAATCCCAGCGGGTTGCCCACCCGAATACAACCGTGGCTGAAAGCACGCACTTCGCGATCGAAGAGATTGCGGCTCGGGGAGTCGTGAAGGTAGATCGAATAGGGGTTCGGGAAGATGAACTTGATCTGCCCCAGAGCATTCCAGGCTCCCGGCTCCTGGCGGAAGGTGTAAGGAAATGGCGCTCCTGGAGTGAGATCAAGGGCCACCGGATCGACGGAGTTCCCAGACCGGTCCAGCAGGGTTATGTGCTTCTCGCTCAGATAGTTGGGGTTCTTTCTGAGGTCCGGCAAGAGCTCGCCGCGCGCTATGCTGGCCGGCACCACCCAGGTCGGATTGAGCACGATGTACTTCATGTCGGCCCTGAACACTGGGCTCTTGTGGTTGAGTTTTCCCACTACCACTCGAGAACTGAAGATCGGCTGCCGGTCGCGCACTACGTAGGCGTAGAAGGAAGCGATATTTACCGCGATGAAGTCGTCGCCGAGATCACGCAGGATCCATCGCCCCCGCTCTAGGTTCACCCTAATCTGGTCGACCCGCTGTTGCGGCGACACGTTGACCACCTCGAGGGTGTGGCGACCGACGATGCCATCATCGTTGAGTCCGTGTTTCCGCTGAAAGTCGCGAACCGCTTCGACCAAGGACTCGTCGAAGGTAGTAGACGTCATCGAAGCGCCCTCCGCCAGATGGCCAGTGATGGCGAGTCGACGGCGTAGCGTCGGCAGCGCGTCGTGGGTGTCACCGACCTCCAGCTTGCCGATCTCCGGTA
The DNA here is from genome assembly GCA_019911795.1 of Thermoanaerobaculia bacterium. GTDB lineage: Bacteria > Acidobacteriota > Thermoanaerobaculia > Multivoradales > JAIOJS01 > JAIOJS01. The sequence continues at coordinate 8,487 of JAIOJS010000055.1, read as the reverse complement.
CGGTTGGCCACCCACCGGCGGCCGCGATCTGTCGATAGCGGGCCAATTCAGCTTTTAGGCTCACGTAAAACGGATCCTGTGGCTTGTAACTCTCGATCACCGCCTCCAAACTGCCGGAGGCCAGGGCGTCCTCTATCGCCTTGACGGGGTCGAGGCCGCCGAGGTTGCCTTCCAGGTTCCAGGTCGGTTCTAGGTCCTTCGGACTCACCTTCCCAAGGATGATGTGGTAACCCAACCTCACCAAGGCATCGGTGAAGAGGAGGTCGGCTCTTGCCGCACGGTCTGGGCCAGCCCTTCCCGATCCGAGTTCGCCGTTGAGAGCCAGGAGGGCCGCCCGATGGTAGTCAGCCGGACTCAGTCCATCTTCAGCTGCCCGATCGATGGCTCGGAGAAGCTGTGTTCGGTCCCCGGGATCGGTCCACGCCGGCTCGAAATTCCGAGCCTCATAGAAACTCGGGAGAACTTCGGCGGAGGCGACATGGGACGTCCCGACATCGAGATGTCCTCCGGACCGAATCAACTCGACCTGACTCCTGATTCCCTCACGAATCGCCTCGCTATCACTGGCGTGAAGAGCAGACGATGCGGCACAAGATAGTAAGAGGCCCAGAACTAGGGGCCGAAGGCTACGGTCGATCAAACGGATCATCGCTGGGTTCCTATCTTGGCTGCGATTCGCTGCTTCTAGAACACGCATTATCTCAGAATCATCCTTGCCGCCCCTCGGTAGGGTGACGGCTCGAAGTGCCGGATCCAAGATCGGCCAGCCTTCCGTCGCTATCCCCAGGCGTCGTCCCACGTTGGGCTAGCATCATCGGATGGTGCCAAGAAATCTCAGATCGCTCCTCCAGAACTTTCCGACCGTCCGGCCTCCCGCAGCTCAGCGTGCTCCCCACTGGGCGGCCCTCATCGCTATGGCAGGAATCAGTATCCTCGCGGCCTCTTCAGCGGTGGCCCGCCCTGCGGACAACTGGCCCCAGTGGCGCGGCCCTCTGGCGACCGGCGAAGCCCCGACCGCCAGCCCGCCCGTGACCTGGGACGAGCAACACAACGTCCGGTGGAAGATTCCGCTACCGGGCCTTGGTCACTCGACGCCGGTCGTATGGGGAGACCTGCTCTTCCTCACCGCCGCAGTTCCGGTGGGAGAGCTGATCCCGGCCCGCCATGACTCGGCCCACGGGGCCCACGACGGTCTTCCGGTGACCCGCAAGCAGCAGTTCGTGACTCTGGCCGTGGACCGTGCCACCGGGCGCATCGTATGGCAGACCACGCTCCATGAAGAGCTGCCTCACGAAGGAGGCCACGCTTCGGGTAGTCTGGCATCCGCTTCCCCGGTGACCGACGGAAAACTCGTCTTCGCCTTCTTCGGGTCGCGAGGCCTTTTCGCCTTGAACCTCGAGGGAGAGGTCCAATGGAAGAGCGACCTGGGCGATATGGAGACCAAGCATGCCCACGGAGAAGGCAGTTCGCCCGTCCTCTACGGCGACACCCTCGTGGTCAATTGGGATCACGAAGGCCAGTCCTTCATCGTTGCCTTCGACAAAGCGACCGGTCGGGAACGCTGGCGCATGCCGCGCGATGAAGTCACGTCCTGGGCGACGCCGATCGTCGTGGTGGTCGACGGAAAGCCTCAGGTCATCGTCAGCGCTACGGGACGGATCCGTGGCTATGACCTGGCCACCGGCGCGATCGTTTGGGAGTGGGGAGGCCTATCGGCCAACGTCGTCGCAACGCCCGTGGCTGCCGACGGCTTCGTCTACGCCGGATCCAGCTACGACACTCGATCCATGGTCGCGATCCGGCTCTCCCGGGCCAAGGGCGACATCACCGGGACCGATCAAGTCGCCTGGGTTCGCACCCGTGGCACACCGTACGTCCCCTCGCCCCTTCTCTACGGCGACGCCCTCTATTTCCTTGGGCACTACCAAGCGCTCCTCACGAGGTTGGAGGCCAAGAGTGGTCGTGAAGTCCCGGGCACAGTGCGACTCCCCGAGCTGCGCAACATCTACGCCTCTCCCGTCGGCGCCGCCGGGCGGGTCTACATCACCGACCGCAACGGTGTCACGGTCGTCTTGAACCACGCCGAGAAGACTGAAGTGCTCGCCGTGAACCGACTGGACGATCAGTTCAGCGCCTCGGCCGCGGTCGTCGGCGATGCGATCTACCTTCGTGGCGAACGCTTTCTCTATTGCCTGGCCGAGAGCTAGCCAACCGGTCGCCTCATCCACCGGCGAGCCGGTGCAAACTTCACTGGCTTGGGAGCTCCTCGGACGGAAAAGCGAGTCCAATTTTCGCCAGTTGTTCCTCTCTAAGGACGACCTCCAGGTCTTGGATCCCCTTTCGCCGCAGGTCGGCGCGAACCTCCTCCTGGCTGGCCTCGTAGCTACCGGGAGCAGGCTCGCGACGGTCCTTCAGGACGAAGATCCAGAGGCCTGACTCGAGATGCAAGAGTCCGGTCCGCTCCCCCGGTTCGATGGCGGTGAGAGCACCGACCGCAACCGAACCCCAGCCAGCGACCTGACGACGAGTCAACCAACCGAGATATCCACCCTGCTCGCTAGACGGATGAATAGAGTAGTCGCGCGCGGCCGTATCGAACGCAAGCTCTCCTGCCTCGAGGCGGCGCACAATTCCGAGCGCCGAGCGGCTCTTCTCCTTCGAATCTAACGGCGCCATCCCCCCCTTAGTGTCCGCGAACGTCTCCTCCGCGAAATGGATGGCCGAGAGCTCGAAGCTCTCCGGCTCGCGATAGCGGCGCGGATGTGCCGCAAACTCTCGACGAAGTTCTTCTTCCCCGGGAGGTTTGAGGCGTTCGTCGACCCGTCGAACCAGTTCCTTTTGGGCCAGAATCTCGACACCCTGCCAACGCAGCGCAGCCGCAATCCTGGATTCCCGGTCCAGCCCCCGCTCGATGGCGCGACGAGAACCGAGGATACCCAAAGCCCATGACCGGAGTACGTCACTCCGCTCCTCGAGGGAGAGACTATCCAGCTGCCGCTCCGGCCAGCGCTGGGCGCAGAGAATCTCGAACTGGGCACGGTCTATGCGGTAGTCACCCACAATCAAGGGAACGTCGCTCGCCTCGGGACGAAGGGTGACGTTAGCGGCAGTGAGGAGGTCTTCCTGGTAGCGATCCCATGCCTTGCGACTCTCGATCCGTTGGAGATTGGCCCGCAACTTCGTCCGCACTTCGTCAGCGGTCGGCACGATCGCCGGCCGAATCTCTTGACAGAGAAAGATCGAGACTCCTTCGCCGTGTTCGATGGGCAGCGTCACCTGGCCCGGCTGCAGCGACTCCACCGCTGTCGCCACCTCCAGCGGCAGGGCGTCGACGTCGAGAAAGCCAAGACTACCGTCGCGGAAACGCGACTGCGACTGCGATTCCCGACGGGCTAGATCCGCAAAGTCCCCCCCGCGCAGGAGTTCCTCGTAGACTCGATCCATCCTTTGGCGCGTTCTCTCTGCGCCGTCCGCACCCACCTCGAAACGGCGATAGATGTTACTCAATCTGACCTTGCGAGGTCGTCGAAAGGCAGTCGGGGTTGCGAGGCGCAGGGCCTCCACTTGTTCGTCGCTGACCACCACCTGCTCTAACACGTCACGCTGGAGGGCAGCGAGAAGTACTGCGTACCGAGCTCTCTCGAAGTCCAACTGGGTCTCGCGCTGCTCGGCCACTCCCCTCCGTCGCGCCGCTGCCGCCATGGTCTCGACAAACACCTGCTCCCGAATGGCTTCGGGACTCGCTTCCAGTCCGTGGTGAAGCCGCCAACTCGCATGCTCCTCAGAGGAGAGACTGCCATCCTGCCAAGTGGCGACGATGGTTCCCGCCGCCGCGGAGGTCGGAGAAGAATCAGCTCTCGAAACCTCACTCATGGACAGAAGCGACGGCGCAAGAACCATCCACACCACCAAAGACCGTGCTCTCGTCCTCGTCATTCCTGCTCCTCTGACTTCACTGGATCTCCCTCCCCGCGGCGCAGCGAATAGTACTGGCCCGGAGCCAGGCTCTGCCATTCCTCGATGCCCCCTCTCAGCCAGTGAACCCTGACTGACACCGGAGCCTCGACGAGACCAAGGCCCACCAACACTCGCGGGTCGCGAGCCGAAAGGTAGCTACCATCGGTCGATACCCGTCGCCAAACGCTCGAGTCCCTAGTGAGTACCTGAACTCTCGCTCCCAGAGCGTCGCTGCCGTGCTTCTCCAAGACCCGCAAACCGATCCAGTGGTTGCCGCTCTCGGTCACGTTGTGTAGCAACCTCGCCGCTCCGTTGTTGTTGGTAATCAGCACGTCGCTGCGACCGTCGTTGTCGATGTCGCCGGAGACGGCCCCGCGACTGACCTCGAGACGGGAGAACTCGAGCCCGGCCGCTTGGCTAGCATCGGTGAATCGTCCGCTCCCGAAGTTCCGAAACAGTTGGTTGGCTTGCTTGAGGGGAAGAGGATCGCCCGACCTTGCCTGGACCTCGATCGACTTGACGGCACCGTTCGCGATGACCAGGTCCAGCCGACCGTCATTGTCGCCATCGAGAGCAGCGACGCCAAAGCCGGTGGCCTCGAGACTCGATGCACCGAGTCCACTCGGGTTGGATCGATCCTCGAAGGTGCCGCCTCCGTCGTTCACGTAAAGCGTGTTGGTATCGGCCGTCAGGTGGGTCATGAAAAGGTCGTCGTCGGCATCCCCGTCGAAATCCTCCGCCACGACTCCCATCGAGGCCTGAGCACGACCGAGCATCGACACGGCGGTACCCGTCTCCAGCGCCACATCCTCGAAACTCAACCCATCGCCACCGCGGTTGTGCCACAGCACATTCCGCCTGAGATCGTTGGTGACATAGAGGTCGAGCCAACCGTCGAGGTCGAGATCCACTGCCACCACCCCGAGGCCGCTCGAGGGTTCGAGGAGAATCCCGGCCCTACCACTCACATCCTGAAAGGTCCCGTCACCGCGATTCTGCCAGAGACGATCCGACTCCCCATCGTAGGACTGAGGACCACAGTAGTCGGGACGTCCTCCGGAAGAGGAGCAAGTCTTGTGGCTCAGCAGGTCGAAATCGACGTAGTTGGTGACAAAAAGATCGAGCCAACCGTCGGCATCGAGGTCGGCAAACGTCGCCCCCGTCGACCACCGATTCTCCTCGACCCCAGCCGACTGGGTGACCTCTTCGAAGGCGATCCGCTTCCCATCGCTAACGTTCCTCCACAGTTGGTTGGGACCGAAGTTGGTGAGGTAGAGATCGGTCCGACCGTCGTTGTCGAAGTCCCCACTGGCGACTCCCATGCCGTAGCCGGAGGCTTGCAGGCCACTCTCCATGGTGACGTCGGTGAACTGCACTGTCCTGCTTCCGTCGCCGCTGACTTTCAGGTCGTTTCGATAGAGCCGCCCTCCGCTCGGAGAATCTTCCCACGGGCCACCACCTTCCCGCGGACGGCCTTTGATCCCGGCGTCGGAGGCGTTCGCACCCAGAGCACCACCCTGAACCAGGAAGATATCGAGGTCGCCATCTCCATCGACATCGAACAAGGCAGCCCCGGCGCCGACCGGCTCGGCGAAGTAGAGATGGCCGGTCATGCCGTTCGAATGCACGAAGTCCAGCCCATTCTCTACGGCGATGTCAGCGAAGACGATCGGCGCGTCAGCGCCGTTGCCATCAACTCGCAAGGACTCCGCTTCCCGCTCCCGCCCTTGATCCCCGGCTGGTTTGCCCACCTCGCGAGCAGAATCGCAAGCCCCGATAAGGACCATGATCGTGAGAACCCTCAGAAGCCCTCGGCACGGATACCCTCGAGGGTAAGTCACGACGCGTCCTCGGGAGGTTCGACCCGGACCTCGATCAGTCCTTCCAGGCGTTCCCAAGGACTGCCGCAGGGGTTGCCCTGGCGATAGAGGACCAGTCGGCGACGGGCGATCTGTAGATCCCGTCGGTGCTCGTCGCCAAGAGCCTGGACCACAGAGCCTTGCCAGGCGATGGCCCGGCCGAAGTCCCTCTCCGCCGCTGCGATCATGGCCAGGGTCTGGGCAACGACGACATCGGGAGCACCCGGCGTCCCTGCGATTGCGGGAGCGACCAAGGACCGGGCCCGCGCGAAGTCTCGAGAGGAAGCCGACGGCTGCGTCACCAACAGTCGCGCCAGCAGGGTCTCCAACCGCGGGTTGTCTCCAAAGCGCTGCGAGTCTTCCTCCAGCGCCATGAGTGCTTCGTCGCCACGCCCCAGCACCGACAACAAAGCGCCGCGCCAGAAACAGACCTCGGGGAAGGGACGTGCCCCGGCGCACACCGATTCATAGTGACTGAGCGCATCCTCCAGTCGTCCCTGCCGATGGTTCAGCCGGCCGAGCTCCGTGTGCGCCGCCACCGACGTCGAGTCGAGGTTGAGTGCAGCATCGAAATGAGCCCGAGCCGCCTCTGCCTCATGCTGTTTGACGGCCAACCGACCCAACTCGAGATGAGACTTGCCCATCAACTCGGAGCCCGGTTGCGAAAACTCAAGACCCAAACGAAGCTGCTCCTCCGCCGCCGGGAGCCGACCTACTTCGCTCAACGCCAGGGCATAGTTGATGCGCTCATCCGCACCTGAAGGGTCGGACCCAACGGCGCGACCCAGCAGTTCCACGGCACGGCCGAAGTCGCGAGCGCGAAAGGCCCGGACCCCGCGTCGGGTTAGCGCCCTAGAACCGCGATCCACCCGGACGAGCTCGCTATCCCATGGGCCCTGGGGAGCCAATCTCACTTGATCCAGGTTGTCAGCGGGCACCAGGGCCAGCTCAGCCAACGCCTCTTCCTCACGTTGCAACTGCCTCAAGGTCACGGCCAGCGCGTAGCGGGCCTCGGCCGCGTCGGGCTGTAGTTCGACCAGGTGCTGGAGGTGCGTCAACGCTGTGAAGTAGTCCTGTCGTGTCATGGCCACCCGGGCCAGGCCCAGGAGCGACAGGGTCTCGTCGGGATCCCGAGCCACGATTGCCCGAAACAGCGTCTCCGCTTCATCGGCCTCGCCCAATTGCAGCTCCAGCTCGGCCAACCGCACCTGGGGACCCAACTCGGTCGGCGCAAGCTCGGCCGCGGCTCGATAGTAGCCTCGCGCCGTCTCCCAACGTCCGGATTCCTGCTCGAGGATCCCCGCGTAGTAAGACCACTTGGGTTCGCTCGAATCCAGAAGGAGAGCATTGCGATAGCAACTCCCGGCACTGTCGCTGTAGCCATAGGCATGGAACCACTGACCGAGCGCTCCCCAGGCAGAACCGCTAGCGACGGACGGCGCCTCAGGTACCGCTTCGAGCGCAGCCTGAAGATCTGCAAACTGGACCTGAACTGCCTGGTCGAGCTGGGTCAGGTCGGACGGCGGCGTCACCGCCTCGAGGACCAATGGGGGCGTCGCTGGATCGCAAGCAAGAAATACAACCAAGCTCATGGCCCCTAGCAACGACAAGGTAGTCCGACTCACTTCCCGGACGTCATCACGAAGCGAAATCGGCACCGAGGCTCGCAGCAGAGCTTGCAAGTGGGATTCCAATCACTTCCTTTCCATAGACCAGGTTGCTTTCGATAGACCAAGTTGAAGTTCACGCCCCCAACCCTTTCAATGAGGAGTCGTATTGACGATATCACTATCTCAAATAGAAAATTCCCATCAAGAAATCTAGACGGCCATTTCTACATACTAAAGGACTTATTCTATGAACCGCTAAAACCAACATTCACGTCAGCTCCTTTTCCGTTGACAGCCTCTCTCACTTAGAGTACCCTCAGTGCGATCCTCACGATTTCGTCGTGGAATAACTTCTTAGCGTCACCGCCAACTAGTTATTAATCACGTTAAGTAGAAACTTAACAGTCAACGGCCTTTGTCCTAAATTCCCAGGTCCCCCTGAAGGAGACGACATGCGACGAGTTCTCGGAGTGCTTTGTATTCTCGGCCTTGGTGCCGGCGTGATGATGACGCTAGATTCCAAGCCTGCCCATGCCGCCGATGACACCGCAGCGGTAGCGCGTGCCCAACAGATCGACGCCCTGCTGGAGATGAGTGGTCCCGACCGTAGAGCCGCTCTCAAGAAGCTCGACCCGGCGGAGCGCAAGGGCCTCTGGTTCGAACTCAAGAAGGTGCAGGCGTCGCGTCGATCCTCGAGCCCGAGCGGCAAGTACTCCGAAGCCTCCTCGCAGAGCCTCTCCGGAGTGCCAACCAAGGCCTCGAGGGCGGTAGGAACCATCGCGTACGACTCGGGAGTGCCCGCAGTCTCCTTCAGCGGTGGGTCGCTCGTTGGCAACCGATTCGATACCCACACCGCATTGCCGGTAATGGCATCAGGGACCGTCTCGACCATCGAGGCCGTCGTCGTCCCGGGTGCTGCAGTCACGAGTTCCTCGGCGGGTTTTGTCCTCTTGGGACCACAAACAGGTGGCGGTGGTGCCATGGCTATTTTCAGCACTTTCACCAGTGCTACCGGAACCATCGACACGCTCACCTTCACGGGCATGGGCGCAGCCTATACC